>CADEDE010000005.1 GCA_902825995.1 uncultured Burkholderiales bacterium
ATCAACTACTACGCGGTCAAGAAGGCGCGCGACAGCAACCTGCGGCATCGCCCGGTCGGCCTCGGGATCATGGGTTTCCAGGATGCGCTGTACCAATTGCACCTGCCCTATGCCAGCCATGAGGCGGTCGAGTTTGCCGACCGCTCGATGGAAGCTGTCTGCTACCACGCCTACTGGGCCTCGACCGAACTCGCGGCCGAGCGCGGCCGCTATTCGAGCTACAGCGGCTCGCTGTGGGATCGCGGCGTGCTGCCGCTGGATTCCTTGAAGCTGCTGGCCGAGCAGCGCGGTGGCTATGTGGAGGTCGATACTTCGATGTTGCTCGACTGGAATGCCTTGCGCGCGCGCATCGCCGAACACGGCATGCGCAACAGCAACTGCGTGGCCATCGCGCCGACGGCCACCATCTCCAACATCATCGGTGTCGATGCGTCGATCGAGCCCTGCTTCGGCAACCTGTCGGTCAAATCCAACCTGTCGGGCGAGTTCACCATCGTCAACGAATACCTGGTGCGCGATCTGAAAACGCTCGGCCTGTGGGACGACGTGATGGTCATGGACCTGAAGCACTACAAGGGTTCGCTGCGCCCGATCGATCGTGTGCCCGAGTCGCTGAAGCAGCTTTATGCCACGGCCTTCGAGGTCGATGCGAGCTGGCTGGTCGAGGCCGCGGCGCGGCGCCAGAAATGGATCGACCAGGCGCAATCGCTGAATATCTATATGGCCGGCGCGTCGGGCAAGCGCCTGGATGAAACCTACAAGCTGGCCTGGACGCGCGGCCTGAAGACCACCTATTACCTGCGCACGATGGGTGCCACGCACGCCGAGATGAGCACCGTCACGCGCAGCCACCACAACGCGGTGAGTTCAGGCGCCGCAAGCGGCGGCGCGGCGATGTCGGCACTCGATGCGGCAGTGATGCAAGCGCGCGCGCAAATGAACGACGCACCTGCCACCGACATGAAGTTTTGCGCCATCGACGACCCGGGATGCGAAGCGTGTCAGTGAGTTCGATCACGCGCTTTCATCGATGCGCATGAGATCGCCGCACGATGCATGAGCGCAACAACGCAAGCGCTTCGATGTCAAGAAGTGCTTGGTGTTTGCACACAACACTCCGATAATTCAACGCACAGGAAAATGCTACATGCTGGTCTGGGAAGACAACGTCAGCAACAGGACGACACCGCAAAATCGCACCGCGCAAGAGCCTTCACGTGAGGCGCGGGCCATGGTTTCGTCGCCCCTCGGTTTTCTGTCAACGCCGCCTGAATCGCCGCTCGATCGCGCAGTGCGTCCGGTCGTGTCTCCGGCCAAACCGATCGATGGCGCGCGCAGGGTCAACGCCGCCGACAAGCGCATCATCAACGGCCAGACCGACGTCAACCAACTGGTGCCGTTCAAGTACAAGTGGGCCTGGGAGAAGTACCTCGCCACCTGCGCCAATCATTGGATGCCGCAAGAGGTCAACATGTCGCGCGATATCGCGACCTGGAAAGACCCGAACGGCCTGACCGAAGACGAACGCTGCATCATCAAGCGCAACCTCGGCTTCTTCGTCACCGCCGATTCGCTGGCCGCCAACAATATCGTCCTCGGCACCTACCGGCATATCACGGCGCCCGAGTGCCGCCAGTTCCTGTTGCGCCAGGCCTTCGAGGAAGCGATCCATACCCACGCCTACCAGTACATCGTCGAGTCGCTGGGCCTGGACGAAGGCGAGATTTTCAACGCCTACCATGAGGTGGATTCGATCCGCGACAAGGATGAATTCCTGATCCCGTTCATCGAAGCCATCAGCGACCCGCATTTCCACACCGGCACGCCCGAGGACGACCAGACGCTCTTGAAGAGCCTGATCGTCTTCGCCTGCCTGATGGAGGGGCTGTTCTTCTACGTCGGCTTCACGCAGATCCTGTCGATGGGCCGGCAGAACAAGATGACCGGTGCGGCCGAGCAGTACCAGTACATCCTGCGCGACGAGTCGATGCACTGCAATTTCGGCATCGACCTGATCAACCAGATCAAGCTCGAGAACCCGCGGCTCTGGACGGCCGCGTTCAAGGCCGAGATCAAGGCCCTGTTCCTCGAGGCCGTCGAGCTCGAATACCGCTACGCCGAAGACACCATGCCGCGCGGCGTGCTCGGCCTCAACGCCAGTATGTTCAAGGGCTACCTGCGCTATATCGCCAACCGGCGGGCGGCGCAGATCGGCCTCGAGGAGCTCTTCCCGAACGAGGAAAACCCCTTTCCCTGGATGAGCGAAATGATCGACCTGAAGAAGGAGCGCAACTTTTTTGAAACCCGCGTCATCGAGTACCAATCCGGTGGCGCACTGTCCTGGGAATAGAGCCGGCCGCAGAGCCTGCCTGCTTCCTTGACAAGCTAGAGATCAAGACCCGCGTTGTGGGGTACGAGGCCGATAGAGCTGAGACCACATGACGCTTCCCCGTTCACCGAATCGAGGAGCCGGCAATTCCGCCGGACAACCCTCGGGCGGTGAATCGCCGCATCGATCGAGCTCGATCGATGCGGTGCTCTTTGCAACTTGATCAAGGAGAATTGAAATGGCAACTGCGAAGAAGAAGGCTCCGGCCAAGAAGGCCGCTGCGAAGAAACCGGCGGCGAAGAAGTCTGCCGCCAAGAAGCCGGCGATGAAGAAGAAGCCGGCGGCGAAGAAGCCGGCGGCGAAGAAGGCTGCCAAGAAGCCAGCGGCGAAGAAGCGGCCGGCGGCGAAGAAGGCGGCGAAGAAGGCCGCCAAGAAGGCGGCGCCGAAGAAGAAGGCCGCCAAGAAGGCGGCGCCGAAGAAGAAGGCTGCTGCGAAGAAGCCTGCGGCCAAGAAGAAGGCTGCTGCGAAGAAGCCTGCGGCCAAGAAGAAGGCTGCCCCTAAGAAGGCTGCCCCAGCCGCGGCACCTGCGGCGCCTGTGGCCAAGACGGCGCTGAGCCCAGCGGCTGCTTGGCCGTTTCCGACGGGCAACAGGCCCTGACGCAGGGCCGTTCGTTGCAGGCTTTGTGGTCTGCACGAGCGCCTGCGCCGATGCAAGCAAAAACCCGGCTTCGGCCGGGTTTTTTTGTCGGCGGCCCCGCGCGATCTCAGAGTTTGCTCATCACCTGCGTGTCGGCGAAGGCCCGGATGGTTTCGCGGTCGACCGCTACCAGGGTCTTTCGGTCTCCTTCGGCCAGGGTCTTCTCGACCTGCTCGCGGGACGAGTTCAACTTGGCTTGGGTGCTGTGCGTTCGGCGCAGCTCGGTGATCGACCGATTGAGTTGCGCAATCTGCTCACGGGCCTGCGCCGATCGTTCGACGGCGCCGTTGCGGGCTTGCTCTGAGCGCGCCAAGCGCTCGCGCAACTCGACGATCATGCGGTTGAGCAGCCGGTAGCAGGCGGCCGCACCGGCCATGGCGCCGGCCACGGCGGCGCCGACGATGGCCAAGTAGGGCAGGGTATCCATGGTGTCGGGCTTGTCGAACCTTTACAACTCGACTGTAGCGACGCACCGGCCAGCGTGCAGCCCCAGCGGTTTTCTACGCGCTCAGAAATGAGGATTCGATCCGGTGATTTTGCCCACCGCGGCAGGAAATTTTCAGCGCGCCCAGACGGTTGCCGAGTGCGGCACAGCGCTCGAGGCTCCAGCCGCGTTCGAGCCCGAACAGCAGGCCGGCGCGAAAGGCATCGCCACAACCGGTGGGGTCGAGCACTTCGCTCGCGGTCACGCCGCTCACGCGCGTGGCCTGGCCCTGCTGCCAGACATCGCAGCCCTCAGCTGCGAGCGTGACCACCACACCGCGCAGGCCCGGGGTTCGAGACAGGTACTCGAGCGTGGTGTTCATGCGCTCGCAGAGCATGCGAGCTTCGTAGTCGTTGAGTGCCACCCAACTGGCCTGCTCGACAAAGTGGTGCAGCGCCGCGCCGTCGAATACCGGCAATTGCTGGCCGGGGTCGAAGATGAAGGGCACGCCGGCCGCGTGGAGTTGCTCGGCATGCGCGAGCATGGCTTCGCGGCTGTCGGGGGCGATGATGCCGATTGCCAGATCGGCGCGAACAGGCACGGGGCTCAGGTGCGATTGCGCCATCGCGCCGGGGTGGAAGGCGGTGATCTGGTTGTTATCGGCGTCGGTGATGATGATCGCCTGCGCGGTGTAGTGCTCAGGCTCGATGCGCACGCAGGCGTTGTCGATGCCCAGGCTGGCAAAGCGCGCCAGGTAGTCGCCCCCGTCGTTGCCGATCGCCGCCAGCACCACAGGTTCGCCGCCGAGCAGCTTCAGGTTGTAGGCGATATTGCCGGCGCAGCCGCCGTATTCGCGACGCAGCGTGGGCACCAGGAACGAGACGTTCAGGATATGCACCTGCTCGGGCAGGATCTGCTGCGCGAAGCGGCCGGGGAAATTGGTGATGGTGTCGAATGCGAGCGAGCCGCAGATCAAAGCTGGCATGGAGCCTCGTGGGGTTCAGGGGTAGAAGATTTCGATGCTGTAGCCGCTGATGCGGCGCTCGCCGCTGTCGAGTACGGCCTGCAGCGCAAGCTCGGTGCCGGCGCCCATCGTCGCCGTGGCGGCACCGCCGAACTCGCGCGGGCCCAGCACCTTGCGCGCGACGATTTCGCCGCGGTTGTCGGTCAGGGTGATGTCCAGCGACGGCGTCATCAGCGCCTGCGCGTCGCGGTTGCGCAGCGCCACCTGCAAGCGGTAATGCGAAGGGCTGTCGAGCTGGGTCAGGCCGCTGCTCTCGACGGCCAGGCCATCGAGGCGGCGCAGCGGCTCGATGCGGCAGGCCAGCGGCTCGCAGGCGTGCGCCAACAGCGGCGCGGCCGCGGGCCAGCGTGCGGCGATCGCATCGCGCTGCCAAAGAACCCACTGGCCGGCCAGCAGCAGGCCCAGCAGGGTGGCGGCGGCGGACAAGGCCAGTCGCACGCCCGGGCGCTGCCAGCGCGCGGCATTCTCGGCGTGGCGCAAAAATTCCGGCGTCGGCTCGGGACTTGCGGCGCCCGCGGGCAGGTTGAGGGCCGCTTCATCGTCGAACCCGGAATCTTCTCCGCGGCCGACCGCGTATTGATCCAGGTCGTCGGGCTCGGGCTGGCGGGTTTCGATCTGCGAATCGGCGCGGGTATCGATCAGCGTATCTTCGGCGGCGCCACTTTCGGGCTCGGCGATCGGCTCGTCGCGTGCGGCGGCCTGCGCGGCATGTTCATCGGCACTGGCGGGTAGGAGATCCAGCGGCCCGCGCTGCGAGGGCGTCCAGGCCGGCGCCGATTCGCGCTCGAGGTCGAAGAGACCTTCGAGCGCATTGAAGACATCGCCGCAGCGGCCGCAGCGGACCCAGCCTTCGGAGGCCTTGAGCTGGTCCTGCACGACACGGAAGACCGTGCCGCAGGCGGTGCAGCGTGTGGCCAGGCTCATGGCGCCGCCGCGGCCCGGCCGCTCATCAGCACCCAGCCGTCTTCGCGGTCTTCGACATAGAGCGCCAGCCAGGGCGCATAGGCCGTGCGCAATTCATCGACCTGGCGCTCGAGGATGCCCGCCAGCAGCAGACGGCCCTCGGCTTCGACGTGGCCGCAGAGCAGCGGCGCCAGCAGGGTCAGCGGCCGGGCCAGGATATTGGCCAGCACCAGCGCATAGCGGCCCTGTGCACGATCGGGCGCGGCCGCAACCAGCGCGATGCCGTTGGCCGCCGCATTCATCTGCGTGGCCTCGACGGCGGCGGCATCGATATCCACCGCGTCGATCGATTCGGCGCCGTGCAGCGCGGCGCCGATGGCCAGGATGCCCGAGCCGCAACCGTAGTCGAGCACCCGCGGCCAGGCCCGTGCGTGATGCGCGATCCAGCGCAGGCACATGCGCGTGGTCGGATGCGTTCCGGTGCCGAAGGCCAGGCCCGGGTCGAGGCGGATCGTTTTCAAGGCCGCGGGGGGCGCCTCGTGCCAGCTCGGCACGATCCAGAAAGTCGGGGTGATTTCGACCGGCGTGAACTGCGCCTGCGTGAGAAGCACCCAATCGGCATCGGGCACGGCCTGCAAGGCCTGCACATGCACATCCGCGGCCCAGGATTGCGCCAACAGCAAGGTCGCCGCGTCGGTCGCTGCGGCCTCGCCGGCAAACAGCGCGCGCAGCGTCGAATGCCGCCAAGCCCCGCGTGACGCCGGCATACCGGGTTCGCCGAACAGCGCGCACTCGGCATCGGTATCGATATCGGCATCCTCGACCGAGACCGAGAGTGCCTCCAGCTCGTTCATCAAGGCCTCCGATACCGGCTCGACCAGGTCTTCGCCCGCGCGCAAAACCAGCTCGTGCATCGAAGGCTCAGCGTTTGTGCTGGCCCAGCCAGCCTTCGAGGTAATGGATATTGGTCCCGCCCTCGATAAATTTGGCATCCACCATCAGCTCGCGGTGCAGCGGGATATTCGTCGAGATGCCTTCGACCACGGTCTCGCTCAGGGCCGTGCGCATCCGCGCCAGGGCTTGGTCGCGCGTATCGGCGTGGACGATGATCTTGCCGATCATCGAGTCGTAGTTCGGCGGCACGTAGTAGTTGGTATAGGCGTGCGAATCGACGCGCACGCCTGGGCCGCCCGGCGGGTGCCACATCGTGATCCGGCCCGGCGACGGCGTGAACTTGTACGGGTCTTCGGCATTGATGCGGCATTCGATGGCGTGCCCGCGCATCTGGATATTGCGCTGCGTGAACGGCAACTTCTCGCCGGCCGCGACGCGGATCTGCATCTGCACGATGTCGATGCCGGTCACCAGTTCCGTCACCGGGTGCTCGACCTGCACGCGGGTATTCATCTCGATGAAAAAGAACTCGCCGTTCTCGAACAGGAACTCGAAGGTGCCGGCACCGCGGTAGCCGATCTTCTTGCAGGCTGCAGCACAGCGGTCGCCGATGCGCTCGATGACGCGCCGCGCGATGCTCGGTGCCGGCGCCTCTTCGATGATCTTCTGGTGGCGGCGCTGCATCGAGCAGTCGCGCTCGCCGAGCCAGACCGCATTTTTGTGCTCGTCGGCCAGCACCTGGATCTCGATGTGCCTCGGGTTTTCGAGGAACTTCTCCATATAGACGGCCGGGTTGCCGAAGGCCGCGCCGGCTTCGGCCCGGGTGGTCTGCACCGCGTGCAGCAGGGCCGCTTCGGTATGCACCACGCGCATGCCGCGCCCGCCGCCGCCGCCCGCGGCCTTGATGATCACCGGGTAGCCGATGGCGCGCGCACTCTTGACGATCTCTTTCGGATCGTCGGGCAGCGCGCCCTCGGAGCCCGGCACGCAAGGCACGCCCGACTTGATCATGGCCTGCTTGGCCGAGACTTTGTCGCCCATGATGCGGATCGACTCGGGCGTCGGCCCGATGAAGACGAAACCGCTGCGCTCGACGCGTTCGGCGAAGTCGGCATTCTCGGACAGGAAGCCGTAGCCGGGGTGAATGGCCTCGGCGTCGGTCACCTCAGCCGTCGAGATGATCGCCGGCATATTCAGGTAGCTCAGCGCCGACGCCGCCGGGCCGATGCAAACGGCCTCATCGGCCAGCTTGACATATTTGGCGTCGCGGTCGGCCTCGGAATAGACTACCACCGACTTGACGTTCATCTCGCGGCAGGCGCGCTGGATGCGCAGGGCGATCTCGCCCCGGTTGGCGATCAGGATCTTCTTGAACACGTCAGGCCTCTTGAAGGGCCGCCCCCAAAGGGGCCTGTGCTCCCCTGGGGGGCAGCCAACGAATGTGATCTGGGAGGCCCATGGTCAGCTCCTGCGGTCGATGACGAACAAGGGCTGCCCGAACTCGACCGCCTGGCCGTTCTCGCACAGGATCTTGGCGATCGTGCCGCTTTCGTCGGCCTCGATCTCGTTCATGATCTTCATGGCCTCGATGATGCACACCGGTTCGCCGGCCTTGACGGCCGAGCCGATCTCGACCAATGGCTTGCCGCCGGGGCTGGCCGTGAGGTAGAAGGTGCCGACCATCGGCGACTTGACGATGTGGCCGGTTTCGGCGGCTGCGATCGCCTCAGTCTCGGCTTTGTCGGCAGCGATCGTGGCTGCCGTACGCACCACGGGGGTGGCAGCCACTGCCGCTGGGGCCGGCGCCAGCGTGACCGTCGGCGCAGCGACCGCGTGCAGGTCAGCCTTGACGATGCGCACCTTGCCGTCGGCTTCGGTGATCTCGAGCTCGAAAATATTCGATTCCGAGACGAGGTCGATCAGGGTCTTCAGTTTGCGCAGATCCATGCAGGGTTCTCCGGGGAGGGTGCGGCACTTTGCCACCGCATCACTCGTTCAACAGTCATCAACGTTACCGCTTTGTAGCCCAACATGGGTTGCGGTATGGCATGCGAGCGGCCTTTGAGAAGGCCCGGACTTTACGCCATTTAGCTACTGATAGTGACATTTTGGCGTAGAGGCCTATCCAATGCCCCTGGCCCAGCCGGCCAGATCCTCGTAGCTGATTTCGCCCATGCGACTTTGCCGCGGCGTGCCGTCTCGGCCGAACAGCAGCGTGAACGGCAGCCCGCCGCCGAGGTTGCCCAGGCGCCGCGACAGTTCGATGCCGGCAAAGCCACTCAAACCGATCGCATACGACACCGGCGTGCGGGCGAGAAATTCGCGTACCGGCTCGGGCGCGTCGGCAGCCAGGCCGACGACGCGCCAGCCGCGGGGCGCGAAGGTGCGCGCGAATCGATCGAGCGCCGGCATCTCGCGTATGCAGGGTGGGCACCAGGTGGCCCAGAAATTCAGCACCAGTGCCTGGCCGCGAAAGGCCGACATCGCCAGCCGGGTGCCGTCGGGCGCGTCGAAGCTCGATGACCACAACGCATCTGCAGCGCTCGCTTCTATGCCGACGCCCGCGCCACGCTGGCGCCAGGCCGACCAGCCGACCCCCGCGGTTGCGGCCGCTGCCGCGACGCCCGCCGCCAAGGCCCAGCCACGCCGATCGAGGTTCATCAGGCAAGCTCCGCGCTGCGCGCCGCGGTATTGGCTACGACATCACAAGCGCTTCGCGCAGTTGAGATCATGGGTTTGTCTGCGCTTCCAACAGCCGACGCAGTGCGCTGGCATCGCCGCGCCAACTGCGGCCCTGGGCATCGGGTTTGAGCGCGCCGCGCAGGTCGTCGAGGTCGCGCACCGCCAGGTGCAGCGTGACCGGCTCGCCGAGTTCGGCGCAAGGCTCGGCGAAGCTCAGCAGATTGACCGGCTCGCCGCGGTGGCTGCCCGGCAGGCTGGCACTGTCGTAGGCGATGCCGAGGTTGATCAGCGAAATCGCCATGGCCTTGGGATCGTCGCAGTACAGATCCAGGTGCAGGCTGGACAGGCGCGTCGCCGTACCACGCCAGGCGGCGCCACCCAGATGCGGGCGAAATTCTGCCAGCCGGAGCATGCAGCGCAGCGCCAAACGACGCAGGGCGCGCAACTCGGCCGGCTGGGTGTCGGCGCAATACAGCGCCAAATAAGAGCGCACTTCGGTTTCGACCGCCTCGTTGCTCGGCAGTGCGGCGCGGCTGGCGACCGCGCGCGCGGCCTTGCGCTTGGCCTGTGCGTACTCCATGCCGTCTTCGACCACCAGGCGCGCCGCCGCGGCAGCCAGTTCGACCGTCTGCGCATTCATCATGGCAGATCAACCGCCCCCATGCGCGCTACCACGGTCGCTGCGCGGCCCGCCACATAGGGCGAGCCGGGGCGTTCTTCGAAGCGCTTGGGCGCGGGCAGCATCACCGCCAGGCGCGCCGCAGGGGTGGTGCCCAGCTGCGCCGCATCGACGCGGTAGTAGTGGCGCGCGGCGGCCTGGGCCCCGAACAGGCCTTCGCCCCATTCGACGTTGTTCAAGTAGATCTCGAGGATGCGGCGTTTGGACAGGCAGGCCTCGAGCGCAAACGTCAGCACGAACTCCTGGACCTTGCGAATTGGCGTGCGCTCGCCCGACAGGAACAGGTTTTTCGCCAACTGCTGGGTGATCGTCGAGCCGCCGACCAGCTTGGGCTCGATACGCGGCCGGCTGTGCTTGTCGTTGAGGGTATTGCGCTGCTCGGCGCGCGCCTCGGCGCGCTGGTTGCGTTCCCAGGCGCGCTCGATCGCGTCCCAGTCGATGCCGCCATGCTCGGCGAAGGCCGCATCTTCGCTGGCGATCACGGCGCGCTTCAGATTGGCCGCGATGCGCTCGTCGGGCATCCACTGCTGGCTCCATTCGATGCGACCGTGCTCGCTCAGCAGGCGCCAGGCTTCGCTGCGCTGGAAGGCGGTCGATTGCGGGTCGATGCGCGCCATCGCGGCGATGCGCGCAATAAAGAACAGCTGCAACGCCAGCAGCGAGATCAGCGTCAATGCGGCCACGCGGCCGAGTTGGCGTAGCGCTGCGGCCAGTTTCATCGTTGCGTGGCCAGCGGCGTGGCCTCCAGGCCATCGTCGCGCGTGAAGCGAAAGCGCGAGGTCACGACGATGACCTCAGCCTCGCGCAACATCTCTGCATTGAAGTGGCCGAAGGGCCCGGCCGCCCGCACGATGGCCATGGCGCGCCGGTCCAGCACGCGCGACTTCGAAGGGCGCACGACGTCGGCTTCGATGACGCGGCCCTGGGCATCGACCGTCACGTTCATCGTCAGTTCGCCGTACAGCTTCTGGCCCTGGTATTCGGGAAAGTCGCGTGTGCCGCGCTCCTCGACCTTGCGCCGCAGCGCGTCGTAATAGATGGCAAAGCCGGCCTCGCGTGTGGCCGGGCTGATATAGCGTTTTTTCGGCCGCGCGTTCTCTTCGTTGATGCGCTTTTCGATCTCGGCCAGGTAGCGCAGCAATTGGCGGCGCTTTTCCTCCTGTGCGCGCTCTTCCGGCGTGCCGGTGTCGCGCGCCGGGTCGGGTGGCGGCAGCAGCGCCACTTCGCGCCGGATCTGGGCCAGCAACTGTTGCTGCTGCTCCTGCAGATCCTTGATCTGGCGCCGCGACTCTTCGCTCGTTTCGCCCAGCTCGACCGTGGCCGACGGCGGCAGCGGCGAGGTGGCCCGGCCCGCGACCGCCTCGCCGCCGCCGGCCAGGTTGGCCTGCGCAATGGCCTGCGCGCGCAGCGGCACTTGGTCGGAGCGGGCATTGACCAGGATCACTTCGAGCGGCGTGTCCTGGAACAGGCGGTTGAAGCGTTCCGGATCCACAAAGCGCACGGTCAGCAGCACGGTGTGCAGCGCCAGCGAGGCCAGCAGCGCGAGTTGCAAGGTGCTCAGCCTGGCCAGCCAGCGGCCGGCGCGGGTCTTCGGTCGCTGCAATTGCTGTTGCTGCGATGCCGTCAGGCGGCTGTTGACGTATTGGCGACGGGCCATGCGCTGGCGCTCAGGTCGGGGTGGCCGCGGTTTCGGCGGCCTCGGCCGGTGCGTCGAGTTCGATCGCCAGCGCCAATGGCGCGGCGCCCGCTTCGTCTTCGCTGTCGTCGTCGGTCTCGATCGGAGCCGGCGACGATGCATCTAGGCGCACCAGCAGGTTGGCGTGCAGATCGAGCGTCAAGGCATCGCTGCCGGTGATGCGCACGCGCACCGGCGTTCCGCGTGGCAGGGTCTCGCAGCCAAGCACCCGGAAGACCAGCGGCAGCACCTCGGCACGCACCAGGCCGTCCTTCATGACGCTGGCGTCGAGCTCGGTTGTGCCTTGCTGCGCCAGCCACTGCAGGGTCCAGTAGCGTTCGATGCCATGCTGGAAATCGGCATACGCGGCGTAGGCGGCATCGAAGGCCGAAATCACCGAAAAGAGCGATGCATCGCGCGGCTTGAACGGCGCGGCCAATGCCGCCGTGCGGCCGTGCTTCGCGCAGGCCACGATTTGCCACTGGTTGACCAGATCGACATAGCGCCGCAGTGGCGATGTCGCCCAGGTGTATTGCGCGACGCCCATGCCGGCGTGCGGCGCGGGCTTGACGCCCATGCGCACCTTCACGCCTGGCGCCAGGCTGGCTTGGCTGCGGTAGATGCCGGGCACGCCGCAGCTGGCAAGCCATGCGCCCCAGGTGCTGTTGGCCAGGATCATGGCCTCGGCGACGATCAGATCGAGCGGCGCGCCGCGTTGGCGTGTGGTGATCTGCACCGTTTCGTCGCCGCGCGGCTCAGCGCCATCGCCGCCTTCGAGCTTGAAGTTGTAGTCGGGCCGGTTGAAATTCTCCGGCTTGCCGCGCACCACTTCGCGCTGGGCTTTCAGGGCGCGCGCCAGGCGCCAGGCGAATTTGAGTTCCGCGGCGAATGCGAAATCGGCCGGCGCGCTGCCGTCGAGCGCGGCTTCGGTGATCACCGCATCGAGCCTGTCGTGGCGCAGATTGGCGACGATCGGCACGCGCTCGAGTTTGGTCACGCTGTCGCGCACCTCGAGCGTGGCTTCATCGAGCGTCACATACAGGCTCACGGCCGGGCACTCGCGCCCTTCGATCAGCGTATAGGCCTGAACCACGGCGTCGGGCAGCATGGTCAGCTTCCAGCCCGGCATATAGACGGTGGAAAGCCGCTCGCCCGCGACCTTGTCGATGGGGCTGCCCGGCGCGATCGCCAGCGCCGGCGCAGCGATGTGAATGCCCAAGGTGACGCTGCCCGTGCCCAGGCCCTGGACCGACAGCGCATCGTCGATTTCGGTGGTCGCCGAATCGTCGATCGAGAAGGCCTGCACGGCGGACAGCGGCAAATCCTCGTCGATCGGTGGTGCGTCCAGGCCGACCGGAAAACCGGTGCCGCGCGGAAACTGCTCGAACAGGAAGCGCTTCCAGTGGAAGCGGTAGGGGCTGTCGATCGCGCCCGCCGCCTTCAACAGATCGAGCGGCGCGCGCTGCGAATGCCGGGCCGCTTCGACCACGGCTTTGTATTCCGCCGCATTTTTGTCGGGCTTGAACAAAATCTTGTAGAGCTGCTCGCGCACCGGCGCCGGGCAGGCGCCGGCCTGCAATTCGGCGGCCCAGGTTTCGATTTGCGCCGCGACCTGCTTCTTGCGCTCGATGCCGAGCAGGGCCGCCTTGACGATTTCTTCGGGCGCCTTCCTGAACTGGCCCTTGCCCAGGCGGCGGAAATAATGCGGCGCCTCGAACAATCGAAACAAGGCTGCCGCCTGTTGCTCAACGCCCGCCTTGGCGCTGAAATAGTCGCGCGCCAGATCGGCGAAGCCGAACTCGGCCTCGGGCGCGAAGGTCCAGGCCAGATCGAGGTCGATCTCGCTCGACAGGGCCTGGGCGCGTGCGATCAATTCAGCCGGCGCGGGTTGCTCGAATTTCAACAACAGGTTGGCCGCCTTGACCTTGACCCGCTTGCCCGAATCGAGCTCGATCTGTGCCGAGTTGTCGGCCTCGGACATCACGCGGCCGGCGTGGAATTTCCCGGCATCTTCAAACAGAGCGTACATAGGCGCGGGATTGTCGCCGACGCGCGGCGCCGCATTCAGTCTTGCAGACCGAGGAAGCGCAGCACATGCGGCAGGTCGGCGTCGAAATCCGACAAGGCATGGTCGCTGCCTTCGAGTAAACGGATCGCGACACCGGGGTAGCGATCCGTCATCTCGCGCCAATCGAGCACCTCGTCGCCCTTGGCCATGACCGCGAAATAGCGCTCGGGCCGGGTGATCGCGCGTGGCGTGAGCACGCGCAGCTGGGTCACATACTCGGGCTTGAAATAGAAATGATCGTCGGGGTCATGGAAGGACGTCAGGTCGCCGATATGCCCGGCCAGATCGCGCGCCGGATTGATGGCCGGATTGAGCAGCACAGCGCGACAGCCGGTGCGCTCGGCGACCACGGTGGCGTAAAACCCGCCGAGCGAGCTGCCGACCACGGCGCTGCGCTCGATCGGCCAACTCGCCAGTTGCTCGAAGACCAGCGCCATCGCTTCCTTCGGCGAGGGCGGCAGTTGCGGGCACCACCAATGAACGTCGGGGCGGAAGGCGCGCATCCATGCGGCCATGAATTGCGCCTTGGCCGATCGGGGCGACGAGCGAAAGCCGTGCAGGTAGAGCAGGTGGGTGATTGGGCCCGCCGCCGATCCGATCATCGCGCGGGTTTCGCCTTCAGCGCAGCGAGCAGCTTGGCGTGGATGCCGCCGAAGCCGCCGTTGCTCATGCAAAGGATGTAGTCGCCGCGCTTGGCCGCGGCCACCACGGCGGCGACCAGCGCATCGACGCTGTCGGCCACCTGCGCCAGGCCGCCCATCGGCGCCAGCGCATCGCGCGCATCCCAGCCGTAGTTGCCTTGCAGGCAGAACGACAGATCGGCTTCTTCGAGCGCCCACGGCAATTGCGCCTTCATCGCGCCCAGCTTCATGGTGTTGGAGCGTGGCTCGAAGACAGCCAGCACGCGCGCCAGGCCGACGCGCTGGCGCAGGCCGGCCACGGTGGTGTGGATGGCGGTCGGGTGGTGCGCGAAATCGTCATAGATCGCCACGCCGCCGGCCTCGCCGATCAGTTCCATGCGCCGCTTGACGTTTCTGAACTTCGCCAGCGACGCCGCGGCGGCTTCGGGCGCCACGCCCACATGCTCGGCCGC
Source organism: uncultured Burkholderiales bacterium (assembly GCA_902825995.1). Classification (GTDB taxonomy): domain Bacteria; phylum Pseudomonadota; class Gammaproteobacteria; order Burkholderiales; family Burkholderiaceae_C; genus CADEEN01. The sequence continues at coordinate 14,469 of CADEDE010000005.1, forward strand.
GGCGATCGCCGCCAGCGCATTCAACTGGTTGTGTTCGCCCTGCAAGGCCCATTCGACGCGGCCGATCTTCAGGCTGCCGCGCAGCACATCGAAAGCCTGCGCTTCGCCGCGCGCGCGCAGGGCGCCCGGCTCCTCGCGCAGCGCGCCGAAGCGCACCACTTCGCTCCAGCAGCCGCGCGTCAGCACGCGCTGCAAGGCCTCGTCGCGCGCATTCACGACCAGCCGGCCCTTGCTCGGCACCGTGCGCACGAGGTGGTGAAACTGGGTCTCGATCGCCGCCAGGTCGGGAAAAATATCCGCGTGGTCGTATTCGAGGTTGTTCAGGATCGCCGTGCGCGGCCGGTAATGAACGAATTTGCTGCGCTTGTCGAAGAGGGCGGTGTCGTATTCATCGGCCTCGATGACAAAGAACTTGCCGGCGCCCAGGCGCGCCGAGACCTCGAAATTCAGCGGCACGCCGCCGACCAGGAAGCCCGGCTCGAGCCCTGCGGCTTCGAGCATCCAGGCCAGCATCGAGGTCGTGCCGGTCTTGCCATGCGTGCCGGCCACCGCCAGCACATGCTGGTGCCGCAATACGTTTTCGGCCAGCCACTGCGGGCCGCTGGTGTAGTCGGCGCCGGCATCGAGGATGGCTTCCATCAAGGCGAAATCCTGCGAACGCGCGCGCGTGACCACGTTGCCGATGACGAAGATATCCGGCTTCAAGGCCATCTGGTCGGCGCCGTAGCCCTCGATCAATTCGATGTCCAGGCCGCGCAACTGGTCGCTCATCGGCGGATAGACATTCGCATCGCAGCCGGTGACCTTGTGGCCGGCTTCGCGGGCGATCGCCGCCAGGCCGCCCATGAAAGTGCCGCAGATGCCCAGGATGTGCAGGTGCATGGCCACTCTATCGATCTAGCGCAGCAAAGGCCTCGCGCGCCGCGGCGATCGTCGCCTCGATATCGGACTGCGAATGCGCCGCGCTGACGAAACCGGCCTCGTACAAGGCCGGCGCGAAATACACGCCGCGGTCGAGCATGGCGTGGAAGAAGCGGCTGAAGCGCTCCTTGTCCGTGGCCATGACCACGCCGTAGTTCTGCGGCAACTGGTTCGTGAAGAAGAAGCCGAACATGCCGCCTTCGCTATCGCCGACCATCGGCACGCCCGCATCCTTGGCCGCTCCGAGGAGGCCGGCGACGAGCGACCGCGTGCGCGCACCGAGGGATTCGAAAAAACCGGGCTTCGCAATTTCGCGCAAGGTGGCCAGGCCGCAGGCAGTCGCCACCGGGTTGCCGCTCAGGGTGCCGGCCTGATATACCGGCCCCAGAGGAGCCAGCTGTTTCATCACCTCGCGCGGCCCGCCGAAAGCCGCCAGCGGCATGCCCCCGCCGATGACCTTGCCGAAGACGCTCAAATCGGGCGCGAAGCCGGGGATCGCCTCGGCATACAGGCCCTGGGCGCTGCCCAGCGCGACGCGAAAACCGGTCATGACTTCATCGAAAACCAGCAACGCGCCGTGCTGCGTGCACAGCTCGCGCAGGCGCTTCATGAACGGCACGCCGGCGCGAACGAAATTCATATTGCCGGCGATCGGCTCGATCATCACGCAGGCGAGTTGGCTGCCCTGCGCGGCGAAGGTCGCTTCCAGTTGCTCGATATTGTTGTATTCGAGGACCAGGGTGTCGCGCACGACTTCGGGCGGCACGCCGGCACTCGTCGGGTGGCCGAAGGTGGCCAGGCCCGAGCCGGCCTTCACCAGCAGCGCATCGGCATGGCCGTGGTAGCAGCCTTCGAACTTGATGAACTTGCTGCGCCCGGTGGCGCCGCGCGCCAGGCGCAGCGCGCTCATCCCGGCCTCGGTGCCGCTGGAGACCAGGCGGATCTGCTCGAGGCTGGGCACATGGCGGATGATTTCTTCGGCGAGTTCGATTTCGCGCTCGGTCGGCGCGCCGAATGAGAGGCCGTCGCGTGCGGCGCGCTGCACCGCTTCGAGCACCGCCAGGTGGCCGTGGCCGAGGATCATCGGACCCCAGGAGCCGATGTAGTCGATATAGCGTTGGCCCTCGGCGTCCCACATGTAGGGGCCTGCTGCGCGGGCAATGAAGCGCGGCGTGCCGCCGACCGCGCGAAAGGCGCGCACCGGGGAATTCACGCCGCCGGGGATGACCTTCTGCGCGCGCTCGAAGAGTTGCGCGTTCTTCGATTCAATGGACACGGCGCGGGCTCCCCTTGGCCTCGCCGATCCCAGCGCCATCATCGCCCGGCATCGCGCCTTCTTCGCCTTCCAGCGGGTCGCCTTCCTCACCCGGCGGCAGGGCCCAGAAGAAGCGATCCGGGATCACATTGCCCATGCCGGGCCGAAACCCGGCATCCAGGCTCTGGTCGAGGAAAGCCAGGGCTTCGCCGACGGCGGCCGAAAGTTCACTCCCCGCGGCGAGCAGCGCGGCGAGGGCGGCCGACAGCGTATCGCCGGCACCGACAAAACTGGCCTCGAAGCGCTCGAACTTTTCGCCGGTGATGGCGCCCTGCGCCGACGCCAGCACATTGTCGATCCATTGCTCGCTGGTCTTGCCCGGCAGCATCACGCCGGTGACCAGCACATAGCGCGTGCCATGCTCGCCCGCGGCCACGGCGAGTTCGCGTGCCGAGGGCGGGCGCTCGCTGTCCCACTCGGGCAGCAGGAAATCCGTGAGCGTCTTGTGATTGCCGACCAGCACCTCGGTGGCCGGCAGGATCAATTCGCGGAAGGCATCGAGGTAAGGCTGCAATGCGTCGTCTTCGATCCAGCCCAGGCTGGGCAGGTAACTGACCAGCGGCACATCCGGATAGTCCGACAGGATTTCGGCCACCGCACTCACCGCTTCGGCCGTGCCGAGGAAGCCGACCTTCCAGCCGGCGATGGTCACGTCCTCCAAGATCGTGCGCGCCTGCTCGGCGATCGCATCGACGTCGATCGGATGCTGGTCGAAGATTTCAGCGCTGTCGCGCACGACGATCGAGGTGATGACCGGCAGCGCATGCGCGCCCATCGCGGCGATCGTCGCCACATCGCCCGCGCTGCCGCCGGCACCGCTGGCATCGCTGGCATTGAAGCTCAATACGCAGGCCGGCGCGGGCTCTTCGGGCATCGCGGTTTGCGGGTCGGGCGTGGGGGTGGGGGCGTTCATGGGGCGGTGGTGGAGGACTGAGCGGCGCGCTTGTCTGGGTTGGCTCGGACCTCCAGAAGATTGTGAAGAATGTTGCGTATGTGCCTACGCTGACTTGGATTCTTCCAGTGGGCGGTGCATACAATTGCCCCCCATTGTAGTGATTGACTTGAAGCCTGTGAGTGAGCAAGCGCGTACCTGGATGTGCCTGATTTGCGGCTGGGTTTACGACGAGGCCGAAGGCGATCCGGAACACGGCCTCGCCCCCGGAACGCCATGGGTCGCGGTACCGATGAACTGGACCTGCCCCGAGTGCGGTGCGCGCAAGGAAGACTTCGAGATGGTGGAAATCTGAGCCGGCTCATGCCCAGGTGCATGCCATCGCTGCCCGACCAAGGAGGATCTGCTTGACGAATGCTCCGCTTGCCGCCAGCGCCGAGGTCGGCGTCAGGGTGCTGGTCATCGACGACAGCAATACGATCCGCCGCAGCGCCGAAATCTTTCTGGCCCAGGGCGGGCACGAGGTGCTGTTGGCCGAAGATGGTTTCGACGCGCTGGCCAAGGTCAACGACCACACGCCGGCACTGATCTTCTGCGACATCCTGATGCCGCGCCTCGACGGCTACCAAACCTGCGCCATCATCAAGCGCAACCCGCGCTTCGCGCATGTTCCGGTGATCATGCTGTCGTCCAAGGACGGCCTGTTCGACAAGGCCAGAGGCCGCATGGTCGGCTCCGAAGACTACCTGACCAAACCCTTCACCAAAGAGCAGTTGCTGCGCGCCGTGGCGCAGTACCGGCCGGACGCCTGACGCTGCCCGCGCCGCGCGCGCCGCGATTCAACCTTTGAGCGGACCCCGACGATGGCGATCCACAAAATCCTGCTGGTCGATGACTCGAAAACCGAGTTGCACCACCTCTCCGAGTTGCTGACGCGCAATGGCTATGCCGTGCGCACGGCAGAAAACGGCGACGAGGCCATGCGCCGCCTGGCCGACGACACCCCCGACCTGATCCTGATGGACGTCGTGATGCCGGGCCAGAACGGCTTTCAACTCACGCGCACCATTACCCGCGACCCGCGCTTTGCCGCCGTGCCGGTGATCATGTGCACCAGCAAGGGCCTGGAGACCGACAAGGTCTGGGGCATGCGCCAGGGCGCACGCGACTACGTGGTCAAGCCCGTCGATGCTGGCGAGCTGATCGCCAAGATTCGCGCCTTCGACTGATCGCTCAGAGCCCGACACGCTGGATGGCCAACAAACAAGCCCTGCGCGAGCTGCAAATACGGTTGGCCGAGCGCATGCAGGCCGCCCGCACCCAGCCGCGTGGCCAGTCGTGGCTGGCGGTCGAATGCCGCGGCCACGGCCTGCTGCTGCCGCTCGAGCAGGCCGGCGAAATATTTGCCCTGGTACCGCTGCTGGCCGTGCCACACACGCAGCCGTGGTTTGCCGGCGTGGCCAATCTGCGCGGCGGCTTGCATGGCGTGGTCGATCTGGCACGCTTCATCGGCCTGCCGGACATGGTGGCTGCCGACGTCGGTCGCGAGCAGGCGCGGCTGATTGCCCTGGGCGCGCCCCTGGGCCTCAACGCGGCCCTGCTGGTGGACGGCCTGGCCGGTCTGCGCAGCGGCGATCAATTGCAACCCCATCCGGACCACGGCAACGAGGCCGATCCCGCCCGACCGTCCTTTGCGCCCACCCGCTGGCGCGACGCCGACGGCCGCAACTGGCAGGCGCTGGACCTCGCGGCCCTGGCGCACGACGTGCGCTTCCTGTCCATCGTTGCCTGAACCAATCACTGTCCCGCCTATCGCAGGGGTCAACATGAGTTTTATCGACAAGTTCACGAACAAGGGTTCCCGGAGTCACCGCAGCAATAAGACGCCGGATGACGAACTGCGTTCGATCTTCGATGAGGAGGCGCCGCTCAGCGCCGATGAGGCCGCACAGGCGGTTCAATCGTTCGGGGCGCTGACGCAGGATATGAATGCTTCCCCGGTGTCAACGACCTTGTCGGCCGATTCATCGATCCTGTCCGAGGCCCATCCGTCCGAGACCGCCGGTGAATTTATCGAAACCCGGCTGCCGGGCGCGGACGGCGAAGCGGGCGCCGGCAGCGGCCTGCCCCTGATCGGCGCGCTGCCGCTGGCGCGGCAACAGCGGATGCTGTTCTTCACGGTCCTGGGCGGCGCGCTGGCACTGCTGCTCGGCGGCTACCTGGCGATCAGCGCGGCCAACCGCAGTGCCCAACAGGTCGGCGCCGTCGGCCAGGCGATGATGCAGTCGCAGCGGCTGGCCAAGTCGGTGTCGCAGGCCCTGGTGGGCAGTGCGTCGGCGTTTCCCGAAGTGCGCGAGAGTGCCGAGGTGCTGGCCCGCAACCTGCGTGGCCTGAAGGACGGCAATGCCGACATGGCCGCCGCGCCGGCCGTCGCGCAGGAGGCGATCGAACCCCTGCTGGCGATGGTCGATCGCGCCGAGAAGAACGCTGCGGTCGTGGTCGGCCAGCAAAAGACCCTGACCCAGGTCGGCCAGGCTCTGCGCGCCATCAACCGGCAGTCGTCCGAGTTGCTGGAAACCGCCGAAACGGTGGCCTCACTGAAGCTGCAGCAGGAGGCCTCGCCTGCTGAAATCTCCGCCGTCGGCCAGTTGGTGATGCTGACCCAGCGCATCGGCAAGAGCGCCAACGAATTCCTGACCACCGAGGGCGTCAGCCCCGAAGCCGTATTCCTGCTCGGCAAGGATCTGAACACGTTCCGCGAAATCGCCAATGGCCTGCTCAGCGGCAATGCCGGGTTGCGCCTGACGGCGACGAAAGACGCCCAAACCCGGGAGCGCCTGACCCAGCTGATCGCGCAGTACGAAAAGACCCGCGGCGACGCCGGCGCGATCCTCGGCAGTCTGCAGGGCCTGGTCGCGGCACGCGAGGCCCAGGCCGTGGTGGTGGCCGACAGCGAGCCCCTGCGCACCGGCCTCGAAGTCGTGCAGGAGCGCGTATCGAGCGGCGGTGGGACCGGCCGCTGGGCCCTGGTCGTGCTCGGCGCGCTGGCCCTGCTGGCCGGCGGCTACGGCTTCCTGCGCCTCTTCGTGGCCGACCAGGCGCAGCGGGCGCGCCAGGCCGAAATCCAGCGTTCGCATGCACAGCGCCAGGAGCAGGAGGCCAAGCGCGTCAACGATGCCAACCAGGCGGCCATTTTGCGCTTGATGAACGAGCTGCAAACGGTGGCCGAGGGCGACCTGACCCAGCAGGCCACGGTGACCGAGGACATCACCGGCGCCATTGCCGATTCGGTGAACTACACCGTGGAAGAGTTGCGCACCCTGGTGGCGCAGGTGCAGGGCACGGTGGGCCGGGTGACCGACACGACGCAGCAGGTCGAGAACACTTCGACCGAGTTGCTGGCGGCTTCGACCGAGCAGTTGCGCGAGATTCGCGAAACCGGCGAGGCGGTGCTGCAGATGGCCGGCCGCATCAACCAGGTGTCGGCCAAGGCGCAGCAGACCGCCGAGGTGGCGCGCCGCTCGCTGGCCGCGGCCGAGACCGGCCGCGATGCGGTGCAGAACACCATCGGCGGCATGAACACCATGCGCGACCAGATCCAGGAGACGGCCAAGCGCATCAAGCGCCTGGGCGAGTCGTCGCAAGAGATCGGCGAAATCACCGAACTGATTTCCGACATTACCGAGCAGACCAACGTGCTGGCCCTGAATGCCGCGATCCAGGCGGCTTCTGCCGGTGACGCCGGACGCGGCTTCTCGGTGGTGGCCGAAGAAGTGCAGCGCCTGGCCGAGCGCTCGGGCGACGCCACGCGCCAGATCGCCGCGCTGGTCAAAGCCATTCAGACCGATACCCAGGACGCAGTCGGCGCCATGGAGCGCTCGACCCAGGGCGTGGTCGAGAGCACCAAGCTGTCCGACGCGGCCGGCAGCGCACTCGGCGACATCGACCGCGTGACGCGCCAGTTGGCCGAGCTGATCGAACAGATCTCGGGCAACGCACGCGAGGAAGCGCGCTCGGCCAACGTCGTTGCCGCCAACATCCAGCACATCTTTGCCGTGACCGAGCAGACCGGCGAGGGCACGCGCTCGACCGCGCAGATGGTGCGCGAACTGTCGCGCACGGCGGAAGAACTCAAGCAATCGGTCGCGCGCTTCAAGATCGCTTGATGATGCGCCCCAGGACACCTGATCGAGACTGACGCCCATGGACGCGCCGCACGACACCGAGACGATCGACGACCTGAGCGCTTTGGCCTGGGTGCAGGACGAACTGCGGCGCTCGCTCGAGGCCGCGCACAAGGCCATGCGGCGCTACCTGAAGGAAGCCGAGGCCCTGGCCGGTTCGGACGTCGATGCCGTCGATCCTGGTGTGTTGCGCAGCGCGCGGGCGCAACTGCACCAGGGCGTCGGTGCGCTCGAACTGGTGGGCCTGCCGGTCGCGGCGCAACTGTTGCGCGCCAGCGAAGCCGCGTTGCACAAGCTGAGCGGCCGACCGGTGACGCTCAACGCCGCCGCTGCCGAAACCATCGAGCAGGCCTCGTTTGCATTGCTCGACTACCTGGCGCGGCTGCTGGTCGACAAGCCGGTGTCGCCGGTGGCGATGTTCCCGCAGTACCGCGCGGTGCAAGAACTGGCCGGCGCCGACCGCATCCATCCGGCCGATCTGTGGCTGCACGATTGGCAATGGCACGAGATCGCCATCGATCCCGGCGCGACACCGCGGGTCGCCGACGCCGAGCTGCGCAGCGAGGTCGAAACCCAGACCCTGGCCTTGATGCGCCAGACCGACGGTCCCGCTGCGGCCACGCTGAGCGATCTGTTCGCCGGTTTGGCTGCGGGTGCGCGAGCCGTCGAGGGTCGCGGCGCCAAACGCTGGCTGGCCACCTCGTGGCAGTTGGCCAGCGCCTTCTTCGAAGCCCAGGCGCAGAGCCTGCTGCGCCTGGACGTTTATAGCAAGCGAATTGCTTCGCGCTTGCTGGCGCAGTTGCGCATGAGCGAGCGCGGCGACGCGGCGCAGGCCGGCGAGGCCTCGCAGCGCCTGGCCCAGGATCTGCTCTTCTTTTGTGCCCAGGCCGCTTCGCCCGGCGACGGTCGCCGCGCTCCGCGCCTGGCCGCCGTGCGCCTGGCCTGGAACCTGGCGCGCCGCGCGCCGGTGGATTACCTGGCCACCCAGCTCGGTCGCTTCGACCCGGCCGTGATCGTGCAGGCGAGGAAGCGTGTGGCCGCGGCCAAGGAAGGCTGGTCCGCGGTGGCCGGTGGCGAATTGCACCGCCTTTCGACACTCAATGAGCAGTTCCAGCTGGTCGGCGAGTCGCTGAAGAAACTCTACCCGGCAGGCGAGAAATTGGCGCAGGCGCTCAGCAGCGTGGCCGCGCAGGCCGTGGCGGCCGGCGCGCCGCCGCCGCCCGCTGTGGCCATGGAAGTCGCCACGGCGCTGCTGTACCTCGAGGCCTCGCTCGAAGATGCCGAATTCGACCACCCGTCGCAAGCCGACCACGTCCGCCGCCTGGCCCAGCGCGTGGCCAGCGTGCAGGGGGGCGCCGTGCCCGCCGCGCTCGAAGCCTGGATGGAGGAGTTGTACCGCCGCGTCTCCGATCGGCAGACGATGGGCAGCGTGGTGCAGGAGCTGCGCGGCGCCCTGACCGAATCCGAAAAGGCCATCGACGCGTTTTTCCGCCAGCCGGCCGCGCGCGAACAACTGCACCCGGTGCCGGGCCAGTTGAATGCGATGCGTGGCGTGTTCTCGGTGCTGGGTCTGGAGCATGCCTCGCATGCGGTGGTGCGCATGCGTGACGACGTTGAAGCGCTCGCGACCACCACTGCGACGGCCACCGACAGCCCCGACGCGGTGGCCGTCGAACGCCTGGCCAGCAATCTCGGCGCGCTGGGCTTCCTGATCGATATGCTCAGCGTGCAACCGGCGATGGCCAAATCGCTGTTCACCTACGACCCGACGAGCGGCCTGCTGCGCTCGGTCGTCGGCGGTGGCCGGCGCCGCACCTCCGACTTTGGTGCGCTCAACGAGCCGCCACCGTCGGCGGCGATCCCGGTCGAGCCGCGGCTGATCGAGCAGGCGCAGTCGCTGGCGATGGCCGCGGCCCACCCCGAGGTACCGCTGGCCACGGTGTCGCGCGAGCTCGAGCGCTTGTCGCAGGAAGCGATGGTCGCCGACCAGCCGGTGCTGGCCGAGACCATGCATGCGGTCAAGACGGCCTTCGCCGATGCGCGCAGCGACAGCGAGCGCCAGGAAGTGCGCGAAGAACTGGCGCACGCCATGGCCGACTTCGTACAGACCTCGTCGGAGGCCGCGGCGCTCGATGCGCCGCTCATGCGCCCGCTGTCGATGCGGCCGGCCACGCCGACGCCGACGCCGGCCGGCAAGACCGGCCTCGAAGAAGACGACGAGATGCGCGAGATCTTCCTCGAGGAAGCGCGCGAAGTCATCGGCAACGCCGAGCAGGCCCTGGCCGCGCTGGTCTCGGCCGCCGATGACCTGGGCGAGATGACCGGCGTGCGCCGCGCCTTCCACACCTTGAAGGGCAGTTCGCGCATGGTTGGCCTGGTGGCCTTCGGCGAAGCCGCCTGGTCCTGCGAGCAGCTCTACAACCGGCGCCTGGCCGACGGCCAGCCGGCCGACGCCGAACTGATCGCGCTGAGTACCGATGTGCTGGCCTACCTGGGCGACTGGGTCGAGGCCATCGGTGGGCGCCGCGACGGCGGCCACAGCGCCCTCGACGTCCAGGGCGCCGTCGAGGCCTTCGGCATCGACGGCCGGCACGCCGCGCTGGCCCTGCCCGGCGCGCCGATGCACCTGCAGGAACGCACGCTGCCGGACGGCGTTGCGCCATTGGCGGCGAGCGCAGCCACCGCCACGGCGAATACGATGCCGCAGGTCACGGCACCGATTCCGCTGCTCGACCTGTGGCCCGACCTGCCGGACGCCGAAGCCCTCGAGCTGCGTCCGGCGGCCTCGGCCGTCCAGTCGATCGACCAGCTGCTCGGCGTCGACGAGGAAGTGGTTTTCGAGCTCGACCTGGGCGAGGCCGCTACCCTGCCGGTGGCTGGCAAACAGGCCCTGCAGGCGCTGGCCGCGCCGGAGCGCGAAGCCGATGCGCCGAGCCCCGATGCGGTCTCGTCGATGATGTCGCTCGACATCGCCGCACCGCCGGAGGAATCGGTCACGCCGCGCGGCCCGCTCACGCTGACCCTGCCCGAGCCCGTGGCCGCAGCGCCAGCGCAGGTGCAGATCGAGCCCGAGCCCGAGCCCTACAAGATGGTCGGCCCGCTGCGCGTGGGCATTCCGCTGTTCAACATCTTCCTCAACGAGGCTGACGAACAATCGCGCCGTCTGTGCATCGAGCTGGCCGAATGGACCCACGAGCTGCATCGTCCGGTCGGCGACAGCGCCGTGGCCCTGGCGCATTCGCTGGCCGGCAACTCGGCCACCGTCGGCTTTGCCGACCTGTCGCACCTGGCGCGCCTGCTCGAACACGCGCTGGCGCGCTCGCAGGCCTTGCGCGAGGGCGATCCGACCGAGGCCGCGCTGTTCAATGATGCCGCCGACGAAATCCGCCGCCTGCTGCATCAATTTGCGGCCGGCTTCCTGAAGGCGCCGCCGGCCGAGCTGGTCGCCCGCCTGATCGACCATGAGCGCCACAGCGCCGAGCGCCTGGACGCCCAGGCGCTGCAGCCTGAAGCGCAAGACAGCAGCGCCGAGGTGCATGCGCTGATGTTCGAGGCCGAGGTGGTGGGGTCACCGGGCGTCGCGCCGGACAGCGCCGGCGCGCCGCTGCCGCTCGGCCAGACACAATTCCATGCCTTGACCGACCTGGCGCCGCTGGCCGACGCGCGACGCATTGCGGCGCCGCAGGCGGATGACGACGACGAGATCGACGCCATCGATGCGATCGACCAGGAACTGTTCCCGATTTTCGAGGAGGAAGCGGCCGAGTTGTTGCCGCAACTGGCGGCGCGCATGCGCGACTGGGCCGAGCGGCCCGGCGACGCGGCCGGGCCTGCGGCCTGCATGCGCAGCTTGCACACCCTCAAGGGCGGGGCCCGACTGGCCGGCGCGATGCGTCTGGGCGAGCGTGCGCACCGCCTCGAAACCGCGATCGAGCGCCTGGCAGCACAGGAGCTCGTGAGCCGTGCCGAGGTCGAGGCCTTGTTCGCCAACGTCGATGCCCTCGGCAGCACTTTCGAAGCCCTGTGTGGCTGCGGGGCACTGGCGGCGCCGGTCGCCGAAGTGGCCGCGCCAGCGGCGCCTGCGCAGCCCGCCGTCAGCGTCGTGGCAGCGCCGGCGCCGTCTGTGCCGAAAGCGGCCGCCGTGGCGCTGCCGACGTCGGCGACGAAACCGGACCGCCTGGCAGCGATCGACTGGCAGCGCTTTGCCGCCGGCATGCCCTCGGCCACCGTGCTGGCCGAATTTGCGGCCGAGCGCCGCAGCGAGGTGCGTGCGAGCAGCGGCACGGTGCGGGTGCAGGCGCCCTTGCTCGACCGCCTGGTCAACCATGCCGGCGAAGTCAGCATCGCGCATTCGCGTATCGAAGGCGAAGTGGCCCAGATGAAGGGCTCGCTCGCCGAGCTGGCCGAGAACCTGGAGCGCTTGCGCCACCAGTTGCGCGAGATCGAACTGCAGGCCGAGACCCAGATCGGATCGCGCCTCGAAGCGGCCAAGGCCGAAGGCCAAACCTTCGACCCGCTCGAGATGGACCGCTTCACGCGCTTCCAGGAACTCACGCGCATGATGGCCGAGTCGGTCAGCGACGTGGCCACCGTGCAGCGCAGCCTGCAGCGCACCGTGCAGTCGGCCGAAGACGGGTTGGCCGCGCAGGCGCGCCTGACGCGCGACCTGCAGGACGACCTCCTGCGCACGCGCATGGTCGAGTTCGAGAGCCTGTCCGACCGCCTGTACCGGGTGGTGCGCCAGGCCGCGAAGGAATTGCACAAACAGGTCCGGCTGGATCTCGTCGGCGGCTCGATCGAAGTCGATCGCGGCGTGCTCGAGCGCATGGGCGGGGCCTTCGAGCACCTGCTGCGCAACTGCGTCGCGCACGGCATCGAATTGCCCACCATGCGCCAGGCCGCCGGCAAGGACGCGGCCGGCCAGATCACCGTCGCGGTGGCCCACGAAGGCAATCAAGTGGCGGTGGAATTCCGCGACGACGGCGCTGGCCTGGACCTGGCACGCATCCGCGAACGCGGCGTGGCGCTGGGCCTGATCGGGGCCGACGCGCCGGCCAGCGACGGCGAACTGGCGCAGTTGATTTTCACGCCCGGCTTCTCGACCGCCGATGCGGTCACCGAACTCGCCGGCCGCGGCATCGGCATGGACGTGGTGCGCGCGGAAGTCAACGCGTTGGGGGGGCGCATCGAAACCGCGTCGGCGCTCGGCCAGGGCACGAGTTTTCGCCTGCTGCTGCCACTGACCACCGCGGTGACGCAGGTGGTGATGCTGCGCGCGGGTGCGCTCAGCGTGGCCGTGCCGGCCACCCTGATCGAGACCGTGCAGCGGGCCACGCCGGCCGAAGTGGCCGAGGCTTGTGGCAGCGGCAGCTATATCCTGGGCGACAAGGTGCTGCCTTTCTTCTGGCTGGGCGCGTTGCTGCAGGCCGGCGGGCGCAGCCAGGAGGCCGCAACCCGTTCGCTGCAGGTGGTGGTGGTCAAGAGCGCGCAGCAACGCCTGGCTCTGCACGTCGATGAAGTCCTGGGCAACCAGGAAGTGGTGGTCAAGAACCTGGGTGCGCAACTGGCGCGCGTGCCCGGCCTGGCGGGCGTCACCTTGCTGGCGTCGGGCGCGCCGACGCTGATCTACAACCCGGTGGCCCTGGCCACGCTGTACGGCGAACAGGCCCGCGCGGCGACGCGCGACAGCAGCGGCTTGCCGCAGCAGCCTGGCAGCGCCGTACCGATCCGCGAAGCGCCGCTGGTGCTGGTGGTCGATGATTCGCTGACCGTGCGCCGTGTCACACAGCGTCTGCTGGTGCGCGAGGGTTACCGCGTCGTGCTGGCCAAGGACGGCCTCGACGCGATCGAGAAGCTCGCCGAGGAGAAACCGGCCATCGTGTTGTCGGACATCGAGATGCCGCGCATGGACGGTTTCGACCTGGTGCGCAACATGCGTGCCGACGCGCGCCTGCGCGACCTGCCGGTGATCATGATCACCTCGCGCATTGCGCAAAAGCACCGCGACCACGCCGCCGAGCTCGGCGTCGATCATTACCTCGGCAAGCCCTACGCAGAAGAGGACTTGCTGTCGCTGGTGGCGCGCTACACCGCGGCAGCGGCGAGCATGCACTGACGCGGGCGCCGCCCGTCGGGGCCCGGCTTGCGCCGGTGCCCGGCGCGGCACAGCCATAATCGGGCATTGCTTTTTCGCCAAAGGTTCCTCTGCATGTCGCGTCAAACCAAAATCGTCGCCACCCTCGGTCCGGCATCGTCGTCGCCCGAGATACTCGCGCAGTTGATCGCGGCCGGGGTCGATGTGGTGCGCCTGAACTTTTCGCACGGCACGGCGCAAGACCATATCGACCGTGCCACGCTGGTGCGCGCGGTCGCGGACAAGGCCGGCCGGTCGGTGGCCATCATGGCCGACCTGCAGGGCCCGAAGATCCGCGTCGGCAAATTCGAGGGCGGCAAGACGCTGCTGACGGCGGGGCAGAAGTTCGTCCTCGACGGCGCACGCCTCGAACCTGGCGACAACGCTGCCGTCGGCCTGGACTACAAGGAACTGCCGCGCGACGTGAGGTCCGGCGATACGCTGCTGCTCAACGACGGCCTGTTGGTGTTGACGGTTGACGAAGTGCATGGCGAACAGGTGCACACCACCGTGCGCGTCGGCGGCGTGCTGTCCAACAACAAGGGCATCAACAAGCAGGGCGGGGGCCTGACGGCGCCGGCCCTGACCGGCAAGGACATGGAAGACATCAAGACTGCGATGAGCTTCCAGTGCGAGTACCTGGCGGTGAGTTTTCCGAAATGCGCCACCGATATGGAAATGGCGCGCCAACTGGCCAATGTGGCCGGCGAGCCCTGGCGCCACAAGCCGAGCCTGATCGCCAAGATCGAACGCAGTGAGGCCATTCCCGCGCTGGAGAGCATCGTCAGGGCCAGCGACGGCATCATGGTCGCACGCGGCGACCTGGCCGTCGAGGTCGGCAACGCCGCCGTGCCGGCGCTGCAAAAACGCATGATCAAGCTGGCCCGCTCGCTGGACAAGCTGACCATCACCGCAACGCAGATGATGGAGTCGATGATCGTCAACCCGGTGCCCACCCGGGCCGAGGTCAGCGACGTGGCCAACGCCGTGCTCGACGGCACCGACGCGGTGATGCTGAGCGCCGAAACCGCCGCCGGCAAGTACCCGGTGGAAACCGTCGAGATCATGGCCCAGATCTGCATCGAGGCCGAGCGCGCCGAGGACGTGAGCCTGGACACCGACATCGTCAACAAACAATTCGGCCGCATCGACCAGACGATCGCGATGGGTGCGCTGTTGACGGCCTACCATCTCGGATGCAAGGCGATCCTGGCGCTCACCGAGTCGGGTTCGACCGCGCTGTGGATGAGCCGGTGGCGCATCCACACCCCGATCTTCGGCCTGACCACGCAGGCCGTGACGCAGCGGCGCATGGCGCTGTACCGCAATGTGCAGCCGCTGGTGATGCCCAATTTCGGCGACCTCGACAGGGCTTTGGCCGAAGCCGAGAAAATCCTCGTCGAGCGCGGCATTTTGAAGCCCGGCGACACCTATGCCATCACCTGTGGCGAGTCGATGGGCGACCCCGGCGGCACCAATACGCTCAAGGTCTGCCGGGTCGGCTGAGCCTTGCGCCAGTTGCACCGCCATCCGCTGCACCGTGACGGCAAGCGCCTGCCGCGCCGGTGCTCCGGGGCCGTGGATCGCCGTGAAGGCCGATGTCGGCCTGTCGGGCTCGGGGGTGAGGGCGCCGGCCACGCCGGCTTCCCGCTGCCTGTGAGCCTGTCGTGCTGACCTAAGCGCGGCCCTTACAGCAAGTGGCGTGCGTGCAGCATGCCGGGTGCAGGCGGGTCCGATCGCGGTCTAGAATCGAGCGAGTTTCTTCATCCCGCTTTCCAGAGTTCAGAGGACCGCACCATGCCACTCGTCTCCCTGCGCCAATTGCTCGACCATGCCGCCGAAAACGGCTACGGCATCCCGGCCTTCAACGTCAACAACCTCGAGCAGGTTCAGGCCGTGATGTCGGCCGCTCAGGAGGTTGGCGCGCCGGTGATCCTGCAGGCCAGCGCCGGGGCCCGCAAATATGCCGGCGAGCCCTTTATCAAACACCTGATCGAAGCCGCGATCGAGGCCTACCCGGGCGTGCCGATGGTGATGCACCAGGACCACGGCCAGAGCCCCGACGTATGCCAGGGCGCGATCGCGCTGGGCTTCTCGTCGGTGATGATGGACGGCAGCCTCGAGGCCGACGGCAAGACCATCGCCAGCTACGACTACAACGTCGAGGTGACGAGGAGGGTGGTTGACATGGCGCACCGGGTCGGCGTCACCGTCGAGGGTGAACTCGGCTGCCTCGGCTCGCTGGAAACCATGCGCGGCGACAAGGAAGACGGCCACGGCACCGAATCGACGATGACCCGCGAGCAATTGCTCACCGATCCGGAGCAGGCCGCCGACTTCGTCAAGCGCACGCAGCTCGACGCGCTGGCCATCGCCATCGGCACCAGCCACGGCGCCTACAAGTTCACCCGCAAGCCCACCGGCGACATTTTGGCCATCGACCGCATCAAGGCCATCCACCGCCGCATTCCGAATACGCACCTGGTGATGCACGGCTCGTCGAGCGTGCCGCAGGATCTGCTGGCGACGATCCGCCAGTACGGCGGCGACATGAAAGAGACCTACGGCGTGCCGGTCGAAGAAATCCAGGAAGCCATCAAGCACGGCGTGCGCAAGGTCAATATCGACACCGATGTCCGCTTGGCGATGACGGCAGCCGTGCGCAAGTACCTGTTCGAAAACCCGGGCAAGTTTGATCCGCGCGACTACCTCAAGCCCGCGCGCGAGGCGGCCAAGACGATTTGCCGCCAGCGCTACCAGCAGTTCGGCTGCGCGGGCCAGGCGGCCAAGATCAAGCCCTTGACGCTGGTGGCCGTGGCCCAGCGCTACGCCAGCGGCGCGCTGGCGCCAACGGTGGTCTGAACCCGTCGCAGCAGGGCAGGAGGGGCAGCCCTAAAATCGGGGGCATGTCTGCCCTGCCCGAATCGAGCGCCCATTCCCCCCTGTTGCAAAGCAACTTGCATTCGCTGCGGCTGGTCGCGCGGGGCAAGGTTCGCGACAACTACGCGGTCGGCGATGACCGCTTGTTGATGATTGCCAGCGATCGCCTGTCGGCTTTCGACGTCGTGATGGGCGAGCCCATCCACGGCAAGGGCGAGTTGCTCACGCGCATGGCGCTGTTCTGGTTTGCACGCCTGGCGCACATCGTGCCCAACCACCTGACGGGCGAGGATCCGCAGAGCGTCGTGGCCCCCGATGAGCGGGCGCAGGTGCGCGGCCGCGCGATGTTGGTCAAGCGCTTGAAGCCGCTGCCGGTCGAAGCTGTCGTGCGCGGCTACCTGGCGGGGAGCGGCTGGCAGGAGTACCTTGCTTGCGGGGAGGTGTGCGGTGTTCGGCTGCCGCCGGGCCTGAAGTACGCGAGCCAGTTGCCCGAGCCGATCTTCACGCCGGCGACCAAGGCCGAGCGGGGTGAGCACGACGAAAACATTGCCTTCGAGCGCATGGCGCAAATCCTCGGCGCCGATCTTGCCAATCAAGTGCGCGAGGTGTCGATCCGCCTGTACCGCGAAGCAGCGGCCTTCGCACTCGCCAAGGGCATCATCATTGCCGATACCAAGTTCGAATTCGGCCTCGACACCGACGGCACCCTGACGCTGATGGACGAGGTGTTGACGCCCGATTCGTCACGTTACTGGCCTTTGGAAAGTTACCGCGAGGGCGACAACCCGCCCAGCTACGACAAGCAGTTCGTGCGCGACTGGCTCGAGAGCGTGCGCATCGATGGCGCGCCGTGGAACAAGAGCGCCCCGGCGCCGTCCTTGCCACCCGAGGTGATCGAAAAAACCGCCACCAAATACCGTGAAGCCCTGATCCGACTGACGACATGAAATGACCGCCGTCCGCTCGCGCCTGATGGCCAAGCTCGATGCCGCGATCGCCGCCGCAGCCGCCAACCCGATCGAAGCCCGATGCCTGCGTGCCGAGCGCGCCGGGCTGCTGGCGCGCCAGGGCCAACTCGAAGCCGCGAAGGCGGTGATCGACGAACTGAACGCGCAACGGGCCTGGCAGCCGAACCCGCCGCTGCGCGCCTGGCTGGCGTTGACCGAAGGCCTGCACGGCTACTACAGCGCGCTCGGCCGCGGCGCCCAGGCGCGCATCGAGCAGGCCTACCTGCTGGCCCGGGGCGTCGGCGCCCTGAGGCGCCTGCACGCCCTGGCGGCGGCCTGGCTGGCCAATATGGCCTTCGCCAACGACGACATGCCGCGCATGGCCCAGCTGGCGCGCGAGGCCTTGGATACCGCCTTGCCCGAGCACCACGGCGCCCGCGCGCGCGCTGCGCTGGTGGCCGGCTATGCGTATCACTTCGCGGCCGACAGTGCGCGCGCCCAGCCCTGGTACGAAGCCTCGCGCCGGCATGCGATCGCCGAGGGCGATGAAACCCATCTGTCGGCGCTGATGCACAACCAGGCCGGGATGCGGGCCAACCAGGCCCGCATGGCGCTGTTGTTCGACGCCGATGGCGCCGCTGCGGACCACAGCGCCGCCATCGGCCACGCGCTGATGGGCGCCGAATCGATCGGCCACTACGACGCCGGGATCGGCACCGCATCGCTCGGCTCGCTGGTGCCGATGCTGCGTGCGCAGGTGCTCACCGCACAGGGAAAATGGGCCGACGCACGGGCCTTGTTCGAGACCCATTTCGACGCCGCGCTGGCCGACGGCCTGGCGCGCCAGGCGCCCTGCCTGCTGGCCGACCGCGCCTGGTGCGAGTGGCATGGCGGCAATGCGAAGAAAGCCAGGGCTCTGGTGGCAGCGGCCGAGCAGGCGCTGGCGCAAGACTGCGATATCGACGACCGCGCAATGGCCGCGGCGCGGTTGGCACAGGTGCATGGCGCCTTGGGCGACAAGGCTGCGGCGCAAGGCCACTGCGATGCGTCGAAGACGCACTACGCCGTCCACCGTAAGCAGCAGCGGCACATCGTTGCGCTGCTCGACGAGGCGCTGGCCGGCTTGGACCCGGCCCAAATCTGAGCCTCCTAGAACAGCGCCATGCTCAGCTTGCGACGGTATTGATCGACCAGCGGATCGGTGGCCGCAGCCGCGGTCGATCTGCCGGTGAGTTCGAGCGCTCCTTGGGCCGGCTCGTTGGCCGAGGGTTTGGGCGCCGGCTTGGTCATCAAGGTCAGGATCGCGACACAGGTCTTGCGCGCGGCCTCCTGGTTCCAGGCCTTGTCGCGCGTCA
The DNA here is from genome assembly GCA_902825995.1 of uncultured Burkholderiales bacterium. Taxonomy (GTDB): domain Bacteria; phylum Pseudomonadota; class Gammaproteobacteria; order Burkholderiales; family Burkholderiaceae_C; genus CADEEN01. The sequence goes on from CADEDE010000005.1 coordinate 33,096, forward strand.
CGATCTCGAGCAATTCATCCATCGCCTGCGTGAAGCGGCCGGCGGCGAAGTGGTTTTGCGCCAGATCGAAGCGGGCCTCGAAATCGCGCTTGTTGGCGGCGATGGCGGCGCCCAGCACCGCGTCGCTGCGCGCCGTGGCTGCGGCGCGGTGCGCCGACAGCCAGCGCCCGAGCGCGTCGATGCGCACATCGACCATGGCCTTGCCGGCCACCGGCGCGAAGGCTTGCTCGGCCGGGGTCCACTGGCCTTGTTCGAGCAGCAGCTTCACGTAGTCCAAGCGTGCCGCCTCGTTGGCCGGGTCGATCGCCACGGCCTGCTGCAGCTTGGCCAGCGCGGCGGCGGGGTCGCCGTCGGCGATCAGCTCTTCAGCCTCATCCAGTTCGGCTTCGGCTTCGAGCTCGCCCGCGCTCGGCACATGTTTGTCGAGAAAAACCCGCACCTGGGCTTCGGGCTGCGCACCGACGAAGCCATCGATCGGCTGGCCGCCGACGAAGAGCACGCAAAACGGGATCGAGCGCACGCCGAAGGCCTGGCTCAGCTGGGCGGCGATTTCGGGCTGGTCATCGCTGTTGAGCTTGGCCAGCTTGAAGCGCCCGGCGTAGGCCACCTCGAGTTTTTCCAGCACCGGGCCGAGTTGCTTGCAGGGGCCGCACCAGGGCGCCCAGATGTCGAGCAGAATCGGCTGCTGCAGCGAGCCGTTGATCAGGTCGGCTTCGAAATTGGCGAGCGTGATGTCTTGCATATTGAAAAACGAGTGGGGGCGCGCCGCCTACAATTCAAGGCTTCCTGCAGCACAAACCCGGAGCGAGCTTGTCAGAGCCCAGACCCCTGGTCGGCGTGGTGATGGGATCAGTCAGCGATTGGCAGACCCTACAGCATGCAGCCGCCATTCTCGCCGAGTTCGGCGTCCCTCATGAATGCCGAGTCATCTCGGCGCACCGCATGCCCGACGATTTGTTCGCCTATGCCGAGCAGGCGCGCGGCCGTGGCCTGGCCGCGATCGTTGCCGGTGCCGGCGGTGCGGCGCACCTGCCCGGCATGCTGGCGGCCAAGACCAGCCTGCCGGTGCTCGGCGTGCCGGTGGCCGGCAAGCACCTGAACGGCGTCGATTCGCTGCACTCGATCGTGCAGATGCCGAAGGGCGTTCCGGTGGCCACTTTTGCCATTGGCGACGCCGGCGCCGCCAATGCGGCGCTGTTCGCGGTGGCGATGCTGGCGCGCGACGACGCCACGCTGTTGACCCAGCTTGACGCCTACCGCAGGCGCCAGACCGAAGCCGCACGTGCGATGACCCAAGAACTCAAATGACACGCGTCCTCCCCGGCACCCTCGGTGCCGACGGCCGCCCGGCCACCCTGGGCGTGATGGGCGGCGGCCAGCTCGGACGCCTGTTCGTGCAGGCCGCACAGGCGATGGGCTACTACACCGCCGTGCTCGACCCCGACCCGACCAGCCCGGCCGGCCTCGTCGCGCACTATCACATCCAGGCCGACTACCTGGCCGAGCAGGGCCTCGCGCAACTGATGCAGCGTTGCTCGGCGATCACCACCGAATTCGAGAACGTGCCGGCCACCGCGCTCTACACGCTCGGTGCGCAGCGCCCGGTGGCGCCGTCGGCCGAATGCGTCGCGGTGTGCCAGGATCGCGCGGTCGAGAAGCAGCATTTCATCGACAGCGGTGTGCCCTGTGCGCCGTTCGCGCGCATCGACAGCGCGGCGCAACTCGACGCGGCGCCGGCCTCGCTCTTCCCCGGCATCCTGAAAACCGCGCGCCTGGGCTATGACGGCAAGGGCCAGGTGCGGGTGGCCGACCGCGCTGCGCTGGCGTTCGCCTGGGACGCCTTGAAGCGGGTGCCCTGCGTGCTCGAGCGGCGCCTGCCGCTGGCGTTGGAGATCAGCGTCATCGTCGCGCGCCATGCCGACGGCGCCTGCGTGCACCTGCCGGTACAACAGAACCTGCACCGCGACGGCATTCTGGCCGTCACGCAGGTGCCCGCGCCCGCTGTGGGGCCGGCGCTGCAACAACAGGCCATCGCCGCGGCGACCCAGCTCGCAACGGCGATGCGCTACGTTGGCGTGCTCTGTGTCGAATTCTTCATTCTCGAAGACGGCTCCCTGGTGGCCAATGAAATGGCGCCGCGGCCACACAACTCGGGCCACTACAGCCTCGACGCCTGCGACGTGTCGCAGTTCGAATTGCAGGTGCGCTGCCTGGCCGGCCTGCCGCTGGCCGCGCCGCGCCTGCATTCGCCGGCCGTGATGCTCAACCTGCTCGGCGAGCTGTGGTTCGACGCCGAGGGCCAGGAATCTGCGCCGCACTGGGCCGAGGTGCTGGCGCTGCCCGGCGTGCACCTGCACCTGTACGGCAAGGCCAGCCCACGGCGTGGTCGCAAGATGGGCCACCTGACGGTCACCGCCGCTGATCCGGCCGGTGCGCGCGCCGTGGCCCTGCAAGCCGCGTCGCTGCTGGGCCTGCCAGCGTTCTGAAAGCGCATGATCCTGGACGGTGCCGACCCGCAAGCTGTCGAGCAGGCCGCCGACCGCCTGGCCGCAGGTGAGCTGGTCGCTTTCCCGACCGAAACCGTGTATGGCCTCGGCGCCCGCGCCGATGACGATGCGGCGGTGGCGAAGATTTTCGCTGCCAAGGGCCGGCCGGCCGACCATCCACTGATCGTGCATGTCGGCGACGTCACCGCAGCGCGCCGTTTCGCGGCCACCTGGCCCCCCCTGGCCGAACGCCTGGCCACGGCCTTCTGGCCTGGCCCGTTGACCCTGATCGTGCCGCGTGCGCCGGGCTTTGCCGCAGCTGCCGCGGGCGGCCAGGACAGCATCGGCCTGCGCTGTCCGGCCCACCTGTTGGCGCAGGCCCTGCTGCTGGCCGCTTTGCGGCGCGGCGTGCAGGGCGTGGCGGCGCCGAGTGCCAACCGCTTCGGGCGCATCAGCCCGACCACGGCGGCCCATGTGCAAGGCGAATTCGGCGCTGCGCTGGCCGTGCTCGACGGGGGCCCTTGCGCCGTGGGCATCGAATCGGCGATCGTCGATTGCACGCGCGGCGTGCCGGTGCTGCTGCGTCCCGGCAGCCTGGCCCGCGACGCCCTGGCCGCCGCCGCCGGCGCGCCGCTGCAAGACCGCGATGCCGGCGCGCCCCGCGCCTCGGGCACCCTCGAAGCCCACTATGCACCGCGCGCTGCGCTGCGCCTGATGTCGGCCGCAGCCTTGCGCGATGCACTGGCGCTGTGGGCCGAGGCCCAGTCGGCAGCGCGCGCCGCGCTGCCGACGCCGAGGCTGGCGGTATATTCCCGCACCGTGCGCGTGCCCGGGGCCGCTGGCCTGGTGGCGCGCACCATGCCCGACGCGCCGCGCGCGGCGGCCTACGAATTGTTTGCCGTGTTGCGTGAACTCGATACCCTCGGTGTGGCCCTGATCTGGGTCGAGCATCCGCCCGCCAGCACCGATTGGGACGGCGTGCGCGACCGATTGCAACGTGCGGCGGCGACCTGAGCCGATGGCCACGCGGACCTCGAGACTGTTTTTACGATCCGGTTGGAGATTGCCATGAGTTCCCAGTTTTTTGCCCGTCTTGGCGCTCGGCGCTGGTTTGGGGCTGCGCTCGTCGTCAGCGCCGGCCTGTTGGCCGCATGCGGCGGCGGCGGCCAGATCGACCCGTTCAAGCCGACGCGGATCCTGGCCTTCGGCGACGAACTCAGCCTGATCGAGGCCGACGGACGCAAATACAGCATCAATGCCTTCAAGATCACCGACGCCACGACCACGCCGCCGACCGAAAGCACGACCGAGATCGACTGCACGCGCAACCCGCTGTGGATCCAGACCGTGGCCGTTGGCTTTGGCCTGGCCTTCGATCGCTGCCTGGGCGCGGCCACCGCGGCCAGCGGCCAGATCCTGGCGCAAGCGGGCCACAAGGTGGCCAATTTCGAGGCGCAGATCGCCGCCGTGCAGGGCAATGCGCTGGGCGAGAAAGACCTGGCGCTGGTGATGATCGGCATGCACGACATCCTCGAGCTGTATGCGCAGTTCCCCGGCGTTGACAGCGTTGCCTTGCTCGGCCAGGCGGCTGCACGCGGTACGGCCTATGGCCAGCAGATCAATACACTGGCGCTGCGCGGCCCGGCGGTGGTGGTGCTGACGGTGCCCGACCTCGGCCTGACGCCATTCGCGCTGGCACAAAACACCCTCACCGGCGACCCGCTGCGCGCCGCTTTGCTGACGGCGATGACCGAGGCATTCAACGACAGCATGAGTGTGGCCTTGATCAACGACGGCCGCCTGATCGGTTTGGTATTTGCCGACCTCGAACTGCAAAGGATGGTCAAGTCCCCGGCCTCGTTCGGGCTGACCGACGTGATTGCCCCGGCGTGCAAGGACACTGCACCGCTGCCCGGCTGCACCACCGCGACGCTGGCCGAGGCCACGGCCACGGCCGCCGCCGCCACGACCACCACCTGGCTGTGGGCCGACAGCCTGCGCCTGTCGCCGGCCGGGCAGGCCCGGCTGGGTCTGCTGGCCGAATCGCGCGCGCGCAGCAACCCGTTCTAGATTTCTAGAGATGCGCGCTCAGGTGCCGGGTGGGTTAACCCGGCTCGGGCGCGCAGGTGCGCGCCCGTATAGTGACCGATACACCTGCGCTGTCCCGTTTTATTCCTGCGGCGCCAACCCCCCTGATTTCACAAGGAGCACCCCATGGCCACTTGGCGTCAATGGCATCTGTCTGCACTCTCGGCCATCGTTGGTGCGGCTCTGCTGGCCGCTTGCGGCGGCGGCGGCGATTCGGGGCCGACCACGACGCGCGTGGTGGTCTTCGGTGACAGCCTGTCGGACATGGGCGCCTACACGCCGGCCACACAGATTCCGCTGGGCCAGGCCGCAGGGGTGCCTCCCTTCTTTGGTGGCAAGTTCACCACCAATACGCATACCGGCTATACCGCCACCAGCAACTCCAGCACCGCCAATACCTGGGGCGAATGGGTCGCTGCGCGGCTGGGTGTTGCGATCACGCCGCACGAAGTGGGCTTCGGCCCGCAATCCGTCAAGTGCCCGGCCGCCGCCACCAGCCCGGCGCTGGCCAGCAGCTGCACCGGCTATGCCCAGGGCGGCTCGCGTGTGACCAGCCCGGCCGGTATCGGCAACCCGAACGGCAATGGCATCAACGGCGCGTCACCGGCCCCGATGACGCGCCCGATGACGACCCAGGTGGCCGACCACCTGACGCGCTTCACAAGCTTCGGCGCCGGCGACATCGTCTTCGTCTATGGCGGCAACAACGACACCTTCGTGCAGTTCGGCGCGGTTGCACAGGGTCTGCCGTCGGCCACGGCGATTGCCAATGTGCAACAGGCCGCGGCCGAGTTGGCCGCGCTGGTGAAGACCCAGATTCTGGCCAAGGGGGCCACCCGGGTGGCGGTGATGAATCTGCCCGACGCTTCGGCGACGCCGGGTTTCCGCACCTTGCCAGATGCCAACAAGGCGCTGTTGACACAGCTATCGGCCGAGTTCAACACCGCGCTCGGGGCCGGCCTGGCGGGGGCCGCTGTGCAGATGATCGACGCCCGCGCGCTGACGGCGGCGGTATTGGCCGCCCCGGCGAGCTTTGGCATCGGCAACGTCACCGATGCGGCCTGCGATCCGGCCGCGATCAGCGCCTTTACGGCAGGCCGTGTGACGGATGGCTCTTCGCTGTTCTGCAATGCGGCACCGGCGAGCCTGTTCGTCGCGCCGGTGCCCAACCTCAACAGTCTCAAGACCGGTGCCTCGGCCAGCACCTGGCTGTTCGCCGACGGCGTGCACCCGACCACGGCGGGGCACAAGATATTCGCCGACCAGGTCTTCGCCAAGCTGAAGGAATTCGACTGGATTCCGGCCAACCAGTGAGCGCTTGTGCGCTGGTGCGTTTTTCAGGCCCGTCGAGACAGGCGGATCTTCATGATCAGGATCGAGCCGGCCAGCGACAGCGTGACGGCGTTGGCCACCACCAGCGGCCAGGAACGGATCAAGAGGCCATAGGCCAGCCAGAGCACGACGCCAGCCGTCATTGCGCCGTACATGCCCAGCGAGATGCCGCTCACATTGCGCGTGCGAAAGCTGAGCCAGGCCTGCGGCGCGAACGACAGTGTCGTCAGGCAGGCGGCGAGGTAGCCCAACAGTTCAACCCAGGCGGCGTTGCTCATTGTGCTGTCCGTCGCTGAGGCGGGGTCGGACGCCGGGCGCGTTCACCGTCGTCGATGGCCCATTGCACCAGCGCATCGAGGGCCGGCTTGGCGGCGTTGGCATTCGGGTGGTTGACGATCGCGACCAGCACATAGCGCTGGCCGCTGGTGCCTAGCACATAGCCGGCCACGCCGGCCACGTCGCGCAGCGAGCCTGTTTTCAGGTGGGCCATGCCGGCGCTCGAATGGGCCCGGCGCAAGGTGCCATCGAGGCCGTTGACCGGCAGCGAGGCCATCAGCTCGGGCATCACCGGGCCGGACCAGGCGGCTTGCAGCACGCGCGCGAGCAGCGCCGCGGAGATCCGGGTCTGGCGCGACAGACCCGAACCGTTGTCGATGACCACGCCCTGAAGCGATTCCGGCGATTCGCCCAGGCGCTGCGCGAGCCATTGTCGCAGCGCCTCGCGGCCGGCTTCGGGTGTGACGCGCGTTGTGCCCGGGCGTTGCAATGCCAGCGTCAGCAACAGCTGCTGGGCCATCACGTTGTTGCTGTATTTGTTGATGTCGCGCACCACCTCGGCCAGCGCCGGCGAAGTCATCTCGAAGCTCGGTTTCAGATCCTCGGGCGCCGGGCCCTCGCGCACGCTGCCCGCCAGGCGCCCGCCGGCATCGCGCCACAGGGTGGCCAGCAGGCGCGATGCATAAAGCTTCGCGTCGGGGTAGGCCAGCGGCCAGACGCGCTCGCCGCAGGCCAGCGGGTAGGCGCCGGCAAAACGCATGCGCTCGCTGTCGCCGGGCGAGGCTTTCAAGGCCGCGCGCCAGTCGTTGCACGGGCCGTTGCCGAGCGGCACGCTGGCATCGACCCGCAAGCCCTGCAAGGCCGGTTCGGCCGAGACCCGGGCGACGCCGTTCGCGGCATCGGGGGTGAAGGTGTAGAGCACGGCGTTCAGGTTCAGCAGCAACGCCTGCGCGCGCACGTTGTACGGCCGCAGCGGTTCGTTGTCGAACTCGGCCAGCGAGGCCTCGGGCACGTCGAAGGCGCTCTGGTCGAGCACGATATCGCCGCGGATTTCGACCAGACCCATCTGGCGCAGGCGCTGCACCAGCAGCCACAGGCGTTCGAGCGTGAGCTTGGGGTCGCCGCGGCCCTGGATATGGACGTTGCCGTCGAATACACCGGCTTGCGCACCGCTGCCCAGGCGGCCAGACAACCAGACCGGCGTTTTCCAGCTGAAGGCCGGGCCGAGCTGGTCGAGCGCGGCATAGGTCGTCAAGAGCTTGGCCAGCGAGGCCGGGTTGACCGGGTTTTGCGCATTCAGCGTCAGCCGCGTGGCACCGCTGCCAGCCTCCTGGATCAGGATAGCGACGGCGTCCTGCGGCACGCGTGCCCGTTGCAGGGCCTGCTCGATCTCGGGCGCCAGAACCTTGGCGCGTGCGGCTGCCGGGGAAAGTGCCAGGGCGCACAGGCCCAACAGGGTGAAAGCGAGCCGGAACAAGCGCGAAAACATGGGTTCGATGATCGCATGCAGGGTGCCGTCTTACACTGACCCCATGCTCTCTGCGTCCGCGCCAAGCCACCGCCGCAACCCACGCCTGCTGGCGCTGGACACGGCCACCGAGCGTATCGCCGTGGCGCTGGTCGATGGCGATCGGCAATGGCTGGCCGACGAGGCCGGCGGTGCGCTGGCCTCGCAGCGCCTGCTGCCGCGGGTCTTTGCGTTGCTCGGCCGCGCCGGGCTCGCGCTGGCCGATCTCGACGCCATCGCTTTTGGCCGCGGCCCGGGCGCCTTCACCGGCCTGCGCAGCGCCTGCTCGGTGGCGCAGGGCCTGGCCTTCGGCGCCGGCCTGCCGGTGCTGGCCATCGACAGCCTGGCACTGATCGCCGAAGACGCTTTCGCACAGCATCCGGCGAGTGAGATCTGGGTCGCGATGGACGCGCGCATGGGCCAGGTCTATGCCGCTGCCTACCGCCGCCATGGCGAGCACTGGCAGGGGCTGCATGCCCCCGCGCTGTGGACCCTGGCCGCATTGGCCGAGGCCTGGCGCTGCCAGCCACCGGTGTGCATTGCCGGCTCGGCACTCGAAGTTTTCGGCCCGCGCCTGCCGACGGGAGCGGCCTCTTGCATCGCCACGCCGCACGACCGCGCCGCGGCGCTGGCGCGGTTGGCGCGAGCGGCCTGGCAGCGCGGCGAAGCACTCGATGCTGCGCTGGCGTTGCCACTGTATTTGCGCGACAAGGTGGCGCTGACGACGGCCGAGCGCGAAGCGGCGGCCTTGGCCAAGGCCAGTGCATGAGTGCGCTGCTGCAATTCAATGCCGCGTCTGCGCCGCAGCGCGAGCCGATGACGGTGGCCGATCTGGATGCCGTGCTGGGGATCGAGAACCTCGTCTATGAATTTCCCTGGACCCGCGGCAACTTCATCGACTCGCTGGCGGCCGGCTACGCTGCGCAGGTGTTGCGGCGGGCCGATGGCGAGTTGTGCGCCTACTGCGTGACGATGACCGGCGTGCAGGAAATGCACCTGCTGAACCTGAGCGTCGCGCCGGCCTGGCAGCACCGCGGCCTGGGGCGTGGGCTGCTCGATGCCTTGGCGGCCGACTGCCGCGCGGCCGACGCCTTGTGGCTGTGGCTCGAGGTGCGCGAGAGCAACCGGCGTGCGCGCGAGATCTATCGGCAATATGGCTTCGAACAGGTCGGCTGGCGCCGCAGTTACTACCCGGCAGCCGCCGGCCGGCGCGAAGACGCCTGCGTGCTGCGCCTGCCCACCGGCGGGAGTCGCGATGCGCTGGACTGAACGCCAGCGCGCGATGTTGCAAGCCATTGGCGTGCGCTTGTTCGAACGCGAGGCGCAGCCCGCGGCAGCGCGACCTCCCGTTCGCACCGAGCCTGTCGAGGTGCAGGCTTCGACAAGCTCAGCCCGAACGGTGCCTGTCGCGCTCGAGGAAACGCCGGGCCGCTCCCAAGTTTCCTTGACCCCCTCGGGGGGCCTGACGCGAAGCGGCAGGTCTGGAGGCGTTCAACAGACCGTCGAACGGGTCGCCGTTGTGCCGCGCCCCGACACCTCGACCCTCGACTGGGACGCGCTGCGCAGCGCCGTGGCCGATTGCCAGGCCTGCGCGCTGGCCCAGTCGCGCCAGCGAACGGTCTTCGGTGTCGGCCATCGGCAGGCCCACTGGATGATCGTCGGCGAAGCGCCGGGCGAGCAGGAAGACCGCCAGGGCGAACCCTTCGTCGGCACTGCCGGGCAGTTGCTCGACAACATGCTGCACGCCTTGGGCCTGACGCGCGACGAGGCGCCGCCCGAGCGCCAGGTCTTCATCGTCAACACGCTGAAGTGCCGGCCGCCGAAAAACCGCAACCCCGAGGCGGCCGAGACCGCGCAATGTGCGCCCTTCCTCGAACGCCAGATCGCGCTGGTGCAGCCGCGCATCATCCTGGCCATGGGCCGCTTCGCGGCGCAGGCCCTGTTGGCCAGCGACGAGCCGTTGGGCAGACTGCGCGGGCGCATGCACCAGTACCACGGCGTGCCGGTGGTCGTGACCTACCACCCGGCCTACCTGCTGCGCAGCCCGGCCGACAAGGCCCGCGCCTGGGAAGATCTGTGTCTGGCGGCCACGGTCGTGCCAGGCGGGTGAGGCGATGAGCGAGGCCCGACCTGAAACCCCGTGCCATCGGCGCTGCGCCGATGACGCGCAACCCGACTGGCAATTGCTGCCCTCGCCGGTGCTGGTGCTCACCACAGCCGGTGATGCCACCGCGGTCAACTGCGCGTTCAGCGATCTCACCGGCCTGGCCGCCGAGGCTGCGCGCGGCGCTGGCTGGCGTTCGGTGCTTGGCGCCGAAGCGCTCGCGCCGCTGCACGAGGCGCTCGCGGCCAGGCGTGATTTCACGCTGCAACTGGCGCTGCGCCGGGTCGGCAGCGCGGCGGCAGCCGAGGCCCGGGTCGATTGCAGCGCGCGCTGGCTGCCGTTGGCCGAGCGCTACCTGTGCCAGCTGCACGATGTCTCGGCGGTGCGCATGGCCGAAGCTGGCGCACGCGAGCAGGCGCAGCAGTTGCGCCTGGTCGCCAACAGCGTACCGGCGCTGATGGCGCTGTACGCCGCCGACGACTACCGCTGCCTGTTCGCCAATGCCGGCTACGCCAAGACCTTCGGCCATACCGAGCAGTCGATCCTGGGCCAGACTTTCGAGCAGATCATCGGCGCCGATGCGGCACGAATGGTCAAGCCGTTTGTCGATGAGGTGCATCGGCACGGCCGCCCGACGCGCTACGAGCGCCAGCTGACGACGCCCCAGGGCCGGCAATGGATCGACGTCCAGATGGTGCCGCACCTGGCCGAAGACGGCAAAGTGCTGGCGGCCTTCGTGCTCATCACCGACATCACCAGCCACCGCGAGGCCGAGCGCGCGGTGCGCGAGTCCGAGGAGCGCCTGGGCAAGTTCATGCAGGCCAGCGTGGAGGGCATCGTTTTCCACAAGGACGGCATCGTCACCGACGCCAACCCGCCGATCCTGGCCCTGATGGGTTACACGCTGGACGAAATCGTCGGGCGCAAGAACCTCGAGTTCATCGCGCCGGAGCAGGTGCCGAAGGTGCTGGAGGTGATGGCCAGTGGCGCCGAAACCACCTACGAAAGCGTGCTGCTGCACAAGGACGGCCTGCGTATCCCGGTCGAATTCATCGTGCGCACGATCGAGCGCGGCGGTGAAAAGCTGCGCATGACGATCGTGCGCGACCTGCGCGATCGCGAGGCCGCCCGCTCGCACATCTACCACCTGGCGCACCACGATGCGCTGACCGGGCTGCTCAATCGCATGGCCTTCATGGAGCGGCTCGAAGTGCTGATGGGCAGCGGCCGTTCCGGCGACGCCGAGGGCGCATTGCTGTTCATCGACCTCGACCAGTTCAAGCGCGTCAATGATTCCCTCGGCCACCTGGCCGGCGACGTGCTGCTGCAAACCCTGGCCCAGCGCCTGAAGCAATTGCTGCGCGGCAGCGACCTGGTGGCGCGCTTCGGCGGCGACGAGTTCCTGGTCCTGCTGCCCGGCGCGCTGCCGCTGGCCGACGTGCAGGAGGTGGCCAGGAAGGTGCTCGTTTCGTTTGCCGCGCCGCTGCTGCTGGAGGGGCGCTCGATTTCGGTCACGCCCTCGGTGGGCATCGCGCTGTACCCGCTGCATGCCGCCACGCCGGCCGAGTTGATCCGCTGCGCCGACGCGGCGATGTACGCGGCCAAGCAGCAGGGCCGCGCCACCCAGCGCTGCTACGACCCCGAGCTGGGCCAGCGCGCCTTGGCGGCGCTGGAGCTCGAATCGCAATTGACGCAGGCGGTCACGCGCGGCGAGTTCGTGCTGCACTACCAGCCCCAGGTGCGGGCCGGCGACGGCGTGCTGGTTGGCGCCGAGGCCCTGATTCGCTGGCGTCACCCGACCCGTGGCCTGGTCGAGCCGGACGATTTCATTCCCCTGGTCGAACAGCATCGCCTGGTGATGCCGATCGGCCAGTGGGTGCTGCGCGAGGCTGTGCGTGCGGCCCGGCGCTGGCAATGGGCCGGGCGCGCACTGTCGGTGTCGGTGAATGTGTCGTCGCTGCAATTCCGCGACGCCGGCTTCGGCGCCAGCGTGGCCCAGGTCTTGCGCGAGGAAGGCCTGGCCGGCGAGTGGCTCGAGCTCGAAATCACCGAGCGCATGCTGATGGAAGACATCGACGCCGTGTCGGCCACGCTGGCCGACCTGAAGGCCCTGGGCGTGCGCATCGCGATCGACGATTTCGGCACGGGCTACTCGTCGCTCGGACGGCTGAACCGCCTGCCGATCGACCGCATCAAGATCGATCGCAGTTTTGTGCAGGGCCTGCCCGACAACACCGGCCATGCGGCCATCGCCAGGGCCATCGTCATGTTGGCGCAGAGCCTGGGCCTGGCCACGATTGCCGAGGGCGTTGAAACCGCAGCGCAGCGCGATTTCCTGGTCGCGCTGGGTTGCGAGCAGTTGCAGGGTCAGTTGTTCGGCGCGCCGCGCGCCGACGACAGGTTCGCGGCGACTGTCGCGTGAGCCCGCCGGATCGCCCCAAGGGCGAATTTGCGCGCGCGCAGCCCGGCGCCAGCCTGACGACGGTTCGCAGTCCCGCCGCCAACGCGCGCCTGGCCCGCGCCCTGATTTTCGTCGCCCCGGCACTGTGGAGCGTGAACTACCTGGTCGCGCGCTGGGCGCCCGGCGTGATCGCGCCGCACATGCTGGCCCTGGCGCGCTGGGGCGTGGCCGTGCTGCTGCTCGGCGCTTTTTGCTGGCGTGAACTGGTCGCCAAGCGGCACCTGATCCGTGCCGAGGCGGCGCACTTCATCGTGCTCGGCGCCCTCGGCATGTGGGTCTGTGGCGCCTTCGTCTATATCGGCGGTCGCAGCACCCTGGCGGTCAATATCGGCCTGCTCTACGCCGTCGCGCCGGTGCTGATTGCGCTGGCGTCGGCGCTGTGGCTGCGCGAGGCTTTCGGCGCGCTGCAGGGGCTGGGGGTGGCGCTGGCGCTGGCCGGTGTGCTGCACATCCTGTTCAAGGGCGACTGGGCGGCGGTGCTGCAGGTCGGCATCAACCCGGGCGATCTGTGGATCGCTGTGGCCGTACTGTGCTGGACGGCCTACTCGCTGCTGCTGCGCGCCTGGCCGTCGGTTTTCGGTGCGCTGGCGCGGTTGACCCTGATCGCCTGCGGCGGTGTGCTGGTGCTGATCCCGTTGACCGTCTGGGAGGCGCTTTACTGGCTGCCCTCGACGCTGTCGTGGCGAAGCGCCGGCCTGGTGATCGCCGCAGCCGTGCTGCCCGGCGCCGCGGCGTATGGCGCCTACTCGTTCATGCAGCGCGTGCTGGGTGCGGCGCGGGTGGCGGCTGTGCTGTACCTCGGGCCGCTGTACAGCGCTGCCGTCGGCTGGGCCGTGCTCGGCGAACGCATCGAGACCTTTCACGCCGTTGGCGCACTCTTGATCCTGCCAGGGATTTGGTTGTCGACCCGGCGTTGAGGCGCTGCGCATTGCGGGCTGAGGTATCGAAGCCCTTGCGTGACCCTGCGATACCTCAGCTCAGGGCGAACGGGTGCAAAAACGCTATCAGTCCAAGGCGATCACGCGGTCGCCGGCGTTCGGCCGGCAGCCCTCGGCGACGGGCTCCCAGCCGCGGCGGACGACCGCCTGGCGCTCGTCGTGGCACAGCTCGATGCGTTCGGCGCCCGGCATGCGCTCGCGCACGAAGGCCTCGATCGAGGCCGGCAGGCTGATGCGAAAGCGCAGCGCGAGCAGATCCTCTTCGGGATGGTCGTCGCTGTGCAACCAGGGGACGAACGCGGCGGCGAACATCAGCCCGCGCGAACCGACCTCGATCGGGGGTGGCGCATAGCCGCGAGCGACCAGCCAGGCCTGCGCCTGCGCCCGCAAATCCTCGGCGTCGTCGAGTGCGCCCCAGGCGGTGGCGAGCAACTCCATCACCCACTGGTTGCAGTTCTGGTAGCGCAGGCTGAAGGGGTAGGCGTTGGCGCTGTAGTTCGCGGCCAGCAAGCGCAGCGCACGCGCCTTGTCGAGCGCGGCGCGCTCCAGCGCGGCGGCTGCGTCACGCGGCAAGAGCACGATCGAGACGTAGCCGATCGACGGGTCGTCGGTGCCGAACAGGAACCCGGCCAGACCCTGGTCGTACAGGCGCGGACGGCCTTCGTCGCAGGCGAAGTAGAGCTGGCGCACCGACCAGGGCGTGTTATCGCTGGCCTTCAGGCTCACGCCGCCATGCGAGTAGCGAATGCCGAAGCGCTGCAAGTCCAGGCCCGAGCGCGCGATCAACGCAATCGCCTGGCCGGAGTCTTCCAGCTCGTGCCGGACGATCGCGGCGAAGCGCAGCAAGCGGTCCTGTTGCCGGGCCGTCAACGGCGACGAACGGTCGCAAACGCGCAGCGAGCCGAAAGACGCCTGGCTGGCGGCAGCGCAGCTCCACAAAGCCAGCGCCAGCCCCAGCGCGCGAAGCATCAAAGCGTCAGGGCGCGCGGCGCGAGTTGGCCCAGCCAGTCGTCGGCGAGCACCAGGAAAAAGGCTTCGCGTTCTTCGGCCGCTTTGGCGGCACGCGCGAATTCCACGCCATAAGGGCGCCGGCGTGCACTGACGATGTCACCGGGCACCAGCGCGCGTTGCGCGAGCGCCTGCAGCGGCAGGGTGAGCCAGATCGCGCCGTTGTCAGGGGGCGGCAGCGTCGCCTGCAATTGCAGGCGCAACAGGCCGGGGCGCTCAGCCAGCTCGGCAACCTCGATGACGCGGTAGTCGCCTTCGGCCAGCGGCGTCTTGGGCGACGAGCTGTTGCTCGATCCAGTGATCGAGTTGGACAGGCTGCCGACCGAGGCCGAACCGGCACTCGAGGCCGACGAGGCCAGGCTGTCGGCCGGGCAGGGCGCCGATGCGGCGAGCCCGAGCAGGGTGATGCAGGCCAGGCGTTTAAGTGTCGGGGTCATCGCAGCTCCTCGATGCAGTGGCCACCAGAGGCCAGTTGCGAGGATAACGCGCCACGGCCGTCTGCCGGGCCGGGCTTTTCAGGCCCCGGGCCGGGTCTTCTTCGGCCGCGTCCACCCGGCCATCGATACCTGTTTGGGGCGGGCCAGCGTCAACTGTCCGGCCGGTGCGTCCTTGGCGATCGTCGAGCCGGCGCCGATGGTGGCGCCCTCGCCGATGGTCACCGGCGCCACCAGCACGCAGTTGCTGCCCACGTGCACGTCGGCGCCGATCACGGTGCGGTGCTTGTTGGCGCCGTCGTAGTTGGCGCTGATGCTGCCGGCGCCGTAGTTGACGCGCTCGCCCACGGTGGCGTCGCCCAGATAGGCCAGGTGGTTGGCCTTGGCGCCCTTGGCCAGCGTGCTGTTCTTGACTTCGACGAAGTTGCCGATGTGCACGTCCTGCCCGAGGTCGGCGCCCGGACGCAGCCGGGCGAAGGGGCCCACGATCGCGCCGGGCCCGATGTGTGCGCCGTCCATGTGCGTGAAGGGCTGGATCACCGCGCCGGCGTCGATCCGGGTATTGCGGATCACGCAGTGGGCGCCGATCTTCACGTTGTCGGCGAGCGTGACCGCGCCTTCGAAGACGCAACCGACGTCGATATCGACGTCGCCGCCGCATTTCAGCGTGCCGCGCACATCGAAGCGCGCCGGGTCGGCAAAGCGCACGCCGTTGTCTTCCATCAAAGCCGCGGCACATGCGCGTTGGTAGCGGCGTTCCAGCTCGGCCAGCTGTACAGGGCTGTTGACGCCGAGCACTTCGGTGTCGCTCGCCGGCTGCGTGGCCACCACCGGCAGGCCCTCGGCTACGGCCATCGCCACGATGTCGGTCAGGTAGTACTCGCGCTGCGCGTTGTCATTGACCAGTGCCATCACCGCGCGTTTGAGCCACGCGGTGGGGGCGGCGAGCATGCCGGTATAGACCTCGCGGATGGCGCGCTGGGCTGTGTTCGCGTCCTTGTGTTCGACGATGGTCTTGACTGCGCTGCCCTCGCGCACGATGCGGCCGTAGCCGCTGGCATCGGCGAGTTCGATCGTCAGCAAGGCCAGCTTCGTGCCGCCGCAGGCCGCGGCCAGCGCGGCGGCGGTGGCGGGCCGGATCAGCGGAACATCGCCGTTCAGGATCAGCGTCGTGCCGTCTTGGTCCAGGTGCGGCACCACCTGCTGCACCGCGTGGCCGGTGCCGAGTTGCGGCTCCTGGCGCACAAAGGTCAAACCCGGTGCACCCAATTCGGCCTCGACCGTTTCAGCCCCGTGCCCGGTGACGACCAAGGTTTTCGCCGCGGCGAGTTCGGCGACGGCGTCCAGAACATGCTGCAATAAGCTCACCCCGGCAAGGCGGTGCAGCACCTTGGGCCGGGCCGATTTCATGCGGGTGCCTTTGCCCGCAGCCATGATTACGATGTCAAGCGATGCCATGTCTACTTCCTTGTCGTCAGCTGCGCCAGATTATCGGGCTGGCCACGCTGTTGGTTGCCGGGTCGGTGTTCACCGGCTGCAGCTTGGTGCGCCTGGCCTACGACCAGGCGCACCAGCTGCTGTTCTGGCGTATCGACAGTTATGTCGATGTCAACGGCGACCAGGCGCCCCAGCTGCTCGACGCCATCGACCGCTGGTTCACCTGGCACCGCCGCACCCAACTGCCCGCGTACGCCGTGCTGTTGGCGCGCGCGCAGCGCGAGATCGTCGAGCCGACCACGCCGGCCGCCCTGTGCGCCTGGGCCGCCGAAGCCGAGCAGCGCCTGGGCCTGGCGCTCGAAGAAGCCGTGCTGCCGGCGGCCGAGTTGATATTGACGCTGACGCCCGAGCAAATCCAGCACGTCGAACGCCGCATGGCCAAAGGCGAAGCGCGGATGCAGGCCGACTTCCTGCAGGCCGACCCTGCTGCGCGCCGGGCGGCCTCGTTCGAGCGCGCACTGGACCGATTCGAAATGCTCTACGGCAGCCTCGATGCCGGGCAGCGCGAGCGCCTGTCCGCGCTGCTGTCGAAATCGACCTTCGACCCTGTGCGATGGCTCGCCGAACGCCGTCTGCGCAATCGTGAAACGCTGCAAGTCTTGACGACCGTGAGCACCGCGGGCCGCAGCGGCGGCGACCGTGCGGCGGCATGGCAGCAGGCCCAGGCGGCGGCGCGCGTGCTGGTCGAGCGCACGACGCGTTCACCCCGCGCCGACTACCGCGCCTACCAGCAGGGCCTGGTACAGGACAACTGCACGCTGGCCGCGAGCATGCACAACGCGATGAGCCCGGCGCAGCGGCAGGCGGCGCGGGCGAAGTTGAAAGGCTGGGAAGACGACCTGCGTGTGCTGGCCGCCGGCTGAACTCTTTGCCCCCTCTCCCTCCGGGAGAGGGGGTCAATCCACAGTCACGGCGCGCGCTGCACGCTGACCTGCCGCGGGTTGGCGGCGCCGGTGGCCGGGAAATCCTTCATCGCCGCCTCGAACATGGCGGCCAGCAGGGCGGTGTCGCCGACCGTGGCGCCGTCGGTTTGGGCGTGGGCTTCGTACAGCGGCGTGCCGCTGGCGCGGTCGCGCAGCAGCAGGGCCACGCTGCGCTCGTATCGCGTGTACCCGCCGGCATTGAAGTTGACGTAATAAGCCGCGCGCGAGCTCGAGCGCCAACCCGGGCGGTGCCAATAGGTGCCGCCCCAGCGCCACCACAGCGGGTCGTCCCAAGGCGAGACCTCGGCGCGGCCGATGCGCGCCCCAATTTGCACGATCACGTCGGCCTGTGCCGCATCGGCTGCGGCGCTGAAGCCCGCCGCTTCGAGTGCGCTGGCGGCCGCGGCTTCCAGCTCGGCTTGCCGGGCGCCGCGGGCTTGTTGCGACGGCAGGCGCTCGAAGGCGTAGCGGCCGGGGGCGCGGCCGGCCGGCCAGTCGCCATAGGTAGCGACCTCGCTGGTCACGGTGTTGAGGGCGGCGCAGCCGCCAAGGGCGGCGGTCAGGGCGGCGGCAGTCAAAACAGAACGGCGTTGCATGGCGCTTCACCTCGATGGTTCGGGTTGGTCGATCGCCGGCATCAGCCGCACCACGGCCGGGCTGTCGCAGGCCTCGGCAGTGTCGTCGTCAAAGGCTTTGTCGCCCGACGGATCGGCCACGCCGATGCTTTCGAGTGTGGCGAAGGGGTACAGGTTCCGGTCCATCAGGTGCGAGGGCGTGATGCGGCCCATCGCGTTGAAGATATTGTCGATGCGTCCCGGGTGCCGGCGCTCCCATTCGCGGAGCAGGGCCTTGATCTGCACCCGCTGCAGGTTTTCCTGGCTGCCGCACAGGGTGCAGGGGATGATCGGGAATTCACGTTGCACGGCCCAGCGTTCGAGGTCGGTTTCCGCGACATAGGCCAGCGGGCGGATGACGATATGCCGGCCATCGTCGCTGACCAGCTTGGGTGGCATGCCCTTGAGCCGGCCGCCGAAAAACAGGTTCATCATCAACGTGACCACCATATCGTCGCGGTGGTGGCCGAGCGCGATCTTGGTCGCGCCGAGCTCGCTGGCCACGCGGTACAGGATGCCGCGGCGCAGGCGCGAGCACAGGCTGCACATCGTCTGGCCCTCGGGCACCAGGCGCTTGACGACCCTGTAGGTGTCCTGGTTCTCGATGTGAAAGGGCACCCCGGCGCGGGCCAGGTACTCGGGCAGTACGTGCTCCGGAAAGCCGGGTTGTTTCTGGTCGAGGTTGACCGCGATCAGCTCGTAGGGCACAGGGGAACGCTGCCGGCGCCCGATCAGCAGGTCGAGCAGGGCAAAACTGTCCTTGCCGCCCGAGACGCAGACCATGACCTTGTCGCCGGGCTCGATCATGTTGAAATCAGTGATCGCCTGGCCGAGCTGGCGGTGCAGGCGCTTGGACAGCTTGTTGGCTTCGAAGGCCGCCTTCTTCACGGCGGCGGCGTCTTGCGGGGCGTTCATGTGGGCTTGATTCCAAAAACCTCGACGCCGACGGCGTCGCAGTCGGGATAGACATCGGGCTTTTCCGTCGATACGCGCGCGGCCTTCACGCGCGGATGGGCCAGCATCAGACGCAGCACGTCGTCGGCCAGGGTCTCCTGCAAATGGACGTGGCCCTGCTGCACGCGCAAGGCGATCGAGCGGCGGATGAAGTCGTAATCAACGACTTCGTCGAGTTCGTCGGCCTTCGGTGTGGACAGCGCCAGCGGCACGTAGAGATCGACATTGATCAGCACGCGCTGCTCGCCGCGTTTCTCGAAGTCATGCACGCCGATATTGATCCAGACCTCGTAGTCGCGCAAGAACAGGCGCCGGCAGTCCATCAACGCGGGGTGGGCGAGCGGGCTGTGCATGGTGGTCTTATTTCGTCGGGCTGAGGAAGGCCACGTCGCGCGGCTGCGCGGCCAGGTGCTGGCCGCCATCGACGACGATCGTCGTGCCGGTGATGGCCGGCGATTCGATGATGAAACGCACCGCGCAGGCGATATCGTCGGGGGTCGAGCTGCGCCCCAGCGGCGTCATCGTGTGCGCGGCGGCGAAACTTTCCCGGCTCATCTTCGGCCCCGACACCAGCGTCACGCCCGGCGCCACGCCGGCCACCCGCACCTGCGGCGCCAAGGCCTGCGCCAAAAGCGTGGTCGCCGCTTCGAGAGCGGCTTTGGACAAGGTGTACGAGAGGTAATCGGGGTTCGGATTCCACAGCTTCTGGTCGAGCAGATTGACCACGCAGCCGGTGGCGCTGCCGCCCTTCATAGACATGGCCAGCGCCTGCGCCAGCACGATCGCCGGCGCGGTGTTGGCGCGCCAGTGCGTCTCCATCGCGGCGAAGGTGAAGGTCGCGGTGTTGTCGTATTCGAAGTGCGAGGCGTTGTTGACCACCGCGTCGATCCGGCCCAGGCGCGCCGCCACGGCCGGCAGCAGCGCGCGGCAGGCGGCTTCGTCGGCCAGGTCGGCCTGGAAGCACTCGGCACGCACACCGAGCGCGCGCACATAGGCTGCGCTGGCTTCGCAATCGGCGGCGGATCGGCGGTAGTGCAGTGCGATGTCGCGGCCGGCGCGCGCCAATTCGAGCGCGATGGCGCGGCCCAGGCGGCGCGCGGCGCCAGTGACCAGCACGACAGGACGAGGGCTCGAGGAGGGCATTCCTACAATGCGGCGATGACGCAGCAGCCGAACGGAGAAGGTGCAGACAGTGTATCGGCGAGGGCTGGGGCGCTGGGCCGGCTGATACGCCGCGCCATCGTGACTGCCGAGGGCTGGCTGCCCTTCGACCGCTTCATGGCGCTGGCCTTGTACGCCCCCGGACTGGGCTATTACGCCCGCGGCAGCCGCCAGTTCGGCAGCATGCCCGCGTCGGGCAGTGATTTCGTCACCGCGCCCGAGTTGAGCCCGCTGTTCGGCGCGTCGCTGGCGCGCCAGGTCGGTCAGGCGCTCGCGGCCACCGCAACCGAGGAAATCTGGGAGTTCGGCGCCGGCTCGGGCGTGCTCGCGTCGCAGCTGTTGCAGGCCCTCGGCGATCGCGTGCAGCGCTACACCATCGTCGATCTCTCCGGCGCGCTGCGCGCAAGACAGCGCGAAACGCTGGCGCCGTTCGGCCAGCGCGTGCGCTGGCTCGATGCATTGCCGGCAACGATGCACGGCGTGGTCGTCGGCAACGAGGTTCTCGACGCGATGCCGGTGCAGTTGCTGCACTGGGACGGCACGACGTGGTTCGAGCGGGGTGTCGTTTTCGCCGACGAGGCCTTTGGCTTTGCCGACCGTGCCACGCCCCTGCGCCCGCCGGTGGCGGCAGCCTTCGTGCCCGGCACCACGACCGAAATCCACCCGCAGGCCGAGGCTTTCGTTCGCACGCTTGCCGACCGCCTCGAACACGGGGCGGCGTTTTTCATCGACTATGGTTTTCCCGAGGCCGAGTACTACCTGCCCGAGCGCGTGGGCGGCACGCTGATGTGCCACCGCGCGCATATCGCCGACACCGATCCGCTGGCCGACATCGGCGACAAGGACATCACCGCGCATGTCAATTTCAGCGCCATCGCGTTGGCCGCGCAGGACGCCGGCTTCGAGGTTCTGGGCTACACCTCGCAGGCGCGCTTCCTGCTCAACTGCGGCCTCGCATCGCTGATGGGCGAGGCCCAGCAGCGCAGCGATTGGCCGGCGCTGGCGTCGGCGCAAAAGCTGCTCGCCGAGCACGAGATGGGCGAGCTGTTCAAGGTCATCGGCCTGCTGCGCGGCGCGCCGCCCTTCGGCGCCATCGGCTTCGCTGCCGGTGACCGCAGTCACCGACTTTGATGTGCCGGCGGATCGGCATGGCCAGGCTGTCCTGACAAGGCGGCCAGGCGCGCCCGTCGCACTGCCTCGCCGATCTCGGGCCCCTTGGCACCGCTGGCAAGCGCCTCGGTTGCGGCGCCGCTGGCATCGACGCTCAGCACGGCGCGCAGTGTCGCGCTCAGGCGTTCGCGCTGCGGGTAGGGCGCATCCTCCAGGCCGGTGCGACCGTGTGCGTCGCACTCGCAGGCCTGCAGGGCTTGCTCGAAGCGATCGGGTCGGCGCAGCGCATCGCAGCGCTCCAGCAGATCCAGGGTGGCCGCCGCGTCGAGCGCCTGACTCTTGTGAATACTGCCGTGTTGGCGCACCACCAGGCTGGCCATATCGCTGCAATCGCCCGGTACGCGCAGGCGCTCGGCCACGGCGTCGGCGAGCTGGGCGCCACGCAGCTCGTGGGCGACATGGTTCGGCCACTCGGCGCGCGGCGTCGTGCCCTTGCCGAGGTCGTGCACCAGGCAGGCCCAGCGCACCGGCAGCGAGGCCTCGAGACGCGCGGCGGCGTCGAGCACCATCATCACGTGCACGCCGGTATCGACCTCGGGGTGCTGCTTTTCGGGCTGCGGCACGCCCCACAGCCGATCCAGCTCGGGCAGCAGCCGTACCAACGCGCCGCAATCGCGCAGCACGGCAAACATCCGGCTCGGCTGCACTTCCATCAAGCCACGCGACAACTCCTGCCACACGCGTTCGACGACCAGCGCATCGGCTTCGCCGGCGGCCACCATCTGCACGCACAGCGCGGCGGTCTCGGGTGCGATGCTGAAGTGCGGCCAGCGCGCGGCAAAGCGCGCCAGGCGCAAGATGCGCACCGGGTCTTCGGCGAAGGCGCTGGACACATGGCGCAGCACGCCGGCGCGCAGATCGCGCTGGCCATCGAAGGGGTCGATCAGGCTGCCGTCTGCGGCTTGCGCGATGGCGTTGATCGTCAGGTCGCGCCGGGCCAGGTCGTCTTCCAGCGTCACGCCAGGATCGGCATGCAGCGTGAAGCCGCGGTAGCCCGGCGCCGATTTGCGCTCGGTGCGCGCCAGCGCATACTCTTCTCCGGTCTGCGGATGCAAAAAAACCGGGAAGTCGCGGCCAACGGCTGTATAGCCTGCCGCCAGCATCTGTTCAGTGCTGGTGCCGACGACGACCCAGTCGTGGTCGTTGACCGGCAGGCCGAGCAGCCGGTCGCGCACGGCCCCGCCGACTCGATAGACTTGCATGCGTTCCTCGTTGTGCATCTGATTTCGTTCTCTCCGATGTAGGGAAGGGCCGGTCGGCTTTCATTGTTCAGCCTGAACGGCCACCGAACCGTATCACGCTCAGCCCCGCCCCGCGGTGGCGCGCAGGGCTTCGAGCCTGGCCCGTCCGTCGCGGCGGCTGAGGTAGCCGGGGGCGATTTGCGCGGGCGCGGCGGGCACGATGCCCAGCCAGGCGAGGCCAGGCAATCCGCCGCTGGCGATATTGGGCGCGCGCATCGAATCGAGGTTGTCGCGCGACATCAAGGGCGCGCCTGGCAGGCACTCCATCAATAGAGCCTGCATGCGGCTGAGCGCCATCGGCAGCGGCACGATCGGCCGTTCGTGGCCCGACCAGCGTCCAGCCAGCCGCACCAGTTCGGCGAGCGTAAAAACCTCGGGCCCTGCGCACTCGATCGTCTGGCCGATCGTGGCCGGGGTGTCGAGGCAAGCCACGATGGCCTCGGCCACGTCTTCGACCCACACCGGCTGCAAGCGTGTGTCGGCACCCGCCAGCGGCAGCAGCGGGACGAGGGCCTGAATGCGGGCGAACAGATTGAGAAAGCGATCCTGCGCGCCGAAGATCACCGACGGCCGCAGCACGGTCAGATCGAGCGGCGCCGCGCGAAGCGCGGCTTCACCCGCAGTCTTGCTGCGCAGGTAGTTCGACGGTGCCTGGCCACCGACACCGAGGGCGCTGACATGCAGGACACGGCGGATTCCGGCGCCGACGCAGGCGGCGGCCAGGCGCCTGGGCAGGGCCGCATGCACCTGCTCGAACGCCGCCGCGCTGCCGTGCAGGATGGCGACGAGATTGATCACCGCATCACAGCCGGCGAGCACGCTGCGCAGCGCCGCGTCGTCGTGCACATCGGCCACGCGCACATCGACCGTGGGCAAAGCGCGCACGGCGTTGGCGTGCATCGCGCGCCGCGTCGGCACGACGATGGCGCCAGCCGGGCTGCGCCGCACGAGGCGCTCGCACACGGCGCGGCCGACGAAGCCGGTGCCGCCCAGCACGGCGATGCGGGTCGGATTCAAGGCAGTTCCCGGTTCGGCGGCGGCGCCGAACTCGCACGGGGACCGATCAATGCGCCCAGCCGTGCTTTCAGCGACGGCAGCAGCGCATGCACTACGGCCACCGGCGTCGCGACCACGGGCGCCGAGGCTGGCGTCGAGGCAGACGACGCGGCGGCCACGGCTGCCGCTGCCGCCGATGCGACCCCCCCGGGGGCTGCGGGCTGCGCCGCCGCTGGCGCCACCTGCACCCGCCCGGCCAGGATCGCCGCATACACCGTGGCGTTGGACAGCACCTTCTTGACGTAGTCGCGGGTTTCGTTGAACGGGATGTTCTCGGCCCAGATGGCCGGCTCGATCAGCGCGCCTTCGCGCCAGCGCCGCGGCCGGCTCGGGCCGGCGTTGTAGGCCGCGGCGGCCATCAGCTGCGAGCCGTCGAAATCGTCGAGCACGAGCTTCAGGTAGCCGGTGCCGATGCGCAGGTTGACGTCGCGGTCGGCGATCATGCCGGCGCTGAAGGGCAAGCCGATCTTGCGGGCCGTCCAGCGCGCGGTCGCCGGCATCACCTGCATCAGGCCCGAGGCGCCGACTTGCGAGCGAGCGTCGATGACGAAGCGCGATTCCTGCCGGATCAGGCCATACACATACGCCGGGTCGAGGCCGATCTCGCCGGCCTGGGCCACCACTTCGGCGCGGTAGGGCAGCGGGAAGCGTTGCGCCAGATCGACTTCGTTGCGGGTGCGGTCGCTGGTGTTGATGCAACGGTCCCAGACTTCGCGTTCGCAGGCGCGTTCGGCGGCGGCGAGCAGGGCGCGGTCGTGCATGCCGCGCAGGCTGAAATTCCACTCGCGCACGCCTTCGTTGCGCAGGCCCAGCGCGATCAGTTGCAGCCCGCGGTCCAGGCCCGGGTGGGCGTTGGCCGCCGCGCGCTCGTCGCTGGACAGCGGCGCCGGCAGCGGCGGCAGCGGCACGGGCTGGTTGAGGTCTTCGCTGGCCAGCTTGCCGTAGAAGTGCAGTTCACCGGCCAGTTGCTGCAAGGCGCCGAGCGCCTGCGTCAGTTGGCGGTTGCCGGCCGCGCCCGGCGCGGCCGTTTCGCGCATGGCACGGGCGCGCCAGTAGCGCCAGGCCGGATCGCGCTGTTCGGCCTCGCTCATGTGGTCGATGGCGCGCTGCACCGCATGCCAGCGCTCGGCGCCGACGCTGCCGCGCAGGGCGGCGCGCACGTTCCAGGCCAGGGTGTCGTCGCTCCAGGCTGGCGGCACATTGCTGCGCTCGGCGTCGGCCCAGGCGCTGGCGTAATGCGCCGTGGCCTCGGGCGCGAGCTTCAAGGCCGCACTGCGGCCGGCCTGGGCCCAGGCCCAGGCCAGCAGGTCTTTGGGCAGGCGATGCTGCCAACGATCGCGCAACTGCGCGGTGGCCACTTCGGGGTCGTTGGCGGCCATGCGCGCCAGCGCCAGCGCCGTGATTTCGCTGTTGGCGCGCGTGCCGACAGTGGCGCCGGCATTCAGATACAGCGCCGGGTTGTCGAGCGCCTGCGCCACCTGGGTCTGCATCGCCGGGGCCACCAAGGCCGCGGCGGCGCGGGCGGCGCGCGGCTTGTTGACCTCGGCGGCGTGGCGCACTTTCAGCCACACCTCGTCGGCGCTGAAGATGCGGGCTGCAACGAGGGCGGCGGCCAGTTGGTGGCAACCGTCGTCGAGTTCGCGTTGTGCCAGCCAGGCCTCGAGGGCGTGCGCCTTGGTGCCCGGCGGCAGCTCTTTGCCGCTGTCCCTGGCCGCCAAGTGCTCGGTGAGGATCTCATAACAGATGACCTCGCGGTCATCGTTCATCCGAAAGCGCGGGAATTCGCGCGTGAAGTTGGCCCAGTCGCGGCGTTTGCCGAGTTCGAGCAGCCAGTCGTTGCGCAGCCGGTCTTCGACGTAGGTGGTGGGCCAGCGGGCGTAGAAGGCGTCGAGATCGGCCTGCTGCGCCTGGGCCAGACGGTTGCCCAGCTCCCAGTAATCGACCCACAGGGCCAGCGGGTGCCGTTGGCCGATGGCGCGCTCGCGCAGTTGCGCCAGGCGCACGCCGTCTTTCTTGCGCAGCGCTTCGCGGGCTTCGACCACCACGTCGGTGGGCACAGGCTGGGCGGCGGTGACGGTAGCGATGCACAGCAGCAGCGCGGCTATCGAGCTGCGGGTTGTGGAGCCTGGGGTTGAAAGTCGGGTCGGCATGGTCACGGGCGACTGCACGAGGCAGCGCCACGGGCGTTCTATCGCAGATCGGATTGTCAACGGTGCCAATGGTTCACGCCGCAGCGGCGTTGACGGCCAGATCGGTAGCGCGGCGCGTTGGTTCGGCCTGCGCGCCGAGCCAGCGTGCAAAAAGGGTCACTTCGGGCCGCAGGGCCAGGCCACGCTGGCCTTCGATCATCCAGTAGGCATACG
The DNA here is from genome assembly GCA_902825995.1 of uncultured Burkholderiales bacterium. Taxonomy (GTDB): domain Bacteria; phylum Pseudomonadota; class Gammaproteobacteria; order Burkholderiales; family Burkholderiaceae_C; genus CADEEN01. The sequence goes on from CADEDE010000005.1 coordinate 58,709, forward strand.
GCGACACCACGCGGTGCGAGGCGCCGAAGGGCTCGACCAGCTCGCCGCGCTCCAGGGTTTCGAGCACCAGGGGCAGCCGCGCCAGCGCAACGCCCTGGCCCGACAGGGCGGCCTGCACCTGCTGGTAGGTGAAATTCAGCAGCAGCCAGCGCGCCGGTTCGAGTTGCGCCACGCCATGCACGCGCAGCCAATGCCGCCAGCCCAGGTATTCGGCGCTGGGGCGGTGGTCGTCTTGTTCGAGCAGGGTGTGCTGCGCCAGGTCGGCCGGTACGGCCAGCGGTGGCGCCAGGCTGCGCGCCGCCTGCTCGGCCAGACCGCGGCCGACGGCCGGCGTGACCAGCTCGCCGAACAGGCGCATTGCGCCAGCGGGCGCGATATCGGGGGGGCAATAGCGCAGCGCCAGATCGACATCGGGGTCGTCGAGGTCGGCCATCGTGTCGCTGGCCGAAATGCGGATGTCGATATCGGGGTGCTCGCGCTCGAACGACGCCAGCCGCGGCAACAGCCACAGCGACGCGAAGGAGGCGAAGGTGGTGATGCTCACGTGGCGCCGCCCGCGCGCGCTGCGGATCTGGCGCACCGTGCTGTCCAGGCGCTGCAACAGCGGCATCACGCCGCGCAGCAGTTGCACGCCGGCGCCGCTGAGTTCGACCTTGCGCGTGCCGCGCACGAACAGCGGCGCGCCGAGATCGGCTTCGAGGGCCTTGATCTGGCGGCTGATCGCCGGCTGCGTGAGGTACAGATCTTCGGCCGCGGCCGAAAAACTGAGGCGCCGCGCGACCGCTTCGAAGGCCCGCAGCGAGCCCAGGGCGAGCGCACGATGGGGTAGCCGATTCATGCGCGAATGGTATCAGTGATGGCGACCGAACTGATTCGCCAAGAGGCGACAGATAGACGATGCTTCATCCTGCGAACTGCCATTTTGAGGAGCCGGCTATGAGTCGCCTATCCATGCAAGAAGCGCAAGATCTGCTGGTCACTGAGCCGGCCTGGCTGACGGCGCTGGCGGGCGCCGTCTGGGTGACGCGGCATGGCGACCTCGGCGACTACGTGCTGCAAGCCGGCGAGCGCCTGGCGCTGGCGCGCGGCGAGCGGGTGGTGGTCTCGGCGCTGCACAGCGGCCAGTTGGCGCTGTGGGATTGGAGTTTTGCGCCGACGCGCTCGCCTCAGCGCCGGTTGCGTGAGGGCGTGGCCTTGGGCTTCGATGTCGTGGCCCGCGTCCTGGAGCGCGCTGCCGTCGGCTTGGCGGCCCTCGCGCGCAGCGCTGCGTTGATGGCCTGCCGCGCCCAGGGCTGCATCAAGGCCGGCGACTCCATCGCTTCGGCAGGCACGGTCCAGTAGCTCACCGTGATCGGTTTGTTTTTGCCTGAGGAAATGCCGGGCCGCCCCAAGTTTCCTCGCTCCCCCTCGGGGGGACGGTCGCCGCGAAGCGGCGGCCTCGGGGGCTTCATGTAAACGAAGGGCTCGCAGCCGGCGGCTTTGAAGGCTGGCTGCGTGCTGGCATCGACCTTCAGGTACAGCCGCTCGAAGACGATGAGGGCGATGAACAGCTCATCGATATACAGCCCGTGGCCGCCGAACATGCGCCTGGCGCGCACCGCGCCGAGCGGGGCCAGTAGTTCAAGGCAGTGATCGACGAGGGCGTTGCTCATGGCCGCCTGATGGTATCGGTCAAATGCGACGCCACTGCAGCGATGCGCCGCAGGGGGCGCGGCTCCGGGTGCGTGAGCAGCCAGCGCTGCGTCTCGCTCTCGGCCAGGACGCAGGGCACGAGCGAGGCTCGGCCCTGTCGCGGAGCATGGCGGCACAATAGCTGCCCCATGCCGCAAGACTTCAGCCTCACCCCGCCGCGCGACAAGAAGCTGCTGCGCCGCCAGTTGCAGGCCGAGCGCCTGGCGATGATCGACCGCCACCAGCGCGCGATGCACTTGCAGGAAGTGCTGCGCGTCTGGCTGGTCGGCCGCGATGAAACCGCGATCGGCGCCTACTGGCCGATCAAGGGCGAGTTCGACGCGCTGCCGGCGCTGTACCGCTGGACCGAGG
>CADEDE010000006.1:0-57820 GCA_902825995.1 uncultured Burkholderiales bacterium
ACTCGGGCGCGTGCTGGGTGCTCAGCACCACGGTGTCGATGCTGTGCGGCTTGCCATCGACATAGCGCATGGTGACCTGGCTCTTCGCGTCCGGGCGCAGGAAGGGCAGGCGGCCGTCCTTGCGCAATTGCGCCTGGCGCTCGACCAGGCGGTGCGCGTAGTAGATCGGTGCCGGCATCAGCTCGGGCGTTTCGTCGCAGGCGTAGCCGAACATCAGGCCCTGGTCGCCGGCACCGGTATTGAGGTGGTCGTCTGACGCGTGGTCCACGCCCTGGGCGATATCGTTGCTCTGCTTGTCGTAGGCCACCAGCACCGCGCAGCCCTTGTAGTCGATGCCGTATTCGGTGTTGTCGTAGCCGATGCGCTTGATCGTGTCGCGTGCGACCTGGATGTAATCGACATGCGCGTTGGTGGTGATCTCGCCGGCCAATACCACCAGGCCGGTATTGGTCAGGGTTTCGGCGGCCACGCGCGAGCGCGGATCCTGCTTGAAGATCGCATCGAGAATCGCATCGCTGATCTGGTCGGCCACCTTGTCGGGGTGACCTTCGGAGACGGATTCGGAAGTGAAAAGGAAATCGTTGGCCACTCTTAAACTCCTTTGGGTTGCAAGGCGCGTTGCCGGCCAGTTTCTGGAGGAGCGGCGAACGCTTTAGCAGGATTTATGAATCGCCCCGCAAGTAGTTCATAACTCGGCGATGGCCCGATTATAAGAAATATGTTTACCGTATTGCACTGGTTGTCACGCCGATCTCTGGGGGTATTGCATGCGCTGGGCGCCGCATTGGGCTGGGCCGGCTACGCGCTGTCGGGCCGCTACCGGCGGCGGGTGCGCGAAAACGCCGCGCTGGCGGGCATCGGCGCGGCCGATCGGCGCGCATCGGTGGCCCATGCCGGGCGCATGGTCGCCGAGTTGCCGCTGTTGTGGCTGCGGCCCGCCGCTGCGCCCTTGCTGCCGGCGGTGCAATGGCAGGGCGCCGAGCTGATCGAGCGTGCGCTCGATGCCGGTCGCGGCCTGGTGATCCTGACCCCGCACCTGGGCGCTTTCGAGGTCGTGGCCCAGGGCTATGCCGAGCGCTTCGGCGCGCGCCAGCCGATGACGGCGCTGTACCGCCCGGCCAAACAAGCCTGGCTGCGCGAACTGGAAACCACCGCGCGGGCGCGCCCAGGCCTGCTCACGGCGCCGGCCTCGCTGGCCGGCGTGCGCCAGTTGATCCGCGCCTTGCGCCAGGGCCAGACGGTGGGCCTGTTGCCCGACCAGGTGCCGCCCGAGGGCATGGGCGTGTGGGCGCCTTTTTTCGGCCGGCCGGCCTATACGATGACGCTGGCCTCGCGACTGGCTTTGCAGACCGGCGCCGCGGTATTGCTCACCCTTTGCGAACGGCTGCCGCACGACCAGGGCTGGTGCTATCGCGTATTCGCGTTGCCCGAGCCCTTGCCGGACGTCGCGGCCTTCGGCGGTGACGACACCGCGCATCAGACAGAATGCGCTGCCGTGATCAACCGCGCGATGGAATTCCTGATTCGCCAGTGCCCGGCGCAATATCTGTGGGGCTACAACCGCTACAAGGCGCCGCGGGCGGCATGATGGCACGCGTTGCGCTCGCTTTTCTATGGTTGCTGCACGGGTTGCCGGTGCCGGCGCAGGCGGTGCTGGGCCGTGCCCTCGGCGCGCTGCTGCACGCTTTGGCCGGCGCACGGCGGCGGATCGCTACACGCAACATCGAGCTGTGTCTGCCCGAACTCGACGCCGCGGCGCGCGAGCGCCTGGTGCGCGAGCACTTTCGCTGGCTTGGCCGCAGCATCGTCGAGCGCGGCCTGCTCTGGTACGCGCCGCGTGAACGCATCGAGCGCCTGATCGAAGTCGAAGGCGACGTGCACCTGGCCGAGCGCAGCGACGCGCCGGTGATGTGGCTGGTGCCGCACTTCATGGCCCTCGAAGTGGCTGCCGCGGCGGTGCAGTTGTTCCAGAAGCGCCGCGGCGCCACGATCTACCAGGCGCAAAGCAACCCGGTGTTCGACGCCGCCGTGCGCAAGGGCCGCCAGCGCTTCGGCGGCTCCGAACTCTTCACCCGGCAAGAAAGTGCCAAGCCCTTGATCCGCGCCATTCGCCAGCAGGGCCTGGGCTTCTTCAACTTGCCCGACATGGATTTCGGCATCAAGGACGCGGCTTTCGTGCCCTTCTTCGGCGTGCCCGCGGCGACCCTGCTGGCGCCCTCGCGGATGGCCAGGATGCTGGGCATGACGGTGCAGCCGGTGATTGCCGAGATGCTCGATGCCGGGGGTTGGCGTGTGCGTTTCCTGCCGCCGCTGCCGAACTGGCCGAGCGACGATGCGCTGGCCGACACGCTGCACATGAACCGCTGGATCGAAGCGCAGATACGGCGCTGCCCGGCGCAGTATTTGTGGGTCCACAAGCGCTTCAAGACGCGGCCGCCCGGCCAGGCCGCGCTGTATTGACGCCGCGGCGATAATCCCGCACAGCATGCGATTGCCATTCACCAAGATGCAAGGCGCGGGCAACGACTTCGTCGTGCTCGATGCGACACGCTCGCCGATCGAGCTGACGCCGGCGCAGGTGCAGCGCCTGGGCGACCGGCGCTTCGGCGTCGGCGCAGACCAGATCCTCGTCGTCGAGAAGACCGATACGCCCGGCGTCGATTTCCGCTACCGCATCTACAACGGCTTCAGCGGCGACGAGGTCGAGCATTGCGGCAACGGCGCGCGCTGTTTCGTGCGCTATGTGCGCGAGCACGGCCTGAGCGACAAAACCACGGTGCGCGTCGAGACGGTCAACAACCGGCTCGAACTGCACTGGCAGGCCGATGGCCGGGTCACGGTCGATATGAATGCGCCGATCTTCGAGCCGGCGCAGGTGCCGTTCGACACCAGCGGCCTGGCGCCGCGCGAGGTCGGCGGCTTTGCGCTGTGGCCGCTGATGGCCGCCGGCCAGCGCGTCGAAGTGGCCGTACTGTCGATGGGCAACCCGCACGCCGTGCAGCGCGTGCAGGATATCGACGCCGCGCCCGTGGCCACGCTCGGCCCGGCCATCGAAGGCCACGAGCGCTTCCCGCGCCGTGTCAACGCCGGCTTCATGCAGATCCGTTCGCGCCGCGAAATTGCCTTGCGCGTGCATGAACGCGGCGCCGGCGAAACCCTGGCTTGCGGCACCGGGGCCTGCGCGGCGGTGGTGGCCGGCATCCGCCTGGGCTGGCTCGATGCCCAGGTCGATGTGCACACGCGCGGCGGCCTGCTGACGATCGAGTGGCAAGGTATCGGCCATCCGGTGCTGATGACCGGCCCCGCCGAAACGGTATTTGAAGGAGAGATCGAGCTGTGATCACCAACGCCCTGCAAGGCATCACCGAAAACGATATCGCCGAATATCTGATCAATACGCCGGGCTTCTTCGAGCGCCATGCCGAAATGCTGGCCGGCATCCAGATCACCAGCCCGCACGGACAGCGCGCGGTATCGCTGCAGGAGCGGCAGATGGAAATGCTGCGCGAGCGCATCAAGGGCCTGGAGAAAAAGATCGTCGAGATGATCCGCAACGGCCAGGACAACGCGGCCATCGCCGAGCGCCTGCACCGCTGGACGCGCGCGCTGATGATCACCGCCAATGCGGCCGAGTTGCCCGAGGTGCTGGTGCGCGAGCTGAAGCAGCAGTTCCTGATCCCGCAGGCCGGCCTCCGCGTCTGGGGCGTCGCCGAGCCATTCAAGGCTTTGCCCTTCGCTCAGGGCGCTAGCGACGACGCCAGGAGCCTGGCCGCCAGCCTGTCGATTCCGTACTGCGGCGCCAATACCGGCTTCGAGGCCGCGCGCTGGCTCGACGATGCGGCCAGCGTGGCCTCGATGGCGATGGTGCCGTTGCGTGCGGCGGGCGCCGATGCGGCCTTCGGCCTGTTGATCGTCGGCAGCCCCGACCCGACGCGCTACAGCGCCGAGATGGGCACCGATTTCCTGCAACGCATCGGCGAGATCGCCAGCGTCGGCCTGGCGCGGCTGCTGCCGGCAGCCTGACTGCCGTGCGCGCAGCCGCCTTGCTCCCTCTCTCAACGGGAGAGGGCGTAAAACCGGCATTGCCCGACGAGTTGCTGCGCTATCTGCGGCACCTCGAAGTCGAGCGGCGGCTGGCGGCGCGCACGCTGGTGTTGTACCGCGATGCCTTGCAGCGCCTTCACGCCGCGTCGATTGCCGCGGGCATCGACCTCCAGGCGGTACAAGCCCACCATGTGCGGCGCTGGATTGCACAAGCCCATCAGCGCGGGCTGGCCCCGCGCAGCCTGGCGCTGGTGCTCGCCGCCTGGCGCGGCTTGTACCGCTGGTGGGGCGAACAACGCGCGGTGGCCAGCAACCCGGTCGATGGCGTGCGCGCGCCCAAGGCGGGCAAGCTACTGCCCAAGGCGCTGTCGGTCGATCATGCGGTGGCACTGAGCGATCACCTGGGCCAGGGCGGCGACGCCGCGCTCGCCGCCCGCGACCATGCCATCGTCGAGCTGCTGTACGGCTGCGGCCTGCGCGTCGGCGAACTGGTCGGGCTCGATGTGCGCGCGGGCCGCGATGCAGCCGGCTGGATCGACATGCCAGACGCCACCGCCCATGTGCTCGGCAAGGGCAGCAAGCGGCGCAGCGTCCCGGTCGGTCGCGCGGCGCTCGCGGCGCTCGAAGCCTGGGCAGTGCACCGCACACCGCTGGCCAAGCCCGATGAGGCCGCATTGTTCGTCAGCCGCCGCGGCATACGTCTGAGCGCCAGCCAGCTGCGCTCGCGGCTGAAGGCGCTGGCGATGCAGGCCGGCCTGCCGACCCATGTCCATCCGCACATGCTGCGCCACAGCTTCGCTTCGCACCTGCTGCAGTCGAGCGGCGATCTGCGCGCGGTGCAGGAGCTGCTGGGCCACGCCAATATCGCGACCACGCAGGTCTATACGCAACTCGATTTCCAGCACCTGGCCAAGGTCTATGACGCGGCCCACCCGCGCGCCAAGCGCCGCTGATTACTTCGGCGCAGCCTTGTTGGCCACGATCTGGATATCGCTGCCCTTGCTCTCGCTTTTGCTCACCGTCACCTGCGTGAACTGCTGGTTCTTGTCATCGCCCAGCATCAGCATGTGGGCGGCGCCGGTATTCATGTCGGTGAACTGCTTGCCTGCGGAGCCGGCCTTCAATTTGTCGCGGTAGAAGCCGGCCACCTTGTCGGGCGCGTCGTCGCTGTGCAGCATCACGGTGACCACGCTGCCCTCGGGCGACGAAATCTTGCTCGTCTCGCCTTCCTTGGGCTGGGTGCCGGGGTAGAAGGGCAGGCCGAGCTCGGCTTCCGTTACCTTGGCCATGCCCATCTCCATCTGGCTGGTCTTGCCGCTGGCGTCGGTGGTCGTGATCTTCATGCCGGCGCTGGACAGATCGACCTTGGCCTGCGAGCCGTCTTTTGCGATTTGCGCTTCGATCGTTTTCTCGGCTGCGCTCTCGCCCGCCTTGCCACAGGCGGCGAGCGCAAGCACGCAGAGCAGGATGAGAGTGCGTTTCATGGGTCGCTCCGGGTGTCGGGAATGGGGCGGGAATTGTGGGCGCGTCGGGGCGTCCTGGCTACCCCCCAGCGTCTCGCCCGGCCACAATCGCGGCATGAAAATCGTCAAGCTTCGCGAAGGCAAGGAGCGCTCGCTGTTGCGCCGCCACCCCTGGGTGTTCCAGGGCAGCGTGGCCCGGGGCGGCGCCGACGCGGGCGAGACCGTGCGTGTCGAGGCCGACGACGGCCGCTTCCTGGCCTGGGCCTCGTTCAGCCCGAGCTCGATGATCCGGCTGCGGGTCTGGAGCTTCATCGAGGCCGAGCGCATCGACGCGGCTTTCTTCGCGCGGCGCATCGCTGCGGCCGTCGCCCTGCGCGCGCGCCTGCCGATCCAAAGCGACGCTGTGCGCCTGATCCACGGCGAGGCCGATGGCCTGCCGGGCTTGATCGTCGATCGCTACGCCGACCTGCTCTGCGCGCAGTTCCTGTCGGCCGGCACCGAGCGCTGGAAGGCGACGATCGCCGACGCGCTGCTGGCGGCCACCGGCTGCGCGAAGCTGTACGAACGCTCGGACTCGGGTGTGCGCGGTCTCGAAGGTTTGCCGCCACTGAAGGGCTGGCTGCGCGGGGAGGGCGCCACCGGGGCGGTGATCCGCGAGCATGGCTGGAAGCTCACGGTTGATGTCGCCGAGGGCCACAAGACCGGTTTCTACCTCGACCAACGTGACAACCGCGCCCGCTTTGGGCAACTGGTGCGCCACTTCGGGGTGCAGCGCGTGCTCAACTGCTACTGCTACACGGGCGGTTTCTCGGTGGCTGCGCTGGCCGGTGGCGCGCAGCAGGTGCTGAGCGTCGATTCGTCGGCGCCCGCGCTCGAGCGGGCGCGCGCGCACGTGGCCCTGAACGGCTTCGACCCCGCGCATGCCGAGTTCGTCGATGCCGACGTCAACGCCCTGCTGCGCGAACGCCTGAAGGCGGGTGAACGTTTCGATGCCATCGTGCTCGATCCGCCGAAATTCGCGCCCAGCGCGGCGCATGCCGAGCGCGCTGCCCGCGCCTACAAGGACATCAACCGCCTGGCGCTCGAGCTGCTGGCGCCGGGTGGATTGCTCTTCACGTTCTCTTGTTCCGGTGGCATCGGCGCCGAGCTGTTTCACAAGATCGTGGCCGGCGCCGGGCTCGACGCCGAGGTCGATGGCCTGTTGCTGGACCGCCTGGCCGGCGCCTGCGACCACCCGACGACGATCAATTTCCCCGAAGGCGAGTATCTCAAGGGCCTGGTGGTGTTGAAACAGGCTTGAGCGTGCGCAAGTCAATGCGCGGCAAGAACTTGGCACGCTTGACGGCGAAAAAAGTTTTCACGTTGCGCACATTGGCGTGTTGCGTGAAGAGCCGCTGCACGAGTGCGTGATAAGCCGCCATATCGGCCAGCCACAGCACGAGAAAAAAATCCGGCCCGGGGCTCACCCGCCAGCATTGCTGAACCGCCGCGTCGGCCACCGCCAGCGCCTCGAAGGCCTCGAGGTGCTCGGCGCCCTGGCGGTCGAGCTGCACTTCCACCAGAGCCTGCAAACCGGCGCCGAGTTTGTCGCTCGAAAGCAGGGCGATGCGGCGCTCGACGATACCGGCTTCGGTGAGCCGGCGCACGCGGCGCAGGGCCGTGGCCGCCGACACATGGGCGGCCGCGGCGAGATCCTGGTTGGACAGGCCGGCGTTGTCCTGCAGCAGGTCCAGCAGGCGCAGATCGGTATCGTCGAATTCGAGCATGGAGAAATTATCGTGCTCTATCAAATGAATATCGCAACGAAAATGGTCAATCTATCTAGTCGGCGACATTCAGTCTCGAAAATCGTGAAATTTGCAATCATATTTCACTGCTGTTTGCCTAGGATCGAGCCTTCTTCCTACTTTAAGGCCCTCCCATGTGCGGCATCGTCGGCGCAGTCAGCGCGCGCAATATCGTCCCGATCCTCGTCGAAGGCCTGAAGCGGCTCGAATACCGCGGCTACGACTCCTGCGGCGTGGCGGTGCATCAGGGCGGCGGCCTGAAGCGAGCGCGCAGCACGGCGCGGGTGGCGGAACTGCAAACGCAGGTCGCGTCAGACCGCATCGAGGCCGGCACCGGCATTGCGCACACCCGCTGGGCCACCCACGGTATTCCGGCCGTCAACAACGCCCACCCGCATTTTTCGGCAGGGCCGAATGCGGCGGCCGATGCACCGGGAAAAATCGCGCTGGTGCACAACGGCATCATCGAAAACTACGAAGAACTGCGCAGCGAGCTCAAGGCCAAGGGCTTCAAATTCGATAGCCAGACCGACACCGAAGTCATCGCCCATCTGGTCGCGCACCTCTATCACGGCGATTTGTTCGAGGCCGTGCAGCAGGCCATGACGCAACTGCGCGGCGCCTACGCAATCGCGGTGTTCTGCCGCGACGAACCGCACCGCGTGGTCGGCGCACGCGAGGGCTCGCCGCTGGTGCTGGGCGTCGGCAAGGGCGAGACATTTCTGGCCTCCGACGCGATGGCCCTGGCCGGCGTGACCGACCAGATCGTCTATCTCGAGGAGGGCGATGTGGTCGATGTGCAGCTGGGCAAGCACTGGATCGTCGGCAAGCAGGCCGACGGCTCGCTGCGCCCGGTGCAACGCGAAGTGCATACGGTGCAGGCGCACAGCGGCGCCGCCGAGCTGGGGCCCTACCGCCACTACATGCAGAAGGAAATCTTCGAGCAGCCCAAGGCGATCGCCGACACCCTCGACGCCGTGGCCGGGATCAGCCCGGAGCTGTTCGGCGACGGCGCGTACGCGGCCTTCAAGGGTGTCGATCAGGTGTTGATCCTGGCCTGCGGCACCAGCTACTACGCCGGCGCGGTGGCCAAATACTGGCTCGAGTCGATCGCCGGGATCCCGACCAGCGTCGAGATCGCCAGCGAATACCGCTACCGCGACAGCGTGCCGAACCCGCGCACGCTGGTGGTCACGATCAGCCAGAGCGGCGAAACCGCCGATACGCTGGCCGCGCTGAAGCATGCGCGCTCGCTCGGCATGGCGACCACGCTGACGATCTGCAACGTGGCCACCAGCGCGATGGTGCGCGAATGCAAATTCGCCTACATCACGCGTGCCGGCGCCGAAGTCGGCGTGGCCTCGACCAAAGCCTTCACGACCCAGCTCGTCGGCCTGTTCCTGCTGGCGCTGGCTTTGGCCAAGTTGCGCGGGCGCCTCACCCAGGCGCAGGAAGCCGGGCACCTGAAATTGCTGCGCCACCTGCCGGTGGCGGTGCAGGCCGTGCTGGCCCTCGAGCCGCAGATCGTGGCCTGGTCGCAAGCCTTCACCGCCAAGGAAAACGCACTCTTCCTCGGCCGCGGCCTGCATTACCCGATCGCGCTCGAAGGCGCACTCAAATTGAAGGAGATCAGCTACATCCACGCCGAGGCCTACCCGGCCGGTGAACTCAAGCACGGCCCGCTGGCGCTCGTTACTGCCGCGATGCCGGTGGTGACCGTCGCGCCCAACGACCAGTTGCTCGGGAAACTGAAGAGCAACATGCAGGAAGTGCGCGCCCGCGGCGGCGAGCTCTATGTCCTGGCCGACAGCGATACGCGCATCGAAAGCGGCCCTGGCGTGCACGTGATCCGCATGCCCGAACACTACGGCGCGCTGAGCCCGATCCTGCACGTGGTGCCGTTGCAGTTGCTGGCGTATCACACCGCGTGCGCGCGCGGCACCGACGTGGACAAACCGAGAAACCTGGCCAAATCGGTGACGGTCGAGTGACGGCCGGGGCGCGCGGCGGGTTGCTTTACCCAGCTTCAAAAAATCCCGGTTAACCGGCCCCTGCGAGCCGCTGATCGCGGTCAAGTCAGATATTGAACGCTGCGGTCACGCTGGCGGCGGCGTTCGGCGCTCATCAGCAGCCACACGATCGACAGGTTGAGCAGGTTCCAGCCGACGCCGTTGATGAAGGCCGCGCGGTACGAGCCGCTCAGGTCGAAGACCTTGCCTGACATCCAGCCGCCCAGGGCCATGCCGAACAAGGTGGCCATCAGCACGGTGCCGACGCGCGCGCCGGCCTCGGCGGGTGGAAAGTATTCGCGCACGATGATCGCGTAGCTGGGCACGATGCCGCCCTGAAACAGGCCGAACAGGGCCGAGATCAGGTACAGCGAGCTCAGGCTGTCGAAGGGGATGAACAGCAGCAGCGCCAGGCCCTGCAGCACCGAGCCGAGCAGCAAGGTGCGCAGCCCGCCGATGCGGTCGCAGATCGCGCCCGAGACGAGCCGGCTGACGATGCCGCAGGCGAGCATCAGCGACAGCATTTCGGCGCCGCGCGCCGCGCCGTAGCCGAGGTCGCCGCAATAGGCGACGATATGCACCTGGGGCATCGACATCGCCACGCAGCAGGCCACGCCGGCCATGCACAGCAGCGCCTGGGCCTGGTTCAGCCCGAGGCCGAAGGGCCGTGTGGAAGGCAGTGCGGTGGTGCCCATCAGGGCACCTTCGGGCTGCGCACTCCGGTATTCGCCCTTGGGGCGGCCCGGCGGGCTCATGCGCCGCGTTGGTGGCGCAGCGGCCAGCGCGGCCGGCGGCTTCTGCCGCATCGACGAGGCCAGCAGCGGCAGCGTCACCGCGCAGAAGATGCCCAGGCCGATATAAGTGCTGCGCCAGCCGGCGGTGTCGACAAAGTGCTGCACGATCGGCGGCCATACCGCGCCGGCCAGGTAGTTGCCGCTGGCGCAGACGGCCACCGCAACGCCGCGCCGGCGCACGAACCACAGCGAGGTGTCGGCGATCAGCGGCGCAAACGTGGCCGAGCTGCCGAGCAGGCCGAGCAGGAGCCCGTGGGCCAGCGAAAAACCGACCAGGCTGTCGGACAGGCCGGCTGCGATGAAGCCTGCGCTCAGGCCGGTAGCCCCGATCAGCACCGGCAACATCACGCCGTAGCGGTCGGCCAGTCGGCCCATCGCGATGCCGCCCGCACCGAAACCGAGCATCAAGAGCGTGTAGGGCAAGGAGGCGTCGGCGCGGGCGACGCCGAATTCGGCCTGCACCGCAGGCAGCACCACCGACACGATGTACATCGGACTGCTGCCGATGGTCATCGAGGTCAGTGCGATCGCCAGCCGCGTCCAGGCGTAGCGCGAGTCGGCGGCGTGGGCTGGGCTCATCGGCGCAGGGTCAGGTCATCGCCAGCGCGGCCTTGCGCTGCGGCGGCGGGAACAGCGCGTCGATCTGGCGCAGCGTTTCGGCGGACAGGACGCGATCGGCGACGGCCAGGTTGTGGCGCAGATGTTCGAGTTCGACCGCCTTCGGGATCGCCACCACGCCGGGCCGCGACAGCACCCAGGCCAGCGCCAGCTGCGCGGCCGTCAGGCTCTGCGCCGCGCCGATGGCGGCCAGCGCCCGGTGCCGCGCCAGTGCGCCCTGGTCGATCGGGCTGTAGGCCATCAGCGGCATGCCGTGGCGGCGCAACCACGGCAACAAGCTGAACTCGGCGCCGCGCTCGCCGAGCGAGAGATAGACCTGGTTCACCACGCCGTCGGTTGCGACGGTCATCAGCTCGTTCATGTCGGCGACATCGAAATTGCTGACGCCCCAGTGCGCAATGCAGCCGGCGTCGATCAGCGCATGCATCGCCGCCACCGTCGCTTCGAGTGGATGTTCCCCGCGCCAATGCAGCAGGTACAGGTCGATGCAGTCCAGGCCGAGCCGCTTGCGGCTGCGTTCGCAGGCCGCAGCGGTGCCCTTGCGGCTGGCGTTGTGCGGATAGACCTTGCTGACAACAAACAGCTCCTCGCGGCGTAAATCGCCTGCCCGCAGCGCCTCGGCCACGGCCTGGCCGACGACTTCTTCGGCGCCGCCTTCGCCGTACATCTCGGCGCTGTCGATGAGCCGGTAGCCGATCTCGATCGCGCTGCGCAGCGCCGCGACCTCGGTTGCACGGCTGGCCCGCGATTCGCCTATGCGCCAGGTACCCAGGCCGAGAGTCGGCATCATCGCGCCCGAAGGCAGGGCCAGTGAGTTCATCGTTTCAAGGGCGTGCAGCAAGGGCCATTGCCTGGGTCGTCGAGCCCTCTGGCGCGCCGGGCAACGGGGGCCGGCTTCGATGGCCCCGGGGAAGAGCGTCTGGCGGGCGCTTGGCGGGTCGCATGATGTTATGGCCCTAGGCCGTCACTATCGATAGTTTCGCGCGTCCTCGATCACCTTGCCATCGTTGGGCAACTGGCCGGGCTGCTTCCAGGCTACTTCGCCACGCAGCTGGGTGACTTCGCGCAGGCTTTGCGCCACGCGCTCGGCCAAGCCCTCGGGGGGGGCGGTGCACAGCTCGGCGTGCAGGGTCATGCGGTCGTTGGCCATTTCGCCTTCGATGACCAGGCGTGCGCGGGCGATCTCCGGGTGGCGCTCGACGACCGTGGCGATCTGGCTGGCATGCACGAACATGCCGCGCACCTTGGCGGTCTGGTCGGCGCGGCCGAGCCAGCCTCTGATGCGCGTATTGCTGCGCCCGCTCGGGCAGGCGCCGGGCAGCACGGCCGACAGGTCGCCGGTGCCGAAGCGGATCAGCGGGTAGTCGGGGTTGAGGCTGGTGACCACGACTTCGCCGACTTCGCCATCGGTCACCACCTCGCCGCTGCCGGGGCGAACGATCTCGACGATCACGCCTTCGTCGAGCACCAGGCCTTCGCGGGCCGATGTTTCGTAGGCAATGAGGCCGAGGTCGGCCGTGGCATAACACTGGTAGGCCTGGATGCCGCGCTCGATGAGCCAGTCGCGCAGCGAGGGGGGGAAGGCTTCGCCGCCGAGCAGGGCCTTGGTGATCGAGTCGATGGGGCGGCCGGTTTCGGCCGCTTTTTCGACCAGGATCTTCAGGAAACCCGGCGTGCCGATATAGGCCTCGGGGCGCAGATCGGCGAGCGCCAGCAACTGTAATTCGGTATGGCCCACGCCGCCCGGAAAGACCGTGCAGCCGAGTGTCATCGCACCCGCTTCCATCATCAACCCGCCGGGCGTGAGGTGGTAGGAAAAGCAGTTATGCACCAGGTCGCCGGCGCGCAGGCCGGCGGCAAACATCGCGCGCGCCAGGCGCCAATAGTCGCTGGCCGTGCCTTCGGGTTCGTAGATCGGGCCGGGCGATTGATAGACGCGCTGTGCTCGGCGCGTGGCTGCGAGTGCGCGCCAGCCGATGGTCGCGAAGCCGCCGAAGGGGTTGGCACCGCCGTCGCGAGCGGCCTGCTGGCGTTCGAGCAATTCGTGCTTGCGCACGACGGGCAGCGCGGCCAGCGCGGCGCGGCTGGCGACGGCTGCCGCATCGACGCCGGCCAGCGCGGCAGCGAAGGCCCCTGCATTGCGCTGCGCGTTGGCGACCTGTGCCGGCAGCGCGGCCATCAAGGCCGCTTCGCGCGCCGCCGGGTCGCGGATTTCCAGCGTGTCGTAGTACGGCGGGTTCATTCGTCGTGCTCCCAGCGCGCCAGGCGCTTCTTCATCTCGTCGATCAATTTGCGCTGATCGGTGGCGGATTTCACGGCGATGCGATCCCACTCGGGTGTCAGCAGCGGCCGGCGCGCGAGCCTGGCCTGGATCGCTTCGCCTTCGATCGCCCATTCGACGACGCGCTTGCCGCGCAGCTCGAAGGCATTGCCGCGCTCCGCGAGGTTCAAATCGCGCAGCGCGCGCTTGAGCGTCAGCAGCGCGTTCTCGGCGTTGAAGGGCGGCGGCGCAAAGCCAAAATCCTCGCCACTGCTCATGACAACCACCGCTTGCGCCGCTTGTAGCTCTTCACATCCTTGAAGCTTTTCCTGTCGCCGCCTCCCATGCCGAGGTAGAACTCCTTCACGTCCTCGTTTTCGCGCAGGCTCTTGGCAATGCCATCCATCACCACGCGGCCGTTTTCCAGGATGTAGCCGTAGTCGGCATAGCGCAGCGCCATATTGGTGTTCTGCTCGGCGAGCAGGAAGGTGACACCCTCGCGCCTGTTCAGATCCTTGACGATCTCGAACACCTCTTCGACGATCTGCGGCGCCAGGCCCATGCTCGGCTCGTCCAGCAGCACCATCTTCGGATTCGCCATCAGGGCGCGGCCGATGGCGCACATCTGCTGCTCGCCGCCCGAGGTGTAGGCGGCCTGCGAAGTGCGCCGCGTTTTCAGGCGCGGGAAATAGGTATAGACCTTGTCCAGCGTCGCGGCCACCGCGGCCTTGCCGTCCTTGCGCGTATAGGCCCCGGTCATCAGGTTGTCCTCGATCGACAGGTGGGCAAAACAATGCCGGCCCTCCATCACCTGGATCACGCCGCGATCGACCATCTGCGCGGTGGAGAGCTTCTCGATGCGTTCGCCGCGCAATTCGATCGAGCCCTTGGTGACCTCGCCGCGCTCGCCCGCAAGCAGGTTCGAAACCGCGCGCAAGGTCGTCGTTTTGCCCGCACCGTTGCCGCCGAGCAAGGCCACCACGCCACCCTCGGGCACCTGCAACGACACCCCCTTCAACACCAGGATGACGTGGTTGTAGATAACCTCGATACCGTTGACGTTGAGGAGGGGTGCGCCGCTCACGACTGACAATCTTCCGGCGTGCGGCGCGTCAGCTTCTTCTCGGCGGCGTACTTGTCCGCAGCCTGCCTCACCATCGGCTTGATGATCGACTCGTCGGCCTGCATCCAGTCCGACGAGAAGTTCCACTTCTTGCCGTCCCAGGTGTGGATGCGGGCCCAGGCCGAGCCCATGTGGTCGGCGCAGGAGGTGCTGATCGGCCGCATCACGCCGGCAAAGCCCAGCGCGTCGAGCTTCTTCTGGTCCAGGGCCAGGTTTTCCAGGCCCCAGCGCGTCTGCTCGCCGCTCATGACCTTGCCCTTGCCGTAGCGCTCCTGCGCGCGCTTGACGCCTTCGACGCCGAGCATCGCGCTCATCGCGCCGCGCATATAGAGCACGCTGCCGACTTCGTCTTTCGCGCCGGTGCCCTGGCCCTTGTCATGCACCATCGCCAGGATGTCCTTGACCACCTTGGCGCCGGGCTCGGCGCCATGCTGCATGGCCAGGCCGTTGTAGCCCCTGGCGCCATCGCCGACATCCTTGACATCGGGCTCGGCCGCGGCCCACCACACGCCATACATCTTCTCGCGCGGGTAGCCGGTGGCCACCGCTTCCTTCAGCGCGGTGCCGTTCATCACGCCCCAGCCCCACAGGAAAACGTAGTCGGGGCGGTTCTGCCGAATCTGCAGCCAGGTGGCCTTCTGTTCGACGCCGGGGTGCGTCACGGGCAGCAGTTGCACCTCGAAGCCGTGCATCTTGCCGCGTTCCTGCAACAGCGCGATCGGCTCCTTGCCGTAGGGGCTGTCGTGATAGACCAGCGCCACCTTCTTGCCGCGCAGCTTGTCCAAGCCGCCTTCCTTCTTGGCGATCTGCTGCACCAGGATATCGGCCGCCACCCAGTAGTGGCCGGCAAGCGGGAAATTCCACTTGAAGACGTTGCCGTCCTGGCTTTCGCTGCGGCCGTAGCCGGCGGTGATGATCGGAATCTTGTCGCCCGGCGCTTTTTCGGTGATGGCGAACGTGATGCCGGTGGACAGCGGGTGGAACAGCGTGGCGCCGCCGTTCTTGCCCTTCAGGCGCTCGTAGCATTCGACGCCGCGGTCGGTGGCGTAGCCGGTTTCGCATTCCTCGAAACTGATCTTCACGCCGTTCATGCCGCCGCGGGCATTCACCAGCTTCAGGTAATCGACATAGCCGTTGGCCCAGGGCGCACCGTTGGGCGCGTAGGCGCCGGTGCGGTAGGACAGCACCGGGAAGAACTGCGCCTTGGCGGTGGCGGCAGCGGCCGGTTTGGCGGCCGCTTTGGCCGCAGGCGCAGCGGGTTTGGCGGGCGCCGTTTGCGCCAGCACGAATGCCGGCAGGGCCGACAGCGCGGCCAGCAATGCGATCGATCTGAATTTCATGTCTGCCTCCAGAGGGTGGGAAAGAACGAGCACTCGTCAGTGCGGGGGGAACTCGATGTGTTCAATGCGGGAAGGGCCACAGCCGCAGCTTTTCCTTGGCCGTGGACCAGAGCCGGGCCAGCCCGTGCGGCTCGACGATGAGGAAGAAAACGATCAGCGCGCCGAAGATCATCAACTCGCTGTGCGATACCGCCGCGGTGCCGATCGAGACACCGATCAACTCGCCCAGCGCCGGCAGGGCCTGGTTCAGAAAGATCGGCAGGATGACGATGAAGGCGGCGCCGAAGAAGCTGCCCATGATCGAGCCCAGGCCGCCGATGATGATCATGAACAGCAACTGGAACGAGCGGTCGATCGAAAATGCCGCCGGCTCCCAGGCGCCCAGGTGGACGAAGCCCCACAAGGCGCCGGCCACGCCGACGATGAAGGAGCTGACCGCGAAGGCGCTGAGCTTGGCATGGACCGGACGGATGCCGATCACGGCCGCCGCCACGTCCATATCGCGGATCGCCATCCACTCGCGGCCGATATGGCTGCGCACCAGGTTCTTGGCGGCGACGGCGAAGGCGATCAGGACGCCCAGGCAGAACAGATATTTGGCCAGCGGTGTTTCGATCGCGATTCCGAACAGCGACAAATCCGATACCGATACCGAACCCGAGGATGAGTGGTTGGTGAACCACTTGACGCGCAGGAAGGCCCAGTCGGTGAAGAACTGCGCCGCCAGCGTGGCCACTGCGAGATACAGGCCCTTGATGCGCAGGCTGGGGATGCCGAACAGCACGCCGACCGCGGTGGCGCACAGGCCGCCGAGCAGGATCGCCGCCAGCATCGGCATGCCGTCGATGCGCACGAAGAAGTTGTAGGCCGCATAGGCGCCCACGGCCATGAAGCCGCCGGTGCCCAGCGAAATCTGGCCGCAGTAGCCGACGAGGATATTCAGGCCCAACGCGGCCAGCGCCAGGATCAGGAAGGGAATCAGGATCGCCCGGAACATATATTCGTCGGCCAGCAGCGGCACGCCGAAGACCGCGAAAGCCAGCAAGAGGCCGATGAAGAGGCGATCCTGCGCGATCGGGAAGACCTGGTTGTCGGCGCGGTAGCTGGTCTTGAACTGGCCGTTTTCGCGGTAAATCATGCCCTCACGCTCCCCCTGGTCGCTGCCCCCCGAGGGGGCTCTTGCAGCGGACCGGCAGAGCCGGATCCGCGCAAGCGGCTGGAATGCATGCACGGGTTCATACGCGGTCGATGATTTTTTCGCCGAACAGCCCTTGCGGCCGCACGAGCAGAACGAACAACACCAGCACATAGCCGAACCAGATCTCGATGCCGCCGCCGATATGCGGGCCGAGAAAGACCTCCGAGACCTTCTCGCCGACGCCCAGGATCAGGCCGCCGATGATGGCCCCGGGCACGGACGTCAGGCCGCCGAGGATCACGACAGGCAGCGCCTTCAGCGCCAGCAGCGACAAGGAGAACTGCACCCCGAGCTTGCTGCCCCAGATGATGCCGGCCACCAGGGCCGCGAAGCCGGCCACGCTCCAGACGATGACCCACACGCGCGAGAGCGGAATGCCGATCGACTGCGCGGCCTGGTGGTCGTCGGCCACGGCGCGCAGGGCGCGACCGGTCGATGTGTACTGAAAGAACAGCGACAGCGCGATCACCAGCGCCGCCGCAATGCCCGCGGCATAGAGGTCTTCGGTATTGACCAGGATGCCGCCCTGGAAGCTGCTTTCGAGCAGGAACAGGGGAGCCTTGGGCAGGCCGATATCGATCTTGTAGATATCGCTGCCAAAGAGGGTCTGGCCGAAGCCGTCGATGAAATAGGCGATGCCCAGGGTGGCCATCAACAGCGTCACGCCCTCCTGATTCACCAGTTTGCTCAGCACCAGGCGTTCGATCAGCCAGGCCAGCGCCACCATCAACACCATCGCCGCGGCAAAGGCCAGCAGATTGCCGAGCAATTTGTTGTCGAAGCCGAGCCGGGCCGGGAACCATTCGGAAAAACGCGCCATCGCCAGCGCCGCGAACAGCACCATCGCGCCCTGCGCGAAATTGAATACGCCGCTGGCCTTGAAGATCAGCACGAAGCCCAGCGCGACCAGCGAATACAGCATGCCCGACATCAGGCCGCCGATAACGGTTTCGAGGAGGAAGGCCATGGCTTTACTCCCTCTCCCGCAGGGCGGGAGAGGGTTGGGGTGAGGGTGGGACCGCGCGAAGAGCCCTCACCCCAGCCCTCTCCCGAAGGGAGAGGGAGCAAGACGGGGCGTTCGTGGGTAGCTTCATGTCAGTGGCTGGTGCCGAGGTAGGCCGCGATGACCTCGGGATTGGCGCGCACCGCATCGGGCGTACCGTCGCCGATCTTCTTGCCGTAGTCGAGCACCACCACGCGGTCGCTGATATCCATCACCACGCTCATATCGTGCTCGATCAGCACGACGGTGGTGCCGTATTCGTCGTTGACGTCGAGGATGAAGCGGCTCATATCCTGTTTCTCTTCGACATTCATGCCGGCCATCGGCTCGTCCAGGAGCAGCACCTGCGGCTCCATCGCCAGCGCGCGGCCCAGATCGACGCGCTTTTGCAGGCCGTAAGGCAGGCGGCCGACGGGGGTCTTGCGATAGGCCTGGATTTCGAGGAAGTCGATGATGCGCTCGACCGATCCGCGGTGTTCGTTTTCCTCGCGTTCTGCGGCGCCCCAGCGGATGGCTTGCTGGAACAGATTGGTCTTCATGCGCAGGTTGCGCCCGCTCATGATGTTGTCCAGCACGCTCATGCCCTTGAACAGCGCCAGGTTCTGGAAGGTGCGCGCGATGCCCATCTCGGCCACCTGACGCGAATTCATGTGGCTGAAAGTCCGGCCGCGAAAACTGATGCTGCCCTGCTGCGGCGCATAGACGCCGTTGATGCAATTCAGCATCGAACTCTTGCCCGCGCCGTTGGGGCCGATGATCGCGCGCACCTCGTGCTCGCGCACATCGAAGCTGATATCCGACAGCGCCTTCACGCCGCCGAAACGCAGGCTGATATTCCTCACGTCGAGGATGACATCGCCGATGCTTCGCGCGCTCACTTCATGCCGCCTTCTTCACCGAGCCAAAGGTTTTGGCATCGACGATTTTCAAAGTGGCCGAGACGCTGCCCGTGCGACCATCCTCGAACTTCACCGCGGTCTCGATGAACTGCTCGCTCTTGCCGCCGTACAGCGCCTCCACCAGCAGCTGGTAGCGCTCGCCGATGAAGCCGCGGCGCACCTTGCGCGTGCGGGTCAGTTCGCCGTCGTCGGCATCGAGTTCCTTGTGCAGGATCAGGAAGCGGCCGATCTGCGAGCCGGCGAGTCTTTCATCCGCCGCCAGATCGGCGTTGACTTTCTCCACGCATTCGCGCACCAGCTCCAGCACCTGCGGCTTGGTCGCCAGATCGTTGTAGCCGGCATAGGGCAGGTTGCGCTTCTCGGCCCAGTTGCCGACGGCGTCGAAATCGATATTGATGAAAGCGCAGACCGATGAGCGCTTGTCGCCGAAGGCCACTGCTTCCTTGATAAAAGGGAAGAACTTGAGCTTGTTCTCGACATATTTGGGCGCGAACATTTCGCCGCCGACCAGGCGGCCGACATCCTTGGCGCGGTCGATGATCTTCAGGTGGCCGCCGGCATCCAGAAAGCCGGCGTCGCCGGTGCGGTACCAGCCGTCGGGGGTGAGGACCTCGGCGGTCGCGGCTTCGTTCTTGTAGTAGCCCTTCAAGAGGCCGCTCGAGCGCACCAGCAATTCGCCGTTGTCGTCGAAGCGGATTTCCACGCCGTCGATCGGCACGCCCACGGTATCGGCCCTGGCCTGGTTGTCGGGTTGCAGGCAGACGAAGACGGCGGTCTCGGTGCTGCCGTACAACTGCTTCAGGTTGATGCCGATCGAGCGGTAGAACGTGAACAGATCCGGGCCGATGGCTTCGCCTGCGGTGTAGGCCACGCGCACACGCGAGAAGCCCAGCGTATTGCGCAGCGGGCCGTAGATGAACAGATTGCCCAAGGCATAGTGCAGTTTGTCGAGCAGGCCCACGGGTCGGCCGTCCATCCGCGCGGGCCCGATGCGCTGCGCCAATGCCATGAAATGCCTGAACAGCCACTGCTTGACGCCCCCGGCGTCTTCCATGCGGATCGTCACGCTGGTCAGCAGGCCCTCGAAGATGCGTGGCGGCGCGAAGTAGTAGCTCGGGCCGACCTCCTTCAAGTCGATGCTCGCGGTGCTGGCGTTCTCGGGGCAGTTGACGACATAGCCGCAGGCCAGCCACTGCGCATAGCTGAAGATGTTCTGCCCGATCCAGGCCGGCGGCATATAGGCCAGGACTTCTTCGCTCGATGTCAGCTTGTCGAAGCGCGCGCCGGCCGCGGCGCGGTCGAGCAACGAAAAATGCGTATGCACGACGCCCTTGGGATTGCCGGTGGTGCCCGACGTGAAGAACATCGCGGCGACATCGTCGGGTTCGGCCGCGGCGACCGCGCGCTCGAAGAAGCCCGGGTTTGCCGCCTCGAAGGCCTTGCCGGCTTCGATCAGCGTGTCGATGCTGGCCAGGCCCGGCTCATCGTAATGGCGCAGGCCGCGCGGGTCGTCGAACCAGATGTGCGCGAGCTGCGCGCACTGGGGGCGGATTTCCAGCAGCTTGTCCACCTGCTCCTGGTCTTCGACGACCGCGAACCCCACCTCGGCGTTGGTGATCGGGAAGACGAACTCCGCGCTCGCCGCATCCTGGTACAGCGGCACCGCGATGGCCCCCAGCGATTGGGCCGCGAGCATCGAGGCATACAGGCGCGGCCGGTTCTCGCCGATCACCACCACATGCTGACCGCGCTGCAAGCCCGCCGCCGCCAGGCCAGCGGCGAGTTGCCGCACCAGATCGGCCAGGGCGCGCCAGCACAGCGTCTGCCAGATGCCGTATTCCTTCTCGCGCAAGGCCGGCGCCGCAGGGCGCTGCGCGGCGTGGTCGAGCAACAAACGCGGGAAGGTGGTTTGCACCCAGGCGCTCCATCGGGCCCAGCGGGCACCGTTCGAGGCACGATGCTAGGCACAAGTTTGACGCCCGGCTGTCGTGATGACGACAATCCTAGGGTCGTCCCGCAGGGGAGTTTCCCAGGGGCTTCGTGTCAGTCCCTTGTCAACAAGCAGGGCGCGGAGACTTGCAGGTGTTCGCTCGCAAAGTACAGCCTTCCTCGCCGTTGCAGCACCGCGTGCGCCCCGCCAGCGCCGACGAATTGCGCCGCGTACCTTGGTGGCCGCTGCTCGATGCCGCTGCCGCCGAGCGCGTGGCCGCCGACATGCAGGTGGCCAATGCCGAGGCCGGCGAATTCCTGTGTCGCATCGGCCGGCCGGCCACGCTGTGGTTCGGCGTCATCGAAGGCTTGCTCAAGATGAGCAACGACAGCGCGCTGGGCACGCCGATCACCTTCACCGGCGTGCCCTCGGGCGCCTGGTTCGGCGAGGGCACCCTGCTCAAGCGTGAAAGCTACCGCTACAACATCGAGGCTTTACGCAAGAGCGTCGTTGCCGGGCTGCCGATCGCCACTTTCGACTGGCTGTTGGAACGCAGCATTCCGTTCAATCGCCATGTGATGAACCAGTTGAACGAACGCCTGGGCCAATTTATCGCCGCGCGTGAAATCGATCGCCTCACGGACGCCGATACGCGCGTGGCGCGCAGCCTGGGCGCGCTTTTCCACCCGGTGCTCTACCCCGGCGTGGGCGAATTGCTGCGCATCACGCAGCAGGAACTGGGCTACCTGGTCGGGCTGTCGCGCCAGCGCGTCAATGAGGCGCTGCACACATTGCAGCTGCGTGGCCTGATCCGCATCGAGTACGGCGGGGTGCGGGTACTGGATCTGGCGGGCTTGCAGAGCGCGCGGCCGGCCTGAGTACACCGTGATTCACTACGCCACTCGCAGGTGCCCCAGCGCCTCGAAGCGATCCATCAGAACGTGGAGGTGCGTCGACGGGTTGGGCGCGTCCACTTCGATAGCATCCTGAAGTGCGCGCGCGGCGTTCAGGCGTGCGCGACTGAACAGATCGCCTACAAGCATCCGGTCGAAGAGCCCCTGTACGTTGCCCTTGTCGTAGGCATTCATGTTGACCTGCTGTCGCAGTGCATCAGTAACTCGGTCACAGGACGATTTCGCGCCAACGGCGTTGAACGGCGCCCGCGTGTAGTCGAAGTGCAGCAACAACCAATATTCGAAACAGGGGTAGGAAGGTACGACTGCAAGCCCGGCTTTTTCGCGCGCCATGGCGCACGCAGTGTCGAAGCTTTGGTGGCCGTTGCGGTCGATGACACAGAAAACCTCGTCATACCGGCGGCGCCGCACGATCGCTTCCTCGACGATGCCCAGTGGGTTGGTTCGTCCGCAGTGCTCAACGCGAACATGTGGCGAGGCGCGAAAGTGGCGCGCCGCGTCGTTCAGATAAGCAATTGACGCCTTGCTGTCCTCGCACAGCACCAATACGGTCGGCTGGGGTGCGAGGCGCGCCTTGCGCCGCGCAAACGAGGCCGCGTTGCGTGCGGCCACGGTCAACGCCCGCGCAGCACGGGCAGACCGCGGTAGCGCCCCTCGAAGTAGCGTTTCTCGATATCTTCTTCGCTGCGGCCCTTGAAGTCGTGAATCGAGTAGAGCCGCGAGGCGCCATTGGCGTCACGCTCGACAATCCAGATTTGGTCGCGGCGCAGAACTTTCGCATCCATCAAATGCGTATCGTGCGTCGTGAAAATCAACTGCTTCGGTTCACCGTTGTCAATGTGGCGCCTAACGAGGGTGGCCACAATGCTGGGATGGAGGCTGCTGTCGAACTCGTCGATAACCAGCACGTCCGTTGAGTGTTCGGACGGCGCATCCTGCAACAGTCCCCAGGGTAGTGAAAACCCAATCAGGTTCTTCGTGCCCTCCGACTCCTCGCTGAAGTCGAAGTCGGCAGTGCCCAGAGAAGTCTCGTGTGTGAGCGTCGTCCTGCGGCGGGGCCGCGTCGCCACTCTAGTCAGTGCGCCGATGTCCGGGGCGACGTCTGAAGCATCGTTCGCATCGAGCGTTTCTGAGCGAATGCCTGTGACAGGCACATCAACCTCGCGCAACAGCGTGGCGACATTTGCGGCAATCGATGGGTGTCGTTCGAGAAGCGACTGGACTGACTTCTGCCAATTGCTCAGGCTGACTTGCATGGCATCGAACCTTTGCGTCAACCAGCGCAATGGATGTCGAAGTTGCTGCAATTCTTCGTTGCTATTGGCTACTGCGCGGCTGAGAAACAAGACGTCCGGCGCTGTCGCCTTGCGCCAGGTTTCGTGCAGATCGGAGCCACCCTCAAGTTCGTCGCCAAATCTGTACGACTCGGCGTCTTTCGATCGCGATCTCTCGTATAGCAGCTGCGGCCGTCCCCGTGGATGCGACGTCAGGCGCTCCTCAACAATCCGCTCTCGCGTTGCTGCAACCTCCATCGAGTAGCGCACGCCCTTTTCAATAAAGTGAACCTCAAATCGGCTTGGCTCGTCAAGCAGAGCGGGATCAAAGCGAAATGGCGACACCGGCAAGCGCGAGGGCGCCGCGCTCGGTTGCCAATGGGCCAATATTGGCAGCACCGCCATTGCCTTAACAAGATTGCTCTTGCCGGCCGCATTTGGCCCATAAATTGCCGCGACGCGAAGTAGGTCGGGGAAGGTCTCGCCTGTCGTTGCGGCCGCCAGGGTGTTCTCCTTCTTTCGCAAGCGCGGCGCGGCCACCATTGACAGCGTTTGCCGTTCGCGGAAGGAGCGAAAATTGCTGACGGAGAACTCGATCAACATGCTGAAAAGTCGCAATTCAACGACATCGGGCGGCCATCATAGGGCCAATCCAGACTATGGAGTGCGGAAAAGCGGCAGCAAACACCGCTTTCCGTTGTCGCTAGGCATCGTTGCTCACGCCAGCCGCGACATGCCCGGCAGGCACATGCGCCGCGGCCGACTCGATGTGCCCGGTCTGGTCGTCGAAGAAGAAGTCGGGCTCGAACTCGCGCAGAAATTCGCCCTTGGGCAGGCCGCCGAGAAACATCGCTTCATCGACGCCGATACGCCACTCCATCAGGGTGCGGATCGCGCGCTCGTGCGCTGGCGCGCTGCGCGCGGTGACCAGCGCGGTACGCACGCGCATGGCCTGCGCGGGCGCATGTTGCAGGCGCTGCAGCGCTTCGAGCAGGGGCTTGAAGGGGCCGGGCGCCAGGGGCGTGGCCGCGCGCGCGCTCTCGTGGGCCTGGAAGGCGGCCAGGCCGGCGTCCTGATAGACACGCTCGGATTCGTCGGAGAAGAGCACGGCGTCGCCGTCGAAGGCGATGCGTACCTCGTTCGGGTGCGCGCTCGAGGCGCGTGCCGAGTCGGGATAGACGCGCGCCGCCGGCACGCCCGCGGCCAGGGCCGAGCGCACATCGGCCTCGTTGGTCGAAAGGAACAGGTGCGCATTCAGCGGCTTCAGGTAGCGCCACGGGCTCTGGCCGCGGGTGAAGACGCCGCGCTCGATCGGTAGCCCGTAATGCTGGCAGGAGCGAAAGACGCGCATGCCCGAGACCGGATCGTTGCGCGACAGGATCACCACTTCGACCAGCGCGGCATCGCTGCGGTTGAAGGCCAGCAGTTTGTTGACCAGCGAAAACGCCACGCCCACCCGAGCCGGTCGTTCCAGGCGCTGCAACTGGAGCTGCATATAGGCGCGGTCGTCGCTGGCTTCGAAGACGCGGTTCTCGTCCTCGAAATCGAACAGGGCGCGCGAGGAAATGGCGACGACCAGGCGGCCGTCGAGCGAGGTGGGCATGGCGGCTCATGATAGCCAGCTGCTGCGACGGGTCTGAAGTCCCAGTCCGGTTCGACGCTGAAATGAAGGTGGCCGTCAGTTGGCCCGCGCGTGCAACAAGTCGCACGCCGCCGGGCTTACTTGACCCAGGTATTGAGCTGGATGATCGGCAGCAGCACGGCCAGCACGATCAGCATCACGATGGCGCCCATGGCCACGATCAGCAGCGGCTCGAGCACCGTGGCCAGGGCCATCGCGCGGCGCTGCACCTCGACACTGAGCTGGGTCGCCGCACGTTGCAGCATCTGTGGCAGGTTGCCGGTTTGTTCGCCCAGGCGGGCAAACATCGGCAGCAGGCCCGGGAAGCGTTTCTTCGCGGCCAAGGCATTGGCCAGTGGTGCGCCTTCGCGCACCTGGACCAACGCGGCCATCGCATCGGCGCGCATCGCGCGATTGCCCAGGGTTTCGGCGGCGGCCTGCAAGGCTTTCAGGATCGGCACGCCGGCGCCCGCGAGCATGGCCAGCGTGCCGGCGAAACGCGCCGCGTTGTAGCCGCGCGCCAGGCGGCCGACCAGCGGCAAGCTCAGCCACAGCGCGTCGAAACGCTCGCGCACGGCTTCATTGCGCAACGAATAGGCAAATGCCATCCCGCCGGCCATGCCGGCCAGGATCACCAGCCAGCCCCACTGGCGCACGAACGCGCTCACCGCGAGCATGACCACGGTGAGCGTGGGCAAGGCGCGCTTGCTGCCGGCGAAGACGCTGGCCACCTGCGGCACCACGTAGGTCACCAGGAAGACCACGATCACCAGTGCGATCAGCGAGACGATGGCCGGGTACAGCGTGGCGCCGATCAGCTTGCCTTTGAGCGACTGGCGCTCTTCGAGGTCGTCGGCGAGCTTTTCCAGCACCGTGCCGAGTGCGCCGCTCTGCTCGCCGGCTGCGACCACGGCGCGATAGACGTCGTCGAACTCGCGCGGGGCGCTGGACAAGGCGCGTGCGAACGGGCTGCCGGCGTTGACCTCGCTGCGCAGATGGGCCACCAGCTCGCGCTGGCGCGGGTCTTCGGATTCATCGACCAGGGCGGTCAAGGCGCGTTCGAGCGGCAGGCCCGAGCCGACCAGGCCGGCCATCTGGCGCGTCCACACCGACAGGCCGGTGCTCGAAAAAACACGCCGGCCGAAGCGCGCAGCCTGGCCGTCGTTGGCCGCCTGCGCCACCGGCACGACCTCCAGCGGCACCAGCGCCTGGGCCCGCAATTGCGCGCGCGCGGCCTTGGCGTTGTCGGCCTCGAGCAAGCCGGTCTTGGCCTTGCCGGCGGCGTCGAGGGCCTCGAATTTGTAGGCGGGCATGATCAGCGCAGCGATGGGCCGCCCCGAGCGGCGCTGCTCCCCCTTGGGGGGGCGCGAAGGGGCGAAGCCACAAGCTTGGGGGTCAACATTATTCGCGCGTGACGCGCATGACTTCTTCGGCCGAGGTAACGCCCTCTTCGATCAGACGTTGGCCGTCTTCGCGCATCGAGCGCAGGCCGGCGGCTTCGGCGGCGACGAAGAGTTGGCTTTCGGCGGCACGGTTGTGAATCAGCGAGCTGACCTTGTCGTCGGCGACCATCATTTCATAGACCCCGGTGCGGCCTTTGTAGCCACTCATGCCGCATTCGACACAGCCGACCGGGTGATAGCGGCCGCGGGCATCGACCCGCTTGCAGTGCGGGCAAAGCTTGCGCACCAGGCGCTGGGCCAGCACGCCGAGCAGCGAGCTGCTGAGCAGGAAGGGCTCGACGCCCATATCGGTCAGGCGCGTCACCGTGCT
Source organism: uncultured Burkholderiales bacterium (assembly GCA_902825995.1). Classification (GTDB taxonomy): domain Bacteria; phylum Pseudomonadota; class Gammaproteobacteria; order Burkholderiales; family Burkholderiaceae_C; genus CADEEN01. The sequence goes on from CADEDE010000006.1 coordinate 26,051, forward strand.
CGGCGCGTCGTTGGTATGTACGGTGGCCAGCACCAGGTGGCCGGTGAGCGAGGCCTGGATGGCGATCTGCGCGGTTTCGAAATCGCGGATCTCGCCGATCATGATCACGTCGGGATCCTGGCGCAGGATCGCGCGCAGGGCCTTGGCGAAGCTCAGGTCGATCTTCGGATTGACCTGGGTCTGGCCGATGCCGGGCAGTTCGTATTCGATCGGGTCTTCGACCGTCAGCACATTCGTCGTCGCCGTCTCCAGGGTTTGCAGGGCGGCGTACAGCGTGGTGGTCTTGCCCGAGCCGGTGGGGCCGGTGACGAGCACGATGCCGTGCGGCTGCTGCACCAGTTTCTGGAAGCTCTTCAGAACATCGCCGTTCATGCCCAGCGATTCGAGGGTGAATTTCGACTCGCCCTTGTCCAACAGGCGCAGCACGGCGCGCTCGCCGTGCGCCGAAGGCAAGGTCGAGACGCGCACGTCGATCGCCCGGCCGCCGATGCGCAGCGAAATGCGACCGTCCTGCGGCAGGCGCTTTTCGGCGATATCGAGCTCGGCCATGATCTTCAGGCGCGAGATCAGCGCCGCATGCAGCGCGCGGTTGGGCTGCACCACCTCGCGCAGGGTGCCATCGACGCGAAAGCGCACCGAAGAGTTGCGCTCGTAGGGTTCGATGTGGATATCGCTGGCGCCGTCTTTCGCGGCCTGCGTCAGCAGCGCATTCAACATGCGGATGATCGGCGCGTCGTTGGCGGCTTCGAGCAGGTCTTCGACCGCCGGCAGATCCTGCATCAGGCGCGACAGATCGACCGCGCTTTCAACTTCACCGACCACCGCCGCCGCGCTCGATTCGCCGCCGGCATAGGCCACCGCGATGCGCTGCGCCAGGCTGGCCTGGGCCTCGCGCTCGAAGCACTGCACGTCATACACGCGCAGGACTTCCGACAGCGCGGCCGGCGGCGAGTGCTCGCCGCTCCACAGCGTGAACTGCTGGCCGTCGTCCTCGAGCAGCAGCGTGTGCGCCTTGGCGAAGCCGTACGGCAGGGGGTGGCGGGTGCCCATCGTCGTTGCGTTCAGTCGGCTTTCGGCGCCGAGGCTGGCTCGGGCCGCAGCGGCGGCGCGACCGGTACATCGTTGATCGGCAGCAGGAAATTGCGCGCCGGCTGGCTGTCCTTCTGGTGCGAGCGGATCACGTCATAGCGGTCGAGCGAGAGCCGGTTCGCGCTCTGGGCATCGCGCATCACGGTCGGGCGCAGGAAAACCATCAGATTCGTGCGCGTCTTTTTGCGCGATTCGCTGCGAAACAGATTGCCGATCAAGGGCAGATCCCCGAGTAGCGGCACCTTGGATTTGCTTTCGTCGTATTTGTCCTGGATCAGGCCGCCGAGGACCAGGATCTGGCCGTCGTCGATGACCACGTTGGACTCGATCGAGCGCTTGCTGGTCGTCGGCCCCGTGCCGCCGGTGCCGGTGGCTTGGCCGATCACATCCGAGCTTTCCTGAAAGATCGTCAAGCGCACCGTGCCGCCTTCGCCGATCTGCGGCTTGATGCGCAGCGTCAGGCCTACGTCCTTGCGCTCGATGGTCTGGAAGGGGTTGGTGGCCGCGGTGCCGGTATTGGTGAACGAGCCGGTGATGAAGGGCACGTTGTTGCCGACGACGATCTTGGCTTCTTCATTGTCCAGCGTGATCAGGTTGGGCGTGGACATGATGTTGGTGTTGGACTGCGTCTGAAGCACGCGGGCAATGGCCGACAGGCCATACAGGCCGTCGCCGAGGTTTTTCAATACGCCGATATTCAATCCGTTGGGCAGCGCATTGAGTGCAGGCCCCGCGGTGGCGCGGCCCCCGGCTGCAGCGACCGAAAGGTCGATGATCGACGAATCGCCGAAGCTCGTGCCGCCGGCGACGATGCTCGAGTCGCCTCTGCGCCCACTGACACCCTGCCACTGAAAGCCGAAGTCGGCCGCGTTGTCACCGCTGACTTCGACGATCAGGCTTTCGATATAGACCTGGGCGCGGCGCGAATCGAGCTGATCGATCATCGACCGCACCTGGCGGTACAGCGGCTCGGCGGCCGTGATGATCAGCGAGTTGGTGGACGGGTCGGCCTGGATGAAACCGCCGGTGCTCGGTCCAGCCGAGGCCTGGATCGGCGCCGTTGCCTGCGGCGAGGCGCCGGGCTGGGCCGCCGATGGCAGCGTGCTCAGTGGGCTGGGCGACGTGCCGCCGCTGCCGCCACCGCCGCCAAACGCCGCGCGCAGCACCTGCGCCAGTTTGGTGGCATCGGCATTTTTCAAATGCACGACCCAGATCGAGCCGCCCGGGCCGCTGGCGCCCTGCGTCGGCAGGTCGAGCTTGTTGACGATGGCGCGCACCTGGGCCTGGCGCGCCGGGTTGGCGGCGCGCACGATCAAGGCGTTGCTGCGGGCGTCGGCAATCACCGCCACCGCGCCGGCGCTGCCGCCCGCCGCACCGGGGGCGCCACCGGCGGCGCCATCGGCCAGGCGCTGCACCAGCGGCGCCATGTCGCTGGCCAGGCCATGCTGGAGCGGCACGACTTCGATGTCCGACGCGCTGGGCTGGTCGAGCGCGGCGATGATCTTGCCCAGCCGCGCCAGGTTGTCGGCGTAGTCGGTGATGACCAGGGTATTGCTGCCGAGGTTGGCATTGATGGTGTTGTTCGGGCTGATCAGGGGCCGCAGCACGGCCACCAGGTTGTTCGGGTTCTCGTGGTTCAGGCGGAAGATCTGGGTCAGGATCTGGTCGCCGCGCTGCTGTACCGCGCCGATCGATACCGTGCCGGCCTGCAGCTTGGCGTCGGCTTCGGGCACCACCTTCAGCAGGCCGGCGTTTTCCACCACCGTGAAGCCCAGCCCGCGCAGCGCGGCCAGGTAGTTCAGGTAGGCCTCACGCACCGTCAGCGGGGTTTCGCTATAGACGGTGATATTGCCCTTGACGCGCGGATCGACGATGAACTGCTTGTCGAGCATCGCGCCCATCGCGCGGCTCACGGCCTCGATATCGGCGTTGACGAAATTCAGTGTCACCTGGGTGCCGGACTTCAGCGCCGGGCTGTGGCCCGCAGCGCGGTTGGCCGCGGTCTGCGCCGCCAGCGGCGGCGCCAGCAGGCAGGCCGAAACCGTCGTCGCGATCAGGCCGAGCGCGATCGAAGGGGATTGTATTTTCATGCTCATCCGATCGAGATGACCGAGCGCGCGCCCTGGCGCCGGCCGATGATGTTCAAGAGGTTGTTCAAGGCCGTCTCGCTGCCCTCGGCGGCCTGGGCCTCGCCGCGAAAGCGCAGGCCGGTCCCCGTCCATTCGCCCTGGCCCGACAGGCGCAATGCGCCATCGACGGTGATCAGCGACAGGCTCGCCGCATCGCCGCTGGCGGCATTGCCGCGCAGGCTCAGGCGGTAGCTGCCGAGGGTCTCGAGCGTGGCCACGCGCGAGGACGCATTGGCGATATCGAGCGCGGCCTCGCCGGAAAAGCGCACCCGGCCCTGCACCCATTCGATGGTCAGGCCGGGCGATGTGAGGCGCAGCGTGCCGCCGAGCTGCAGCGTATTCCACGGCGTGCCCAGGCCGGCCAGCCAGCCGGTCGGCCATTGGCCGATCGTGCTGCTTTCGGCCGGCAGTACCTGCACCGACAGGCGCCCGAGGCCGGGGTGGATCAGCGCGCGCACTTCGCCGCGCAGGCAGCAGGCCTGGCGGGCGCGCAATTCGGCACTCAGGCCGCGCCAGGCCAGACGCCATTCAATCCTGCCGGGCAGGGCGCTGGCGTCGCGGCTGCCGGGGCCACCGCTCAGCACCGGCAAGGCGCTGCCGTTCCACAGCGTGCCGCGGGCATCGGTCAGCAGCAGCCGATCGGCGGTGGCGGAGGCCAGCGCCGAGGCCAGCCAGGCCGCCGGTGCAAAGGCCGCCAGCCCGCCGGCCGCACCGATGATCGCCCCGGCCACGGCCCAGCGCCAGCCGGCGCCGCGCACGCGCTGCCAGGCCAGCTCGGCCAGCGTCGATTCGGCAAAACCGGTGCGCGCAAAGCGTGCCTGTTGGCCGCGTTCGCGCGTGCGCAGGGCGGCGGAAATGATGCTCACTGGAGCCCCTCGCCCGACGGGTACGTCGGTCGATCCCCCGTCGGGATGCGGGCCGGCTTGGGAGCGGCCCGGCGCTCGGCCCGCCGCGCGAGACAGGTGCGGTGGCGCGTCATTGCCCGCTCCCGCTCGGCAAGGCGAGTACGACGCTGCCGCTGTAGCCCTGCGGGCCGCGCGTCAGGTTGGCTTCGAGCGGGCGGGCGCGCGCGGCGCTGCGCGCTTCGACCAGCCAGTCGCGCAACTGGGCGCCGCTGGCCCCCGTCAGCGTCAGCGTGGCCCGGTCGCCACTCAGTTGCAAACGGCCGGCGCTGCCCAGCCCGTCGCTGGCCGCGCGCAGCGCCGCTGCGGCCTGCGTGCTGCCCAGCGCCGGTATCGCGCGCAACTCACGCGCTTCGTTGGCCTGGCGCTGCATCTGCTGCAACTGGGCGTCGAGTTGGTCGAGCTGTGCCGGTGTGGCACGCGCCGTGCGCCAGGCCGGCGCGATGGCCAGGGCCCAGAACAGGAACAGGAACAGCACCCAGGCCGCGATGGCCAGGCCGCGGCGCTCGCGTTCGCCCAGCGCGCGCCAGCGGGCGCGCCAAGGCGCGGTCCAGTGGTCGATGGCATCGCCGGCACTGAGCGGCAGGGCGATGCGTGAATTAGAAAAACCCCTCATGACGATTTACCGCGGCTGATGCTCAGCACGCCATTGTTGGCGGCCAGATTCCAGCCGCCGCCTGCGAGCTGGGCGCGAAACTGGGCAATCTGGGCCTCGGCCCAGCCGCCGGCCGCAAAACTGAGCCGGCCGTTGTCGAATTTCAGCGTGGCCAGCGGCGGCTGGCCATCGGGCCAGGCTGCGGCCATGGCGCCGAGCACGGTTTCGAGGTCGGTGTCGCTGTTCTTGCCGGCGGCACTGCGCAAGGTGTCGGTCTCGCGCTGCATTTGGACCGGGGCGTCGAGCACGGTGCGCACCTGCGGGTGCGTCGTGCGCAGCAGTTGCACGATGGCGCTGCGCTTGGCCTCGACCTGGCTTTGCTGGTGCCAGGCCCACAGGTTCAGGCCCAGCACCTGCAAGGCCGCCAATGCGAGCAGCCCATAACGCACCGGCCGCCAGGCGCTGCTGCGGAATTGCCGCCAGGCGTCGCGCAAGGCGAGCGCACCGCGGTGGCGCGGCGCGAGATCGAACTGGCGCAGGTTCCACAGCGAGCGCGCCGCCTGCAACAGGCGTTCTTCATCGCTCAGCACCAGCACGCCGCGCCCGAGCCAGCGCTCGGCCGGGGCGGCAACGGCGGGGTGCGCGCTCCAGCGTGCCGGCTGGGCGCCCCAGATCGGCAGCATCTGGCGTGCCAGCGCGCCTTGCACGCCGATAGCCGCCACGCCGTTGGCGTCGGACCAGGTCAGTTGCATCGGCGCCCCCGCGTCGGCGCCGAAGGCGGTCGAGAAGTGCCCCATCGGGGTCGCTTCGGGCCAGGAAACCGGCACCGCTCGTTCGACCTGAACGCCGGCCTTGTCCAGGCTGCGCAGTTCGGCCGCAAACCAGGCCTTGTCGATCGCCGCCACCCAGGCGCTCTGGCCGCCTGTGCCGCCGGGCGCCAGGGCCAGGTGCAGCGCACCGGGTTCATCGAGCAACTGTTCTTCGAGCACGCCGGCAATCGCTGCGCGCTGCTGCGCGGCGGGTGCTTTGGGCACCGTGATGCGGTGCCAGCTGACGTCGGTGTCGGCCAGCACCAGCACCACGCTGTCGGCCTTGGGCAGCACGGCCGCAGCCGCGCGGCCGTGCTTGGCGACGGCCAAGCCATCGGGTGTGAGCACGTAGGCCAGCTCGGGGCCCATGCCGCCCGGCGCCGACGCGCGCACTGCTTCGGTGCCGCCTTGCAGGCGCGGCCTTGCGGGAAGCTGGATCACCAGGGTGGACATGACGGCGAGTCGAGGCTAGCGCCAAAAAAAGGCTGCGGCAACGGCATCGGATATGAAGTCAATGACGTGGCGAGTGTATTGGGTGCGTATTGCACATCGATTCAATTGGTTTCGCGCAGGTTGATGCGCTCGCGCGCCAGCACCACGATGTCGAATTGCCGGCGTTCGATCAGCGAGCGTTCCTCGAGCACGCGCTGGCCCAGGCGCAAGCGGCCCTGGACCCAAAAAAAGCGGCTGGCCACGCCCACGCCGTCGAGCTGGGTCTGCGGGCCGGCCGGGAAATAGGCCCGTGTCGCCGCTGCACCGAGGTCGCGCAGCGGCGTGCGCTGGCGCTCCTGCAACAGGCGCTGCGCACTGCCCAGGCTCATGCCATCGACGGCGGCGGCGATCACCTCGGCCGCTGCGGTATTGACGTTGACGCGGGTATCGGCGCTCGGCAGCAAGGTGACCCAGGGTTCGAGCCGGCGCAGGGTGTCGGGGTCGATGCCCAGCCAGCTCAGCTCGGCCAGGCGTTGCGGTGCGATGAAGGCCTCTTCCGGCGCCGTGCCGGGCGCCGCCGCCACCTTGGGCGCCCAGGCCTTGCGCAGCGCCAGCGCGATGCGCTCGGCGCTGGCGCCGGGCAGCCCGGCCTGTTCGCACAACCGGACCAGGACGCGCAATTGCGCCGGGGCGACCTTGCCGTCGGCGTCGATCAATTTGCGCAGATTCCAGCGCGATTGCGCGTCGGTGATGCTGCCCGACAGGAAGGCCTCGATGCCATCGCTTTCGGCGGCGCTGTTGTTGTCGCGGTCGGCGGCCAAAAACGACGATAGCCGCGCCTCGGCCAGTGGCACGGCCCAGGGTTCGCCGAGATGGTCGGCGCCGCCGGTGCGCGCATCCTCGCGCAGGATCAGGCGGGCCCAGTCGAGCGCGCCGAGGAGGATCCACGCCGACTGCGTGCGCGCGCGTTCGGCGCTTTCGACCTGAATCGCGCGCCACTGCTGCCAGACCATGCCCGAGGCCATCGTCGCCACCAGGGTCAGGATCAGCATCGCCAGCAGCAGGGCGGCGCCGCGCTGGCGCTGGACGCAGGTGGGGTGCGTCACTGGCGAACCTTCGGGCTTCGCCCTCCGGTATTCGCCTTGGGAGCGGCCCGGCGGTCTCATGGCATTTGCGGTCCGAGCATCACGTCGCGGGTCAGGTTGCCGGCCAGGCCGCCGCCGGCGAAAGCGAGCACGACGCGCACGCCGGTGGGCAGCGGCGTGCGCGTGGGAGAAGGTGTTGTGGTGCCGGCGCTCGACTGTGCGTTGCTCCAGGCATTGCCGCGATAAAAATAGACCTGCCAGGCGACCAGGCCGTCCGGCAGGCGCAACTGCGCCGGCTCGTTGCCGAGCAACTGCTGGCTGACCAGCCAGCTTTCGCGCAAGGCCGCCGGCTGGGTCAGGACCGGCCCGGTCCAGCGCAGCCAGCGTTGCTCGCGCAGCGACCAGGCCACGATCTGCAAACCGTCGGCCTGCCGGCGCACCAGGCGCACGGTGGTGCCGTCGAAGGCCAGTGCAGGCACGATATCGGTGTCGAACACCGATTGCAGATCCTGCTCCCATTGCGCCAGCACGGTGTTCAAGCGCAGGGTTTGTTCGACGCGGGCCTGGCTCGCATGGCGCGCCCGCGAGATGCCGTCCAGGCCCTGCCAGGCCAGGCCGGAAAGCACCGCCATCAGCACCAGCGCCACCAGGACTTCGACCAGCGTGAAGCCGGATTGCTTGCACACAGGGCGCGACATATTCAGTATCGGGGCAGGACGGTCGAAAGCGTCAACAAAGGTTGATCGAGGTCGTCGGCGAGGCTGGCATCGACGCGGCGGAAGTTCGGGTTCGGCGTCGGTCGCACGCGCAACTGGCCCTTGAAGCTGCGGCCGAGTTGCTCGCAGGTGAAGTTGCTGTCGCCGATGGCGGGAAACTGGCGTGCCAGTTTCAGGTTGGCGAGCTGGTTGTCGGCGCACCACTGTGCCGCGCTCACATCGGCCAGGCGCTGCGCGTTGTGGGTCAGCGCGCCGGCGGCCTTGATGCCGGCACCGAGGGCCACGGCCACGATCGCCAGCGCCACCAGCACTTCGATCAGCGTGAAGCCGCGTGCGCTGCGCACTGCGGGGGGCCGCGTCATGGCGTGTCTGCGTCGCCGCCGGGCGAGCGCATCATGGCGCGCCGGCCTCATCGGCCGGTGCAAAGGGTGCCAGGCCATCGCTGGCCAGCACCAGGCGGCGGTCTTCGAGGTGCAGTACCAGGCGCTGCGCCGGCAGCACCGGTTCGGGCCCGAGCCAGAGCGCACGGGCGCCGACGATTTCGGCGCTGACGCCTTCGCCCAGCCAGCGCGTGGGTAATTCGGTGTCCTGCGGCAGGCCGATGAAACGAAAATGCGCGCCGTCGGTGGCGGCGGCGTCGGCTGGCGTCCAGCGCACCGCGATGCCGGAGGCGCGGGCCTCGGCGCGGGCCGATTCGAGCAGCGCCGACAGGCGTGCGCCTTCCTCGTTGAGGCGGCTTTGCGTGCCGTCGCGCAGCGCCAGGCCGACCAGCGCAGTGCCGATGGCGATGAGGGCCATCACCACGATGACTTCGATCAGCGTGAAACCCGCGCTGCGCGCTGCACGCCGCAGCGAAGCGGCGCTATTGCCAGGAGCCGACATCCGCATCGTTGCCTTCGCCGCCGGGCTGGCCATCGGCGCCAAAGCTGAAGACATCGATTTCGCCCTTCACGCCCGGGTTGACATACTGGTAGGCGCGGCCCCAGGGGTCGTTGGGCAGCTTGTCGAGGTAAGGCTTCCAGTTCGGCGGCAGGGTGCCGACAGCGGGTTTCCTGACCAGGGACTCGAGGCCCTGCTCGGCGCTCGGGAAGCGCTGGTTGTCGAGCTTGTAGAGCTTCAAAGCCTGGATCAGGTTGTTGACGTCGGTGCGTGCCGCCGTGACGCGCGCTTCGTCGGCGCGGTTGAGCACGTTGGGCACGATCAGCGCGGCCAGCACGCCGATGATCACCAGCACGACCAGCAACTCGATCAGCGTGAAGCCGCGGCTGGCGCGGGGACGGTAAAGCGGAAAACGCGAGTGGTTCATGGTGCGTGTGCGCCGCGCGCCGCGTGCAGGCTGCACGCGAAGGCGGCTTGGGGGAGGGCTGCGGGGGCGATGCATTCAATGATAATCGGCCACCATGCAGGCACGCTTCGTTGCATTCGTGATCTGGGCCGCGGTTGCCGCCAGCGCGATGTTCTGGCTTTTGCGCCTGGGCGCTGCGTCGCCCGCGGCGCCGGCCCACACCGTGGCGGTCGGCGCCGCCACCGCGCCGCGCGGCGACCTGACGCGCCTGTTCGGTGCGGTGCCCGAGACCGAGACCGTCGGCGGCGCTGGCGTGGCCCAAACGCCGCTGTCTGCACGTTTCAAGCTGCTGGGCGTGGCGGCGCCGCGGCAGGGCGGCGACCGCACGGGCCTGGCGCTGATCGCGGTCGATGGCAAACCGGCGCGCAGCTATGCCGTGGGCGCGGCGGTCGATGGCGATCTGCTTCTGCAAGCGGTGCATGCGCGCGGCGCCAGGCTCGGCGCGCGCGGCGCGGCGCCGCAGGTGACGCTGGATTTGCCGGCCTTGCCGCCGCCGGCCACCGGCAGCCTGCCGCTGGCGCAGGTGCAGGGCGCGCCGACCGGCCTCGCCGGCGCGGCGATTTCGACGCTGGCGGCCGCGCCGCCGACGATGGCCGCGCCGCCGCCGCCACAGCAGGCTGAGCCGATCCCGGCGCCGCCACCGCCCGACCCCAATACGCGCTGAGCTACCCTGGCTCCAGCCCGAAACGGGGCCTCAGAGACTGAGCGTTTTTTGAATTGGCCCTCTCTCCCTCTGGGAGAGGGTGGGGGTGAAGGCCCGAGAAACACCACTGTGCCCGGCGCAGCCCCTCACCCCAACCCTCTCCCCAAAGGGGCGAGGGAGCAAGTACGACGGGGGTCGAAAGACTCTCACGCTCTCAGTCGGAGCGCGCGCCGAGCGCAGCCACCGGGCTGTCGATGCTGCCTGGCCGCGAAGGCCCCGGATCTTCGCCCTCGGCCAATTCGCTGAGCAAGGCCGCGGCGGCGCGCACCAGGGGCCAGGCCAGGGTGGCGCCCGTGCCGTCGCTGCTTTCCATGCCCAACTCGAGCAGGGCCGTGGTCTGGAACAGATCCAGGGCCACGTCCAGCCCCAGGTGGCTGTGGCTGCGACAAAATACGCAGTAGTCGGTGACCGGCGCTGCGATGCGCGCGGCGACCATCAGGGCTGCGCAGGCCGGCAGGCCATCGACCATGATCAGGTGGCGCCGGCTGGCGGCGACCAGCATCGCGCCGACCATCATGGCGATCTCGAAGCCACCGAAAGCCGCCAGCACCTCGACCGGATCGATCACCTCGCGATGCCGTGCCTGTACGGCCTGGGTGACGGTCAGCAGGTGGTTCAGGTGGTCGGCATCCATGCCCGCGCGAGACATCAGCAAGTCACGCACCGGCGTGCCCGCCAGGCGCGACAGCATCAAGGCGGCACTCTCGTGGCCGCCGACGGCGACACCGGCGCAGGCCAGCAGGTTGCCGGGCAGCGAGTCGCCGATTTCCATGCCGGCGCGGATCGCGGCCTGGGCCTGCTCGACCGACATCGCCGCGCCCACGCGGGCGTTGCGCGTGCCGTGGGCGATTTTGCGCATCAACAGCCGCTCGTGCGGCATCAGGCGCTCGGCCACGCCGCCATCGACCACCGACAGCGCCAGGCCCTGGATATGGGCAAATACCGCCAGCGGCAACTGCCCGGTCAGGGCTTGCCGGGCGCGCTCGGCCGTGGCCTGGCCGGGCGGTGTGGGCAAGCCTTCGACGGCCAGGCCGTGGTCGCCGGCAAACAGCACCAGCTGCGGCTCGCGAAAGCGCGGCTTCAAGGTGTTCTGGACCAGGCCGATGCGCACGGCCAGCGGCTCGAGTTCGCCCAGGCTGCCAATGGTCTCGGCGCGGCGCTGCAATTTGTCGCGCAACGCACGTTCCAGGAGCGCGTTCGACGTCGGCGTGATCAGGGACCGCGTGCTGGGCGACATGGTTGCCAGTGTAGGGCGCCCGGGGTTGCCCTGACTGTGAACAGATCCTGGCTATCTCAGGAACAGCCCATAGACGGGGTTGTCGGTCTCATCGACGTAGGGGTGGCCCAGGCCGTCGAGAAATTCACGCAGCGCGCGCTTGTCGCTGGCCGGAACCTGCAATCCGACCAGGATGCGGCCGTAGTCGGCGCCCTGGTTGCGGTAGTGGAACAGGCTGATATTCCAGCCCGGGTGCAAGGCCGCCAGAAAGCGCATCAACGCGCCGGGCCGTTCGGGGAAGACGAAGCTGTAGAGGCGTTCCTGGCGCGCCAGTTCGGAGCGTCCGCCGACCATGTGGCGCACATGTTCCTTGGCCAGCTCGTCGTCGGTGAGGTTGACGGTGGCAAAACCGTGGCGCAGGAAATTGCGCTCGATCTTGTCGGCCTCGTCGCGCTGCGCGATGGCGATGCCGACGAAGACATGCGCCACCTTGGCGTCGGAAATGCGGTAGTTGAATTCGGTCACGCTGCGCGGGCCGATCAGTTCGCAGAAGCGCTTGAACGAGCCGCGTTCCTCGGGGATCGTCACCGCAAAGAGGGCTTCGCGCTGCTCGCCGAACTCGGCCCGCTCGGCCACGAAGCGCAGGCGGTCGAAGTTCATGTTCGCACCGCAGGTGATGGCCACCAAGGTCCGGCCCTTGAGCTTGTGTTCAGCCACGTACTGCTTGACGGCCGCCACGCCCAGCGCGCCGGCCGGCTCGAGAATGCTGCGGGTGTCCTGGAAGACGTCCTTGATGGCGGCGCAGACGGCGTCGGTATCGACGACGACGAAGTCATCGACCAAGGCGCGCGTCAGGCGAAACGTCTCCTCGCCGACCAGCTTGACCGCCGTGCCGTCGGAAAACAGGCCCACGTCGTGCAGCGTGACGCGGCGCCCGGCACGCACCGAGCGCAGCATCGCGTCGGAGTCCTGGGTCTGCACGCCGATGACTTGCACCTCCGGCCGCACCGCCTTGATATACGCCGCCACGCCCGCGACCAGGCCGCCGCCGCCGATGGCCACGAACACGGCGTCGATCGGCCCCTGGTGCTGGCGCAGGATTTCCATCGCTACCGTGCCTTGGCCGGCAATGACATCCGGGTCGTCGAAGGGGTGGACGAAGGTCATGCCGCGCTCGGCTTCGAGTAGCTTGGCGTGGCCATGCGCGTCGGAGTAGCTGTCGCCGTGCAGCACGACCTCGCCGCCCAGGGCCTTGACGGCGTCGATCTTCAACTTGGGCGTGGTCACCGGCATCACGATCGCCGCCTGGCAGCCGAGCTTTTTCGCCGACAGCGCAACCCCCTGCGCGTGGTTGCCGGCCGAAGCGCAGATCACGCCGCGCGCCAGTTGCTCGGCCGACAGGTGCGCCATCTTGTTGTAGGCTCCGCGCAGCTTGAAGCTGAAGACCGGCTGCTGGTCTTCGCGCTTGAGCAGCACCTGGTTGCCCAGGCGGCGCGACAGGGTACGGGCGGGTTCGAGCGGCGACTCGATGGCCACGTCATAGACCCGCGCGGTGAGAATTTTTTGCAGGTACTCGCCACCCGCCTTGCGTTGCACCCGGGGTGAGCCTGCCATCGCCTGTGTCTCCGCCTGCCGCCTTCGTCGTATTGCGGCGCATCATATGTCAGCGATGGCGGCCCACGGCCCAGCGCCAGGCGCATGGAGGCGGGGCACAATGCACCGCGCCGGAGCGCTTTCCGGCGATGCCGACGGGGCGGAGTCTTTGGCGATGGAATGCACAGTCGATTGGGTCGCGGCCAGCGGCATGACCTTGGTGGCCGAAACCGGCAGCGGCCACCTGCTGACGATGGACGGCGCCGCCGACGGCGGCGGCCGCAACCTGGCGCCGCGGCCGATGGAAACCGTGCTGGCCGGCAGCGGCGGCTGCACCGCCTACGACGTCGTATTGATCCTCAAACGCGGCCGGCACGACGTGACCGGCTGCCGCGTCGAGCTCAAGGCCGAGCGCGCGCCAGCCGATCCGAAAGTCTTCACCAGCATTCACATGCATTTCATCGTCAGCGGGCGCCAGCTGAATGCCGCTGCGGTGGCGCGGGCCGTCGCCCTGTCGCACGAAAAATATTGCTCGGCCAGCATCATGTTGGCCAAAACGGCGACCATCACGACGAGCTACGAAGTCGTGGCTGCCTGAGAGCGTGAGAGTCTTTCGACCCCCTTTGCATTTGCTCCCTCGCCCCTTTGGGGAGAGGGCTGGGGTGAGGGGCTGCGCCGGGCACAGTGGTGTTTCGCAGGCCCTCACCCCCACCCTCTCCCAGAGGGAGAGGGGGCCAATTCAAAAAACTCTCAGTCTCTGAGGCCCTTCAGAGGCGGTGCGCGGTGATGGTCATGAACTTGGCCGCCAGGCGCATGGCCAGACGCAGCGGCGCGGGCAGGGTTGCGGCGCCGGCTTGCTGCGCGGCGCGCGCATGTTCGGCTTCGTCGTCCTTCATCTGCGCCACGATGGCGCGCGATGCGGCGTCGTTTTCGGGCAGACGCGACAAATGACCGGCCAGGTGTTGCTCGACTTGCCGCTCGGTTTCGACGACGAAGCCCAGGCTCCAGGCATCGCCGGCGCGGCCGGCCGCCAGCCCGAGGGCGAAGGCGCCGGCATACCACAGCGGATTGAGCCGGCTGGGCCGGTCGCCCAGCTCGCGCAGGCGCTGCTCGGTCCAGGCCAGGTGGTCGGTTTCCTCGCGCGCTGCGGCGGCCATTTGCTCGCGCAAGGCGGGCGTACGCGCGGTCAGCGCCTGGGCCTGGTACAGCGCCTGGGCACAAACCTCGCCGACGTGGTTGACGCGCATCAGCGCGCCGGACAGGCGGCGCTCGTTGGCGGACAAATCAGCGGCCGCGGGCGCCTTCGGCGGCGCACGCCGGGCCCGTGCGGCGCCGCCCAGGGTCTTCAGCGCGGCATCCGCAGCGATCAGGCTTCGGTCGATGGCATCGATCATGAATGCGCGAGGATAGATCGGCATGGACCCTGCCGTCGCCACATTGAGACCCCCCAACGCACTTCGTTCGCGGCCCCCCGAGCAAGGGGGCGCAGTGCCCTTCGGGCGGCCGGGCGGGCACTGACATCAAAGGCCGGGATGCAGGCCCTTTCGTTGTAGCGCGACAACATGCGCGATGGAAATCGCGGTCAATGCTTTGCAGCGCTGGAGGGCTCTGGTGCAATATGCCCAACTTCCGCTGAGGAGGTTGGTCTGATCGGCCCTCCAGCGGGACGAACTTGTTTAGCCGGGCGGTTCCATAAATGGGATCCCTTTTTCAACCTAGGAGATAGTTGCAATGAAAAAATCTCTGCTCGCTCTTGCCGCACTCGGCGCCTTTGCCGGTGCCGCGTTGGCGCAGTCGTCGGTCACCTTGTCCGGCATCGTCGATGCCGGCGTCGCCCGAGTGGGAACCCAAGTGGGAACCGCCACCACTCACAGCTGGAACATGCAGCCCTCGCAGTCGGGCTACAGCGCTTTCACGATTTCCGGGCGTGAAGACTTGGGCGGCGGCATGTCGGCCTTCTTCCTGCTGAACCATCGCTTCCGCATTCAAAACGGCAATACCCGGGGCACCACCAACGGCAACACGGCAGCGACGACGGCAACCTTCTGGCGCAATACGGCGGTCGGCCTGGCGGGCGGCTTCGGCGACGTTCGCCTCGGTCGGATCCTGATGCCGCTGCAGGATATGGACGCCGGCTTCGACCCGTTCGCGACCGGCACGGTCGGCAGCGTGTACAGCGGCGGCATCAATGCCACGCTGCGCGCCAACAGTGCCATCTACTACCGCTCGCCGAGCCTGAGCGGTTTCAGCGTTCATGCCGCGATTGCGGCCGGAAAAGGTCAGATTGCTGAGGAGCATGGGGGCGGCCTTGCCGGCGCCAATACGCCGACGGCAAGCCTCAATAGCGAGCGGCCGATCGGCGCCAGTGTCCGCTATGCCGCCGGCCCGCTGAACGTGGGTCTGGCCTACGACCGGAATACGGCCGACTTGAAGACCACCGGCGTCTATGGCGCCTACGATTTCGGCATCTTTAAGCTGCTCGGCGCGTTCGAGAAGGGCGACAACTTCACCGCGACGGCCGCTGGCGTCGCCGAGGATCTGAAATTCTTCTCGATCGGCCTGACGGCGCCGTTCGGCCCGGTGCTGCTGCGCACGGGTTATGCCCGCATCAACTCCGATCTGGCGCTGCGCGACGGCAGCAAGTTCGGCTTCGGCGGCGACTACAGATTGTCCAAGCGCACCAACCTGTACGCAACGCTTGGCAAGTCCAGTGGCGATCGTTTCACCGCAGCTCAGAAGAAGACCGCCTTCGACGTCGGCGTTACGCACCGCTTCTGATCGAAGCGCATACGCGCTTCACGCGTCACAGCAGGGCCGCCTTCGGGCGGCCCTTTTCATGTGCGGGCGCGGTCGCCACTCAGGGAAAACAGGCGTTGGCATCGAACAACAGCGCAATCCATGGCCGGCGGCCATCGTTCAAGATTCAAGAGCCTGAAAATCCGGAGACGATCCCATGAACAAAGCCTTCGCCCTGAGCTTGCTGGCTGCTGCGAGCGGCGCTTGTCTGGCCCAGACCGCCCCTCCCAACAGCGTTACCCTGTACGGCATCGTCGATGTTGGCGTGCAGCGCGTCACCGGCTACGCCAAAGGCACCGATACGGCGCTGGTCAGCGGCATCATGGAAGGCTCGCGCTTCGGCCTGCGCGGCAATGAAGACCTCGGTGGCGGCTGGCGCGCGCTGTTCACCCTCGAGAACCGCACCGAGGCCAACAATGGCTCCATCAGCAACCGGCCGCCGTCGGGCTCGCAGGTGCCCGACCGCTTGCTGGATGCCAGACTCGTGATTCCCGCGCTGTGCCCGGTGGCCACGCCGAGTGGCCCGACCGGCCTGCCGACCTGTGCCATTCAAGCGGCGGTGTCCGGCGTCGCGGCAAATATCGGTTCCACGCTGGGGGTCAACCACCTGGCCGACAGCAGGTTCTGGGATCGCCAGGTCTATGTTGGTCTGGTCACGCCCTATGGCGCGATCCTGGCCGGGCGCCAGTACACGCCGGCCTATGAAATATCGGTCACCTTCGACATCATGGGCACGCAGTCGAGCCTGGCCGCAGGCCAGGCTGGGGCGATCCCGCCGAGCATCGATATCCGCGTCAGCAATGCCCTGCAATACCGCATCGTCTTGGGCGGTTTGACCGCGTCGACCATGTATGCCTTCGGCGGTATCTCGGGCAATAACGCGGCCAACCGGTTTGGCGGCCTGATGGCGTCCTACAAGATGGGCGGCCTGCTGGTGGGCGCCGCGTACAACAAGCGCAACAACGAGCTCGGCCAGGATTCGCTCGAGTCAACCGTGCTCGGTGTTTCCTACGACATCGGCCCCGGCAAGATCAGCGGCATGGTCGTGAACTACAAGGACGACAACCCGTCGGGCGTATCGGGCATTGCCGCCCTGCTGACACCTGCGGTCGGTGCTGCCGGGGCCGCGCTGGTCCAGGGTGCATTCACCGACGCGCTCCGGCAGGACGCGCAACTGCTGCACATCGGCTACAAGATGACGACCGGCCCGAATACGTTTTACGTGGCCTACACCGCCGCCAACGACAAGCGGCCGGCCAATGCCGACGTCGCTTCCTATGGTGCGGCCTATAGCTACGCGCTGTCCAAGCGCACCGACCTGAACGCGGTGGTCACGCACTTCAACAACAAGAACCTGGCGCAGGCCGCGCCGGGCCAGGCCGGTTTCCTGGGCGGTGTCACCAAGAGCGCGGGTACCGACTCGAACAGCCTGGCTTTCGGCATCCGCCATCGCTTCTGACGCCGCCGCGTCGTTAACACAAGGGGCCGCCCGGTGCGGCCCTTTTTTTGGCTCGTTCATGTGCGCATGATCGATTGGACCGCAGCCTGCCGTCGTGCCCTGTGCCGTGCTGCCTTGGCGCTGACCGGTGCGCTGGCGGCCGCTTGCGCGATGGCGCCGCCGGCTCCCGAGCCGGGTGACTGGCACTCGGTGCCGCTGCCCGGCAAGCGTTTGACCGAATACCGCAGCGAGTACAAGGACGGGCGCCCGGCGCTGGCCGCACGCGCCGACGCCTCGGCCTCGATGTGGCGGCGCCATGTCGTGCGCGCGGGCGCTGAACTCGGCGGGGTCGAGTTCTCGTGGTGGGTGCAAGCCGTGCCCGGCCATGCCGATGTGTCCCGGGCCGAGTCCAGCGACGCGGCTGCGCGCGTGATGTTCGCCTTTGCCGGCGATACCGGCCGTTTGTCGGCGCGCAACCAGATGCTGTTCGATCTGGCGCATGCACTCACCGGCGAAGCGCCTCCATTTGCGACCCTGGTCTATGTGTGGGACGCCCAGGCTGCGGTGGGTGCGGTGATTGTCCATCCGCGCAGCGACCGCGTGCGCAAGATCGTCGTCGAATCCGGCAGCGCGGGCCTGGGCCAGTGGCGCCGCTACCGCCGCAACCTGGCGGCTGACTATCGCCTGGCGTTCGGTGAAGCGCCCGGCGCCTTGCAGTCGATGGCGGTGATGACCGACGGCGACAACACCCAGTCGCAGCTGAGCACCTGGTACGGCGAGATCAAGCTCGACTGAACTGCACAGGATTTGCAGCGAAAGCAGGAGCCGACCTCAGCCTCGTCCGCGCCTGCCCGCGCCTGCCCGCGCCGTCGATCAGCGATCGATCAGGCGTTCGTTCGAAAACAGCGCGGCAACCTTCTCGCGCTCGCGGATCACGAAGGCGCGGTCGCCCTCGACCATGACTTCGGCGGCGCGCGGGCGGCTGTTGTAGTTGCTGGCCATGGCGAAGGCGTAAGCCCCGGCCGAGAGGATGGCCAGACGATCGCCGGGCAGCACGGCCAGCGCGCGGTCGCGGCCCAGCCAGTCACCCGACTCGCAGACCGGGCCGACCACGTCGTAGAGCACCGGAGCGCCGTCGCGCAGCGTGCATGGCACGATGCCCATCGTCGCGTCGTACAGGGTCGGGCGCAGCAGGTCGTTCATCGCGGCATCGACGATGCAAAAGTTCTTCACGCTGCCGGGCTTGAGCACCAGTACCTCGGTGAGGAGAACGCCGGCATTGCCGACCAGTGAACGGCCCGGCTCGAACAACAGTTCGCGTGCGCCGTGGCCGCGCGCATCGATTCGCGCGCACAACTGGCGCACCAGCGCGCCGGCATCGGGCGGTGCCTCGTCGGTGTAGGTGATGCCCAGGCCGCCGCCGACGTCGATGTGACGGATGGCGATGCCCTCGGCTTCGAGCGCCTCGATCAGGTCGAGCAGGCGCTCGAGTGCGTCCAGGTGCGGACCCAGCTGCGTGATCTGCGAGCCGATATGACAGTCGATGCCGGCCACCTCGAGCCCCGGCAGTGACGCGGCAATGCGATACGCGGCCAGCGCCTCGTCGTGCGCGATGCCGAACTTGTTGCCCTTCAAACCGGTGGAGATATACGGGTGCGTTCCGGCATCGACGTCGGGGTTGATGCGCAGGCTCACCGGCGCACGCCGGTTCATCGCCTGCGCCACGCCCGACAGCGTGCGCAGTTCGGCCACGCTTTCGACGTTGAAGCACTTGATGCCGGCCTCGAGCGCGCGGCGCATCTCGTCGGGCCGCTTGCCGACGCCGGAGAACAAGACGCGCGACGCATCACCGCCGGCCGCGAGCACACGCTCGAGCTCGCCCACCGAGACGATATCGAAGCCGCAGCCGGCCTGGGCAAAGGTTTGCAGCACGGCCAGCGTCGAGTTGGCCTTCATCGCATAGCAGATCAGGTGCTGGCGGCCCGTCAATGCACGCTGGTAGGCCGCCAGCGCGCCGAGCATCGCGCCGCGCGAATAGACGTACAGGGGGGTGCCGTGCTCGCGCGCCAGCGCGTCCGCACTCTGGCCTTCGACGAAGAGTTGATGGCCGCGCCAGGCGATATGCGGCGCGCCGGGCAGTGCGCTCATTTGCCGGCCGGCGCGGAGGCCGAAGCCGCGGCCGGCGGCAATGTCAGCGGCCCCTTCTGGCCACAGCCGCCGAGCAATGCGAGCACGGCGACGGCGGCCGTGCAGGCTCCCTTTTGACAGAGGGGCGAAAGCCGCGCCGCTACACTCGATTCGCGCAAAATGAATTTCATGCCGGCGATTCTATGCAAGCCCAAACGCTCACCGATGCCGAATACCAGCGCCTGAGCGCCGATGCGCTGGCACGCATCGAAGTCGCCATCGACCGCTGGCTGCAAGACGATGTGATCGACATCGACGGCCAGCGCACCGGCGGCCTGCTCGAGTTGAGCCTGCCCGGCGGCAGCAAGATCGTCGTCAATACCCAGCCGCCGTTGCACGAGTTGTGGCTGGCCGCCCGCGGCGGCGGTTACCACTTCCGGTATGTCGATGGCCAATGGCGCGACACGCGTGATGGTGTCGAGTTCTTCGCCCGCCTGTCCGAAGCGGCCAGCGCGCAGGCTGGCAAGCCGTTGGCGTTTTAGGGCCAGCGCGGCCAGGTCAATTCCGGAACAGATCGAGGATGCCCTTGCGCTCCTCTTCGGTCGGCGGCGCGGGGGCTGGCGCCGCTTCCAGGCCCAGGCTGGGGACGCCGGCGCCCTGCGTGTATTCCTCATAGACCCAGTCGCCGCCGACGTTGAGCACGCCTTCGGGCGCCGTCGCTTCCTTCACCGGCGCGCCCTTCAGTGCTTGGGCCATGTACTCGATCCATACCGGCAATGCCAGGCCGCCGCCGGTTTCGCGGTCGCCGAGCTTTTTCGGGTTGTCGTAGCCGATCCAGACCACCGCCACCACGTTCGGATGCCAGCCGGCGAACCAGGCGTCCATCGAGTCGTTGGTGGTTCCCGTCTTGCCGTAGATGTCGGCGCGCTTGAGCGCGCCTTGCGCGCGCGCGGCGGTGCCCGAGCGTGTGACCTCTTGCAGCAGGTTGGTCATGACGAATGCATTGCGGGCGTCGAGTGTGCGCAAGGATTCGTCCAGGGCCGGCCGCACCGCCTGCTGCAGCACACGGCCCTTGCTGTCGGTCAGGCGCTCGATCAGGTGCGGCGCCATCAGGTAGCCGCCGTTGGCGAAGACCGCGTAGGCGCTGGCCATTTGCAGCGGCGTGACCGAGCCGGCGCCCAGGGCCATCGTCAGATAGGCCGGGTGCTTCTCGGCATCGAAGCCGAAGCGCGTGACCCACTCCTGCGCGAACGGCGGGCCAATGGCCTGCAGGAGGCGGATCGAGATCATGTTCTTCGATTTGGCCAGGCCGCGCTTGAGCGGCATCGGGCCGTCGAAAGTGCCGTCGTAGTTTTTCGGCTCCCAAGGCTGGCTGCCCGTGGTCTCGGCATCGAAAAACAGCGGCGCGTCGTTGATCACCGTCGTGGCGGTGAAGCCTTTTTCGAGCGCCGCCGAGTAGATGAAGGGCTTGAAGCTCGATCCCGGCTGGCGCCAGGCCTGGGTGACATGGTTGAACTTGCTCTTGCCGTAGTCGAAGCCGCCGACCAGTGCGCGGATCGAACCGGTGGTTGGGTCGAGCGCGACGAATGCGCCTTCGACTTCGGGCACTTGCGTCAGCGACCACTGGCCCTTGGCATTCTTCAGCACCCGCACGACCGCACCGCGGCGGATCTGTTTTTGCGCCGCCGCCTTGTTGCCCAGGCCCGAGGCCACCGGCCTGAGGCCGTCGCCGCTGACGCTGATTTCTTCACCGTCCTGCAACACTGCCAGCACTTTGCGCGGCGACGCCTCGAGCACCACGGCCGCGCGCAGGTCGTCGTTGTCGGGGTGATCGGCCAGGGCCTCGGCCACGCGGATGTCCAGCGCTGCCGGGTCGGCCGGCAGATCGACATAGGCTTCGGGGCCGCGATAGACTTGGCGCAGCTCGAACTCCATCAGGCCGCGGCGCAGCGCGCGGTAAGCGACCATTTGTTCCGCGGCATTGACCGTCAATGTGGCATTCAGGCCGCGGCTGTAGGTCTCGTCGCCGTATTGGGCAAAAACGAGCTGGCGCGCCGTTTCGGCAACGAATTCGGCGTGGACGGCAATTTCCGATGGAGTGCGATAGTGGAGCTTTTCATTGCGGGCCATGGCGGCCTGCTCGTCCGTGATGAAGTCATGGGCCTGCATGCGCTCGATGATGTGCTGCTGACGTAGCGTGGCCCGCTTCGGGTTGACGATCGGGTTGTAGGCCGAGGGTGCCTTGGGCAGGCCGGCGAGCATCGCGGCCTCGGCCACCGTGACGTCTTTCAGCGGTTTGCCGAAGTAGATCTCCGACGCGGCGGCGAAGCCATAGGCGCGCTGGCCCAGGAAGATCTGGTTCATGTAGGCCTCGAGGATCTGGTCCTTCGTCAGCTGGCTCTCGATCTTCCAGGTCAGTAGCACCTCGTAGATCTTGCGCGTGAAGGTCTTCTCGGTCGAAAGGTAGAAATTGCGCGCGACCTGCATGGTGATCGTCGAGGCGCCCTGGCTGCGCGCATCGCTGAACTGCGCCAGGCCGGCGCGCAGCATGCCGATGTAGTCAACGCCGCCGTGGTCATAAAAGCGCGCATCCTCGATCGCCAGCACGGCGTCTTTCATCACCTTCGGGATCTGCCCGATCGGCACGAAACTGCGCCGCTCTTCGCCGAACTCGCCGAGCAGCACGCTGTCGGCGGAATAGACTTTCAATGGCAGCTTGGGCCGGTAGTCGGTCAGGCTCGTGATCGAAGGCAGGTTGGGGTAGGCCACGGTCAAGGCGATGGCCACCAGGACGGCCAGCAGCAGCGCCAGCGCTGCCAGCAGGGCCAGCACCCAAGCCAAAGGGCGCACGATCCACAGAGCCCAGGCGGGAACGCGATGATTGAGGCTCACGGAAAGACGGGCGACGGGAGCCGCCGGGAGGCGCGCCAGCGTTGGCTGCACCGATTATAGGAAACCGCCTCGTCGGTGCTGTGGCGATCTGTGAACTGCTGCTCGCCTGGCCCAGCCTGCATCGGGCCTCACCCCTTGCGGCGGCCCTGCGGGTCGTGTCAAGGTCCGTCCCGGGGTGCGTTGTTCACGTCGGAGATTCACAACGACACGGGCCTCAAAAGCGTGCCTATTTCTTGGGCGCACAAGGGCTTTACTGCTAGCATTCAAGTAACTTCTTAACAGTCCAGGGTGCGAGCTGGCCGCATTCGGCAGCGCACTTGGGGAGAGAATCGTCGTGAGCTTTGTTGACTCGCTATTAGGCCGAAAGCACGGCTCGATGATCGGGCTGGATATCAGCACATCGAGCGTGAAGCTGGTTGAATTGGGCCAGAGCGCTGCGGGTGAGTTCATCGTCGAGCGCTTCGCCTCCGAGCCCTTCGAGAAGGGCTGGATCACCGACGGCCAGATCGAAAAATTCGACGAAGTCGCCGATGCCGTGCGCCGTGTCGTCGGCAAGAGCGGGACGCGAACCAAGAACGTGGTCATGGCGATGCCTCAATCGGCGGTGATCACCAAGAAAATCATGCTGCCCGCCGGTCTGCGCGAGGAAGAGTTGGAGTTGCAGGTCGAGAGCGAGGCCAACCAGTACATTCCATTTTCGCTCGACGAAGTGAGCCTGGATTTCTGCGTCATCGGCCCGAGCCCGACCTCGGTCGGCGACGTCGAGGTGCTGATTGCGGCCTCGCGCAAGGATCGCGTGCAGGATCGCCAGGGCCTGGCCGAAGCCGCCGGCCTGAAGCCGGTGGTGCTCGATATCGAGAGCCACGCTTCGCGTCTGGCCATGAGCCGCATCGTCAAGGCCCTGCCCAACGAGGGCAAGGACGCACTGGTGGCGCTCTTTGAAATCGGTGCCGATACGACCAGCCTGAAAGTCCTGCGCGACGACGAGATGCTCTACGACCGTGACCAGGCCTTCGGCGGCTCGCAGCTGACGCAGCTGATCTCGCGCCAGTACGGCTTTTCGTTCGAGGAGGCCGAGCAGAAGAAGCTCGGCGGCGATTTGCCGGAGGACTACGAAGCGGCGATCCTCGGCCCCTTTGTGGATAGCCTGTCGCAGGAGATCGGCCGCGCGCTGCAGTATTTCTTCACCAGCACGCCGAACCACAAGGTGCATTACGTGATGCTCGCCGGGGGCACCGCAACCCTGCCGGGCCTGAAGGAGCGCGTTACCGACCTGACCGGTTTCGCCTCGATGGTGGTCAACCCCTTCGAGCACATGAAGCTCGGCGGCGCGGTGCGCGAGAACAAGGTCCGCCGCGAGGCGCCCTCGTACCTGACGGCCTGCGGCCTGGCGATGCGGAGGTTCATGCAGTGATCCTCATTAACCTGCTTCCCCACCGGGAAGAAAAAAGGAAGCGCCGCAAGGCCGCGTATTTCACCGGCCTGGCGCTCGGTGCGCTGGCCGGGCTGTTGGCAGCCGGCCTCTGGTACGGTGTGCTCGAACAAATGAAGTCGGCGCAGATGGAGCGCAATGCCTTTCTCGGTGCGGAGATCAAGAAGCTCGAAGCGCAGATCAAGGATATCGCCAACCTGCGCGCCGAAATCGATGCGCTGAAGGCGCGGCAAAAGGCGGTGGAAGACTTGCAGACCGACCGCAATGTCCCTGTGCATCTGCTCAATGAACTGGTCAAGCAGACACCCGAGGGTGTCTATCTCAATTCGATCAAGCAAAACGGCAAGGTGGTGGCGGTGAACGGCGTCGCGCAGAGCAACGAACGCGTGTCGGAGTTCCTGCGCAATACGCTCTACAACTCAGCGTGGCTGGAGCGGCCCGAGTTGGTCGAGATCAAGGCCGGCGGCGCTGCGGCCGGTGGGCGTGCGCGGACCTACGACTTTTCGATGCGCGTCTCGATCAAAGTCCCCCAGGCTGCGGCGCCGGCCGTGGCCAAGGCCGCGAGCGCCGCTGTCGCGGCAAAAGCACCCTGAGTTTGCACGATGGCCACCCAGACCAAAACCCCCAGCGTTGACCTTGCGGCTGCCTTTGAGCAGGTCGCAGCGCAGTTCCGCGGACTCGATTTCAAACAGCCTGGCCAATGGCCCATGCTGCCCAAAGTGGCTTCCTGGCTGCTGCTAGGCGTATTGGTTGTTGTGCTGCTCTGGCTGCTGCTGTTGTCCGACAAGAAAGACGAGCTCGAAGCCGAAGGCAACAAGGAGCCCGGCCTCAGGCAGGACTACCGCGGCAAGCTGGCGCAAGCCGTCAACCTGCCCGAGTTGCGCAAGCAGAAGCAGCAGGTCGAGGAGTATGTGACGCAGCTCGAGAAGCAATTGCCGGGCAAGGCCGAGATGGATGCGCTGCTGACCGATATCAACCAGGCCGGCATCGGCCGCGGCCTGCAGTTCGAGTTGTTCCGCCCCGGCGCCGTGGCCGTGCGCGACTATTACGCCGAATTGCCGATCACGATCCGCGTCAGCGGCCGCTACCACGATATCGGCGCCTTCGCGGCCGATGTGGCCAACCTGTCGCGCATCGTCACGTTGCACGATTTGTCGATCGCCGGCGTGCAGCGCGAAGGCGGCGGCAACCTGTCGATGGACGCGGTGGCGCGGACCTACCGCTATCTCGATTCGAGTGAAGTTGCCGCACAGAAGAAGCCGGCGGCGGGGGCCAAGAAATGAGTCGCCTGAATCGCTTCGCACTCGGCTTGCTGTGGACTGTCGCCCTGGCCGGTTGCGGCGCCGAGCTCGACGAGCTGCAGCAATGGATGGAGCAGCAGCGCCGCGAGGTCCGGCCCAACGTGCCGCCGCTGCAGGCGCCGAAGAAATTCGACCCGCAACCCTATGCCGCTGCCGACGCCGTCGAGCCCTTCAGCACGCTAAAACTCGCGGTCGCGCTCAAGCGCGACGAACGCGCCCCCAGCTCGCTGCTGGCGGGTGAACTCAAGCGGCGCAAGGAGCCGCTCGAGGCCTATCCGCTGGACAACATGAATATGGTCGGCAGCGTCAACAAGCAGGGCCGGCCGTTTGCGCTGCTGCGTGTCGATGGCCTGCTCTACCAAGTCAAGGTCGGCGACTACATGGGCCAGAACTACGGCCGCGTGCTGCGCATCGGCGACGCCGAACTGGTGTTGCGCGAAGTGGTGCAGGATGCTGCCGGTGAATGGATCGAGCGCAACAGCACGCTGCAATTGCTGGAGCGGGGGGCGCGATGAAGAATCCGAAGGAGAAGCACATCATGATGAAGTGGCGGGCATGGGGTGTCGCGGCGGTGCTGGCAATCGGCGCACCGGCCACGGCCCTGGCGCAAAGCGTGATCCAGTCGATCACCAGCAGCCAGCAATCGGGCAGCGAGGTGGTGCGCATCGAGCTGAGCGAGGCCTTGGCGGCGGTGCCGGTGGGTTTCGCGATCCAGGCGCCACCGCGCATTGCCATCGACCTTCCCGGCGTGGGCAGCGCCCTGGGCCGGCCCTCGGTCGAACTGAACCAGGGCAACCTGCGCTCGGTGAATGTGGCGCAGGCGGGGGAGCGCACGCGCCTGGTGCTCAACCTCAAGCAGGCCGCGACCTACCGCGCACAGCTCGACGGCAAGGCCCTGCTGATCATTGTTGATACCGGTGTGCCGGCCAGCGCGACCGTGGCGGCGGCCCCGGTCGGCGCGGCGCCGAGCGGCAATTTCGCACAGCCGCAAAACCGCGAGCAGCAGGCGCTGCGCGAGATCGATTTCCGCCGTGGCGGCGACGGCGCCGGCCGCGTCATCGTCAGCCTGCCCAGCAGCCAGGTGGGTGTCGATATCCGCCAGCAGGGCACCGGCCTGGTGGTCGAGTTCCTGCGCTCGGCGGTGCCCGACAGCCTGCGTCGGCGCCTGGATGTCACCGACTTCGGCACGCCGGTGCAATCCATCACCACCTCGCAAAGCGGCGACCGCGTGCGCATGGTGATCGAGCCGCGCGGCAACTGGGAGCACAGCGCCTACCAGAGCGATAACCAGTTCGTGGTCGAAATCCGGCCGGTGCGCGTCGATCCGAACAAGCTCACGCAAGGCCCCGGTTACCAGGGCGAAAAGCTGAGCCTGAATTTCCAGAATATCGAAGTCCGCTCGCTGTTGCAGGTGATTGCCGACTTCACCAACTTCAACGTCGTGACCAGCGATACCGTCACCGGCAACCTCACCCTGCGCCTGAAAGACGTGCCCTGGGACCAGGCCCTGGACATCATCCTGCAGGCCAAGGGCCTGGGCCTGCGCAAGAGCGGCAATGTGATCTGGATCGCACCCAAGGACGAACTGGCGATCAAGGAGCAGGCCGAGCTCGAAGCCGGCAAGAAGAAGACCGAACTCGAACCGGTGCGCACGCAAAGCTTCCAGCTGAACTACACCAAGGCCGACGAAGTTGCCAAGGGTCTGGTGGGGCAGGGCGCCAGCGGTGGCGGCGGCCAGTCGTCACGCATCCTGTCGCCGCGCGGCAGCGTGATCTCCGAACAACGCACCAACCAGCTGTTCGTTACCGACATCCCGTCCAAGCTCGAAGAAATCCAGGCGCTGATCGCCAAGATCGATATCCCCGTGCGCCAGGTGCTGATCGAGGCGCGCATCGTCGAGGCCAACGACACCTTCGGCAAATCGCTGGGCGTCAAGCTGGGTGGTGCGGCACAAAATCTGTCGGGGGGCTTGCACCGGGTTGCCGTCGGCGGAATCACAGGGCCAGGCCGCGGCAGTCCGACGGGTGGCGTTCTCGACTCGTCGCCCTTTGTTAACTTGCCAGCTTTAGGCCAGGGCGGCTTCGATCCGGCAACCTTCGCGGTGTCCTTGTTCAACAGCGGGGCAACGCGATATCTCAACCTGGAGATCTCGGCGCTGGAGGCTGACGGCAAGGGCAAGATCGTATCGAGCCCGCGCATCGTCACGGCCGACCAGGTCAAGGCCTTGATCAGCCAGGGCACCAAGATTCCGTTCCAGAAATCGACCAGTTCAGGCGCCACGTCAGTGGAATTCATCGAAGCTTCACTGAAGCTCGAAGTGACACCCCAGATCACGCCCGAAGGCAATGTGATCCTGGATGTGCAGGTCAACAAGGACAGCCTGGGCACACTCACCGCGCTGGGTCGCGAGATCAACATCAAGCAGGTCAAGACCCAGGTTCTCGTCGAGAACGGCGGTACGGTGGTTATTGGCGGTATCTTCGAGCAGAACGATTCGACGGCCGAGACGAAGGTGCCGTTCCTGGGCGACGTGCCCGTTTTGGGCAACCTGTTCAAGACTCGCACGCGCGACAGTTCACGCACCGAATTGCTCGTTTTCCTGACGCCGCGCGTGGTCAGCGAGCGCAGCGTTGCACGCTAGTGTCGTTTCGTGGGGCCGGGCGCGCTGGGTCGAGCCGATAACCGGGCGTTGATCGCCCTCGTCGGCATGCCCGGCAGTGGCAAATCCACGGTCGGTCGGCACGTGGCACGCCAACTCGGGCTGCCCTTCATCGACACCGACCCGTTGATCGAGCGGCGCATCGGCTGCTCGATTCGCGACTACTTCGAGACCCAGGGCGAAGCGGCCTTTCGCGACATCGAACAGGCGGTGATCGGCGATGTCACACAGCTTGACGCGCATGTGGTGGCCACCGGCGGCGGCGCGGTCTTGCGCGAAGCCAACCGGCATGCGCTGCACGATCGGACCACGGTGATTTACCTGCGCTCGACGCCCGACGAACTGTCGCGGCGCCTGCGGCACGACACGCATCGACCGCTGCTGCAGCAAGGCGGCGCCGACCTGCTGCGCCGCCTGCGCGGGCTGTTCCAGGAGCGCGACCCGCTGTACCGGCGCACGGCGCATTTCGTCATCGAAACCGGCCGGCTTTCGGTGCATACGCTGGTGAACATGGTCCTGATGCAACTCGAACTCGCCGGCGTCGTGCCGCTGGCGGGCGACCGGCGAGCTCCGCACCCGTAAACTTGGCGCCATGCCGAGTTCGCCCGTACCCACCGCATGCCGTGTGCCGATCGCCCTTGGCGATCGCAGCTACGACATTGTTATCGGCAGCGGCCTGTGGCATGACGCAGCCGCATGGCAAGGCTTGCCGCGCGCGGCCACCGCGCTGATGGTCAGCAACCCGGCCGTCGCCAGGCTCTACGCCCTTGCCTTGCGCGAGGCCCTGGCGCCGCACTTCAAGCGCATCCTCACGCTCGAGTTGCCCGACGGCGAAGCGCACAAGGACTGGGCTTCGCTGAACCTGATCTTCGAGCGCTTGCTCAGCGAGGGTTGCGACCGCAAGACGGTGTTGTTTGCACTCGGTGGCGGTGTGGTCGGCGACATGACCGGCTTTGCCGCCGCCAGCTACATGCGCGGCGTGCCCTTCGTGCAGGTGCCGACGACGTTGCTGGCGCAGGTGGATTCGTCGGTCGGCGGCAAGACCGCCATCAACCACCCGTTGGGCAAGAACATGATCGGCGCGTTCTACCAGCCGCTGCGCGTGGTCTGCGATCTCGACACCTTGGACACTTTGCCCGACCGAGAATTGTCGGCGGGGCTGGCCGAGGTCATCAAGTACGGCCCCATCGCCGATGCGGATTTCTTCGACTGGATCGAGGCCAAGCTCGATGCCTTGCTGGCGCGCGACCGGCAGGCACTGGCCCATGCTGTGCAACGCTCGTGCCAGATCAAGGCGGCCGTGGTTGCCGAAGACGAACGCGAAAACGGCCTGCGTGCGATTCTCAACTTCGGCCACACCTTCGGCCATGCGATCGAGGCCGGGTTGGGCTACGGCGTGTGGCTGCATGGCGAGGCGGTCGGTTGCGGCATGGTGCTGGCCAGCGAGTTGTCGGTGCGGCTGGGCCTGATGCCTGCCGCCTTCGCCGGGCGTCTGCGGCGCCTGTGTGAACGCGCGCGTCTGCCGGTGCGCGCCCCCGATCTCGGCGCCGAGCGCTATCTCGAACTGATGCGCATTGACAAGAAGAGCGAAGGCGGCGAGTTGCGCTTTGTGCTGATCGAGGCCCTCGGCCGCGCCACGCTGCGCGCGGTGCCCGATGCCGAGGTGCGCGCGACCCTCGCTGCCCACCTGGCCTGACCCATGTTGGCCCGCTATGCCTGCGACCCGGAGCATACGCGCGGTCGGCGCATCGGCGAGCCGCCCTCGCCGCCGCGCACCGAGTACCAGCGTGATCGCGACCGCATCGTGCACAGCACGGCGTTCCGGCGCCTGGTCTATAAAACCCAGGTCTTCGTCAACCACGAGGGCGACCTGTTCCGTACACGGCTCACGCACTCGCTCGAGGTGGCGCAGCTCGGCCGCTCGATTGCGCGCACGCTGCAACTGAACGAAGACCTGGTCGAGGCCATCGCGCTGGCGCACGATCTCGGCCACACCCCCTTCGGCCACGCCGGGCAGGATGCGCTGCACGACTGCATGAAGGAGTACGGCGGCTTTGAGCACAACCTGCAAAGCCTGCGCGTGGTCGATCGGCTCGAGCAGCGCTATCCGGCTTTCGACGGCCTGAACCTGTGCCTGGAAACGCGCGAAGGCCTCCTGAAGCGCTGCCCGGCGCGCGTCGCCGCCGCGCTCGAAGCCGCCGAACCGGACGGCGTGGCACGGCGTTTCCTGGCTGGCCAGCAAGCCAGCCTGGAAGCGCAGTTGATCGACCTGGTCGACGAAATTGCCTACAGCGCCCACGATATCGACGACGGCGTGCGCTCCGGCCTGCTCGCGTTCGAGCCACTGCAAGCTGTACCGCTGTTCATGCAGCACTGCCAAGCGGCGCGCACCCAGTATCCGCAGCTGGCCGAGCAGCCGAGGCGGCTGCTGGCAGAAACGCTGCGGCGCATGTTGTCGGCGCAGGTGGAGGATGCGATTGCGGCCACGCAGGCGCAGATCGAACACCACCGGCCGCACAGCGCCGATGCGGTGCGCCGGCTGCCGCCGCTGGTGTGCTTCAGCGAACCGATGCGCGAGCAGAGCGCGCATTTGAAGCGTTTTCTGTTTGCCGGGCTGTACCGCCACCCGCAGGTGACGAGCACCACCGAACGTGCATGCGATATCGTGCGCGCGCTGTTTGCCGCCTACGTTGCGCTGCCAACCCAGATGCCGGACGAGCAGGCGAGCGGTTTTGACCGACGGGGCCACCGCGTGGTCGCCGACTACATCGCCGGCATGACCGACCGCTTCGCCAGCCGCGAATATGCGCGGCTGACGGGCCGGCAGGCCTTCGCGCTGCCGTCTGCAGTGTGAACAGGCCCTAGCACGATGGCCCGCCCACCGCGCCTCGCGCTGGCCGGCGAACTGCACTACCTGCTGCAGCGCGGCCACAACCACCACGATGTATTTGCCGACGATGGCGACCGCGAGGCGTACCTGACGATGCTGCGCGACGCCGCGGCTCAGTACGGCGTGGCGATCCATGCCTACGCCCTGCTGCCGTCTGAAGTGCATTTGTTGGCCACCCCGGCCCATGGCGAATCGCTCAGCCGGCTGATGCAGTCGCTGGGCCGCCGTTATGTCACCGCCTACAACCGACGGCACCGTCGCAGTGGCGCCTTGTGGGCCGGGCGTTTTTGCGCCGGTTTGATCGACGGCGCCGCATTCGGGGCCGATGCGGTGGTCCACGTCGAGGCTCTGCCGGTACGGGCCGGCTTGTCAATGTTCGAGGCCGACTGGCCCTGGTCGAGCGCAGCGCACCACCTCGGTCGCCGACGTGACCTGCTGATTACTGAACACCCGGCCTATTGGGCTTTGGGCAACACACCCTTTGAAAGAGAGTTGGCGCACGCTCATAGATTGCGCGATGGTGTGCCTGAGGCGATGGCGGCGGCCTTCGCGACCACGGCGCTTCGCGGCCGCGCGCTGGGGCCGACTGTGTTCAGTGCCCGAATCGCTGCGCAAAGCGGCCTGAACCTCCAGGCCAAAGCGCGTGGCCGGCCCGCACGCGGCGGTGGTTCGAAAACCTAAAAAAGATTGTCCCCATTTAATTTTGATTTGATGGATATTAGAAGATAATTCGAGTCTGACCCTAATTAAATCTGCTTGTCTGGATTGTTGCGTCGCAGTAACCTTGCCTTCCCGCGAATAGGTCTCTGGAGAACGCCATGACCCAGCCTGCCCCGCAATCCATCCCAACGTCGCCCGCCGAGGCGCTCGTCGCCGCTGCGGCCCATGGCCTGTACGGCCCGGCGCATGAACACGATGCCTGCGGTGTCGGTTTCGTGGCCCACATCAAGGGCCAGCGCGCCCACGGCATCGTCGAGCAGGGCCTGCGCATCCTGGCCAACCTCGACCACCGTGGCGCCGTCGGCGCCGACAAGCTGATGGGCGACGGCGCCGGCATCCTGATCCAGATTCCCGACGAGTTCTACCGCACCGAGATGGCGGTACAGGGCGTCGAATTGCCACCGCCGGGCGAATACGGCGTGGGCATGGTCTTCCTGCCCAAGGAGCACGCGTCGCGCCTGGCCTGCGAGCAGGAGCTCGCGCGCGCGGTCAAGGCCGAGGGCCAGGTGCTGCTCGGGTGGCGCGATGTGCCGGTGGATCCGCAGATGCCGATGTCGCCGGCCGTGCGCGCCAAGGAGCCGGTGATCCGGCAGATCTTCATCGGCCGTGGCCCCGACGTGATCGTGCCCGATGCGCTGGAGCGCAAGCTCTACGTCATCCGCAAGACCGCCAGTTCCGCGATCCAGGCGCTCAAGTTGACGCACGGCCGCGAGTACTACGTGCCCAGCATGAGCTGCCGCACGGTGATCTACAAGGGCCTGCTGCTGGCCGATCAGGTGGGCCAGTACTACCTCGACCTGCAAGACCCGCGTACCGTGTCGGCGCTGGCCCTGGTGCACCAACGCTTCTCCACCAACACCTTCCCCGAGTGGCCGCTGGCGCACCCCTACCGCATGGTCGC
>CADEDE010000006.1:57920-60632 GCA_902825995.1 uncultured Burkholderiales bacterium
TCTCCACCAACACCTTCCCCGAGTGGCCGCTGGCGCACCCCTACCGCATGGTCGCCCACAACGGCGAGATCAATACCGTCAAGGGCAATTTCAACTGGATGCGCGCGCGCGAGGGGGTGATGAAGTCGCCCGTGCTCGGTGACGACCTGGGCAAGCTCTACCCGATCAGTTTCGAGCACCAGAGCGACACCGCCACCTTCGACAACGCACTCGAGTTGCTGACGATGAGCGGCTACCCGCTGGCCCACGCGGCGATGATGATGATTCCCGAAGCCTGGGAGCAGCACGAGGGCATGGATGCGCGCCGCCGCGCCTTTTACGAGTACCACGCGGCGATGCTGGAGCCCTGGGACGGGCCGGCGGCGATGGTTTTCACCGACGGCAAGCAGATCGGCGCCACGCTCGACCGCAACGGCCTGCGCCCGGCGCGCTATATCGTCACCGACGACGATCTGGTGGTGATGGCCTCGGAGTCCGGCGTACTGCCGATCCCCGAAAACCGCATCGTCAATAAGTGGCGCCTGCAGCCCGGCAAGATGTTCCTGATCGACCTGGAACAGGGCCGCATCGTCGATGACGAAGAGTTGAAGAACCAGTTCGCCTTTGCCAAACCGTATCGGCAATGGATCGAAAACGTGCGCGTCAAGCTCGACGCGATCGACATCCCGCCCGCCGCGCCCTTGCCGGCGAAAGAGTCGCTGCTGGATCGCCAGCAGGCCTTCGGCTACACCCAGGAAGACCTCAAATTCCTGATGAGCCCGATGGCCGCCACTGGCGAAGAAGGCATCGGCTCGATGGGCAACGACTCGCCGCTGGCGGTGTTGTCGGACAAGAACAAGCTGCTCTACAACTATTTCAAGCAGCTTTTTGCGCAGGTCACGAACCCGCCGATCGACCCGATCCGCGAAGCCATCGTGATGTCGCTCAACAGCTTCATCGGCCCCAAGCCGAACCTGCTCGACATCAATGCCGTCAACCCGCCGATGCGCCTGGAGGTGACGCAGCCGATCCTGGACTTCGACGACATGGCGCGCCTGCGGGCTATCGAGCGGCACACGAACCACAAATTCCAGAGCTACGAACTCGATATCACCTATCCGTTGGTCTGGGGCCGCGAAGGTGTCGAAGCCAAGCTCGCGTCGCTGTGCGCCGAGAGCGTCGATGCGATCAAGAGCGGCCACAACATCCTGATCGTCACCGACCGCCATGTTGACCGCGATCACGTGGCGATACCGGCGCTGCTGGCGCTGTCGGCCGTGCATCAGCACCTGGTGCGCGAGGGCCTGCGCACGACCGCCGGCCTGGTCGTCGAAACCGGGTCGGCGCGCGAGGTGCATCACTTCGCGGTGCTCGCCGGCTATGGCGCCGAGGCCGTGCATCCGTACCTGGCGATGGAAACGCTGGCCACGATGCACGCCGAGTTGCCGGGCGAACTGAGCGCCGAGAAGGCGATCTACAACTACGTCAAGGCCATCGGCAAGGGCCTGTCGAAGATCATGTCCAAGATGGGCATCAGCACCTACATGTCGTACTGCGGAGCCCAGATCTTCGAGGCCATCGGCCTCGAAAAATCGCTGGTTGACAAGTACTTCAGCGGTACCGCCAGCCAGGTCGGCGGCATCGGCGTATTCGAGGTCGCCGAAGAAGCGCTGCGCATGCACCGCGCCGCCTTCGGCAACGACCCGCTGCTGGCCTCGATGCTCGACGCCGGCGGCGAATATGCCTGGCGTGTGCGCGGCGAAGAGCACATGTGGACGCCCGACGCGATCGCCAAGCTGCAGCATGCGGCGCGCGCGGGAAAATTTGAAACCTACAAGGAATACGCGCAAATCATCAACGACCAGAGCAAGCGCCACATGACGCTGCGCGGCCTGTTCGAGTTCAAGGTCGATCCGGGCAAGGCCATTCCCGTGGAGGAAGTCGAGCCGGCGGCCGAGATCGTCAAGCGCTTCGCCACCGGCGCCATGTCGCTCGGCTCGATCTCCACCGAAGCGCACGCCACGCTGGCGGTGGCCATGAACCGCATCGGCGGCAAGAGCAACACCGGCGAGGGTGGCGAAGACCCGGCGCGCTACCGCAACGAGTTGAAGGGCATCCCGATCGCCGACGGTACCAAGGTCAGCGATGTCCTCGGCACCAAGGTCTTTGCCGCCGACTATGCTCTGAAAGCTGGCGACAGCCTGCGCAGCAAGATCAAGCAGGTGGCTTCGGGCCGCTTCGGTGTCACCACGGAATACCTGGTCAGCGCCGACCAATTGCAGATCAAGATGGCCCAGGGCGCCAAGCCGGGCGAGGGCGGCCAGCTGCCCGGCGGCAAGGTCAGCGAGTACATCGGCATGCTGCGCCACTCGGTGCCGGGCGTCGGCCTGATCTCGCCGCCGCCACACCACGACATCTATTCGATCGAAGACCTGGCGCAGCTCATTCACGACCTGAAGAATGCCAACCCGCGCGCCAGCGTCAGCGTCAAGCTGGTCAGCGAAGTCGGCGTCGGCACGGTGGCCGCCGGCGTGGCCAAATGCAAGGCCGACCATGTCGTCATCGCCGGCCACGACGGCGGCACCGGTGCGTCGCCGTGGTCGTCGATCAAGCATGCCGGCACGCCCTGGGAGCTGGGCTTGGCCGAAACGCAGCAGACCCTGGTGCTCAACCGCCTGCGCGGCCGCATCCGCGTGCAGGCCGACGGCCAGATGAAGACCGGCCGCGACGTGG
>CADEDE010000007.1 GCA_902825995.1 uncultured Burkholderiales bacterium
GCGTTCCTCGCCGTCCCACATGCGCCCCCACCGCGTACCGCCTGCCGCGAGGCTCCGGCATTTCTTCGCGCGAGGAATACCAGCTCCCGAGTGCAAAGGCGCGCCCGGGCAGGCGGCAGCGCGCCCGCGAGGCGCTGACGAGCGCAGGGTTTGTGGCCGCGCGCGCAGCGCGCTTCGTGCTCTGATTCGTTGCGTCTGTTCGACCACAGTGAGCGCAACGAACGGAGGGAGTTACGCAACGGGGCCACAAACCCGAGCACCGCAAGGCAGTCGGTGTACCCACCGACCGCCTCGCCGAAGCGCTGCCGCCTGCCCGGGCGCGCCTTTGCTGCGCTGAACGCAATGCGTTCAGAGGGGATCTCGAAGGTCAGAGAAGGGCCGCTAGCAGATTGCTGTTCTTCTTCAAACGAACGCGAACCCGTATGAGCCCCACCATGCCCAGCCAGCCGTTGATCGACCGCTTCCTCGATGCCCTGTGGATCGAGGACGGCTTGGCCGCGAATACGCTGGCGGCTTACCGGCGCGATTTGGAAATGTTTGCGACCTGGCTCGCGCGCGAAGAGTCCGGCGATATGAGCGCCGTTCGCGAGCAGGATCTGCTGGCCTATGCCGCGTTTCGCCATGAGGGCTCG
This sequence comes from uncultured Burkholderiales bacterium, assembly GCA_902825995.1. Classification (GTDB taxonomy): domain Bacteria; phylum Pseudomonadota; class Gammaproteobacteria; order Burkholderiales; family Burkholderiaceae_C; genus CADEEN01. The sequence continues at coordinate 633 of CADEDE010000007.1, forward strand.
AAAGCCACCAGCGCCAACCGCCGTTTGACTGTCTTCAAGCGCTTTTATCGCTGGGCCTTGCGCGAGCGCATCGTCAGCGAAGACCCGACGCAGCGCCTGCGCAACGCCAAGCAGGCGCTGCGGGTGCCGAAATCATTGTCCGAAGCGCAGGTCGAGGCATTGCTCGCCGCGCCCGATATCACCACGCCGCTGGGCCAGCGCGACCGCGCGATGCTGGAATTGCTGTACGCCAGCGGCCTGCGGGTGAGCGAGCTGGTGACGCTGAAGACGGTGCAGCTCGGTCTGGCCGAAGGCGCGCTGCGCGTCACCGGCAAAGGCAGCAAGGAGCGCATCGTGCCCTTCGGCGAAGAAGCGCATGCCTGGCTGACGCGCTACCTGGCCGAAGCGCGGGCGGCGATCCTCGGCGGCCAGGCCAGCGCTGCGCTTTTTGTCACCGCCCGCGGTGGCGCGATGACGCGGCAGATGTTCTGGAAACTGGTCAGGCGCCATGCACCGGCCGCCGGGATCGACGCACCGCTGTCGCCGCACACGCTGCGGCATGCCTTCGCCACGCATTTGCTCAACCACGGCGCGGATTTGCGTGCGGTGCAGATGCTGCTCGGTCACGCCGACATTTCGACGACGACGATCTACACCCACGTGGCGCGCGAGCGCCTGCGGGCGCTGCACGCAATGCACCATCCGCGCGGATGAAAAAAGGCCGGTCTTCAGACCGGCCTTTCATGACGGTGCTGCAGCCTTGCGGCTGCGGCGGTCAGAAGTTGTGGCGAACGCCGACGGCGAACGACGAGAAGTCGGCGCCTGCAATGTCGGTGCTGATCTTCGTGTAGAAACCGTACACCTTGGTGCGCTTGCTCAGGTTCTGGTTGACGCCCAGCGTGTACTGCGTGGCCGCGCTGTTGGCGACGTTGCTGAAGTCGCCGGCGCGGCCGATGTTGGCGTGCAGTTCGGTGGCGCCCATGGCATACATGCCTGACAGCCGGAAGGTGTCTGCGGTGCCGATAACGGGGAGGTCGCTGCGCTGGTAGTAGCCGCCGAAGGTGATGGCCCCCATCTCGTAAAGCCCGCGCAGCGCGAACTGGTTGGCGTCGCCTTCCTTCTGGTAGCCCAAGCCAAGATGCAGCGGGCCGGCGTCGTAGTTCAGCGCCAGATCCAGGGTGTCGTCCTGCGTCGGGCTGGACACCGAGGTGCCGATTTCGAGCGTCGCGCCGCCAAAGCTGGGGCTGCGGTAAGACACCTTGCTGTCGTCGCGGCCGAGGTAGGTGTAGAGCGCATCCGACGAAGTGCCGGTATCGTGGTTGTGCAGGCTCACGTAGTCAGCGGTGGCGTAGTAGGCCTCGCTGGTGAAGTGGCCCAGGCGGACCATGCCGAAACCGCCGCTCAAGTTCACTTCACTGACGCCGGCGCCACCCCAGAATGCGGCATTGGTCGCCGCGCCGTTGTTGATATTGAAGCGATGCTCGAGCTGGAAGCCGGCCTTCAAGCCGCCGCCCAGGTCTTCACTGCCCTTCAGGCCGAAGCGCGAAGCGTTGTTCTGCATCACGGTATTCGAGACGTTGCCGAATTTCTGGCGCTCGATCGTGACATTGACGCGACCGTACAGGGTCACGTTGCCGAGGCTTTGCGCGAAAGCGCCGGAGGCGATGCTGGCCAGGGCGGCTGCGATGATCAGGGAGCGTTGCATATTGTTTGTCCTTTGTGAGTCAATAAAACTAGCGGCCATTTTAGTGAGTGACCACAGGTAAACCTTGAATCAGCCGTGCCAACAGACAGGGATTGCGGCATTCGCGCAACAGTCGTGGCAACCGGGTCCGTGGCCGACAATGGGCGCCGATGGACCACAGCTTCCTGTCTGCCCTGGTGCTGCTGTTGCTGGTGCTCGACCCTTTCGGCAGCCTGCCGGTATTTGTCTCCGTGATGCGCCAGGTGGCGCCCGAGCGGCGGGCGCGCGTGGCCCTGCGCGAATCGGCGCTGGCCTTCGGTGTGCTGGTGGGCTTCATGCTGACCGGCCAGGCCTTCTTGGCGCTGATGCGTCTGTCGGAGCGTTCGCTCGAGGTGGCGGGTGGCGTGATCCTGCTGATCATCGCCATGCGCATGATCTTTGCCTCGGGCGGCGAGATCTACGCCGCCGACGGCCAGGGCCGCGAGCCGCTGATCTTTCCGCTGGCCGTGCCGCTGCTGGCTGGCCCCTCGGCAATGGCCACCGTGCTGCTGCTGGCCTCGCGCCAGCCCGAGCGCCTGCTGGCCTGGATCGGGGCGCTGACGGTGGCGATGGTCGTCAGCGCCGTGGTCTTGCTCGGCGCCGACCGCATCCGCCAATGGATCGGCTCGTCGATGGTCAGCGCGATCGAAAAACTGATGGGCCTGGTGCTGACGGCGATCGCGGTGGAGATGATCCTCGCGGGCCTCAAGCGCTATTTCTACGGCTGATCTGAAAAGCGGCGGATGAAGGCGCGATCGATGCGGTCTTTCCACCAGCCCATCGCTCGGCCCTGAAAAGACCAGCCGCCCCAACTGGCGATCGCGCGGCCGTCGCCCAAGGCCAGCAGGTTCAGCGAACGGCGCTGCGGCGCATAGGGCATGAGCGCACCGCCGGCCACGAAGCGGCGCAGGTTTTGTGCCAGCACCGGGCCGGCGCGCACGGCATAGACGCCGCTGCGCGGGTGCGGCGCATCGTCGCGCACGATCACATCGCCGGCGGCAAAAACGCCGGGGTGGCTGGCGCTTTGCAGCGTGGCGCCCACGCGCACGAAGCCGGCGGCATCGAGCGCCAGGCCGCTGCCGGCGAGCCAGGCCGGCGCATCGCCGCCGATGGCCATGATCGGCACATCGCAGGCCACGCGCAGCGTGCCCAGGCGCACATGCCCTGGCTCGATCGCCGTGCAAGGCCCGGGCAGAACCTGCACGCTGCGTCGCGCCAGTGCGGCCAAAGCGCGCCGCCGCACGCTCTGGCCATAGCCTGGCAGCACGGGGCCGCCGGAGGAGACCAGGGTCAGCGTGCAGCGCGTGCCCAGCCTCGCACCCACGGCCAGCGCGATTTCGACCCCTGCCGCACCGCTGCCGATGACCACCACGTCGAGCAGGTCTTCCTCGGCCAATGCCCTGGCCTGCGGCCAGAGTTGCACGAAGGCTTCGATCGGGCGCAGGAAGAGGGCGTTGGCGTGCGCGCCCGGGATGCGCTCGCGATCCTGCACCGGGCCGGTATTCAGGCTCAAGACGTCATAGTCGATGCGCTGGCCGTCGGCCAGGGTCACGAAATGCTCGGCGGCATCCAGGGCCACGGCCTGGCCGCGAATGAGGCGCGCCCCGGCAGTCGCCGCCAGCGGCGCCAGCGCAATCGAGCACTCAGCTTCGCTGAAGCGCCCGGCGACCAGGCCCGGCACCATGCCCGAATAGAGCTGGCGCTCGGCGGCCGATACCAGCACGACTTCGGCGCCCGGCACGCGCTGGCGCGCCAAGGCCGCCAGCACCGACAGCTGGGCATGGCCGGCGCCGAGCAGGAGCAGGCGCTTCATGCGCGCGAAGCGTGCGGGCCGCTCATCGACCCACGGCGTTGAGCGCCCAGTCGTAGTCGAGGTAGGCCACTGGCAAGCGCTTGTCGCGCAGCCGTGCCTGTTCGTCGGGCTTGTCGCTCAATTGCACGGCGTAGCGGGCGAAAACATCCTCGACGCTTGCGAAGCGCCCGTTCTCGAAATCTTCGCGGAACCATTTGAAGATCGCGTTGACTTCGAGCTGGCCCGCGCGCACGCGGTTGCGCGTGCGGTCGGCCAAAAAGCGCTGCATACCGTCTTCGAGCTGGACTTCGAGTTTGGCGGCGGTGAAGGCTTCGTTGCGCAGCGCCGGGCAGCCGATCGAGGCGCAGTTCACGGCGGCGTGAATGCGCGGATCGCCGTAGAGCGGGCGCAATTGCTCGTGCTCGATCCAGTCGAGGTGGCGCTCTTCGCCGAGCAGGGTGAAGAACTTTTTCTTCCACGGCGATTGCACGAAGGAGCCGAGGTCTTTGATCGATTTCAGGTTCGGATATCGGGTCAGGATCAGCTCGACCGTGAAGGCGTTGTAGGCATTGACGAGGAAGGCCATGCGCTGCTCGCGCGGCCATCGGTCGAACTCGGCTTTCGACACCGCGCTCATCGCATCGAGAACCTTTTTCAACTCGACGCGGTCGGCTTTGAAGGCGGCGTAATCGACGCGGCTTTGTTTGTGGTCGGGCAGCCATTTCACATGCTTCCCGACCAGACTGTCCCAGCCGGTGTGGCCGTGATCGAACCGGGCCTGGGCCTGGGCCTGGGCAAAACCGCTCAATAGCAGCAGACAAGCGAGAAGGTGTTTCATGTGCGGCGCCAGGCGTGGAACTTGGCCACCCATTCGAGCAGTTTTACCGGCTGGTGCGCGCGCTTCCATTCGCCCGCGGCGTACTTGTTGGCCTCGGCCAGGGTCGGGTAGGTGTGGATGGTGCCGAGGATCTTGTTCAGGCCCAGGCCGTGCTTCATCGCCAGCACATATTCGGCCAGCAGGTCGCCGGCATGGACGCCGACGATGGTGACGCCGAGTATTTTGTCCTTGCCCGGCACCGTCAGCACTTTGACCCAGCCATGCGCCGCCGAGTCGGCGATGGCGCGGTCGAGGTCGTCGAGGCCGTATTTCGTGACTTCGCAGGCGATGCCTTTTTCCTTTGCCTCCTGTTCGTTCAGGCCGACGCGCGCGACCTCGGGGTCGATGAAGGTCGCCCACGGGATCACCGAGTAATCCGCCTTGAATTTCTTGAACGTGCCGAAGAGGGCGTTGACCGCCGCATACCAGGCCTGGTGCGCAGCGGTGTGGGTGAACTGGAACGGCCCGGCCACGTCGCCGGCAGCCAGGATATTGGGATAGATCGTTTCCAGGTACTCGTTGGTCTGCACCGTGCGGTGGACCGGGATGCCGAGCTCTTCCAGGCCAAAACCCTTCAGGCGCGCGCTGCGGCCGACGGCGCAAAGCAGCGCATCGAAGCCGATCCGTTTCTCGGCGCCCGCCGCTTCCACGACGATGAATTTTCCCTCGACCGTGGTCTCGCAGCGCAGCGCCTTGTGGCCGGTGAGCACGGCGACGCCATCGGCCTCGAGCGCCTGGCGCGCGAAGGCCGAAACCTCTTCGTCCTCGCGGATCATGATGCGCGGCAGCATCTCGATCTGCGTGACCTTGGAGCCCAGCCGTGCGAAGCTTTGCGCCAGCTCGCAGCCGATCGGCCCGCCGCCGAGCACGACCAGGCGCTGCGGCAATTCGCGCAGGCCCCACAGCGTATCGCTGGTCAGGTAGCCCACGCCGTCCAGGCCCGGCAGGGGCGGCACGAAGGGCGCGGCGCCGGTGGCGATCACGATGCTCTTGGTGGTCAGCGTTTGCGTGCTGCCGTCGGCCTTCTTGATCTCCACCGTCCACGGGTTGACCAGCCGGGCATGGCCGCTGACGACATCGACGCCGAGCGCGGTGTAGCGTTCGACAGAATCGTGCGGCTCGACCGCGCGCACGACGCCGGCCACGCGCTCCATCACGTCGGCAAACTTGATATCCGCGGTTGCCGAAGCGATGCCGTAATCCTTCGAGTGTCGGATCTGCCTGGCCAACGTGGCGGTCTTGATCAGCGCCTTGCTCGGCACGCAGCCGTAGTTCAGGCAGTCGCCGCCCATCTTGTGTGCTTCGACCAGGGTCACCTTGGCCTTCACCGCCGCGGCGATATACGAGGTGACGAGGCCTGCCGCGCCGGCCCCGATGACGACCAGGTTGCGTTCGAAGGTCTTGGGCTTCACGCCGGCCCAGCGCGCATAGACCTGGCGCGCTTTGACCGCATCGACGATCTTCTTGGTGATCAGCGGAAACAGCCCGAGCAGCACAAACGAGCCGACCAGCCCCGGCGACAGGATGCCCTTCAGCGAGTCGATCTTCGCCAGTTGCGTGCCGGCGTTCACATAAACGAGGGTGCCGGCCAGCATGCCGATCTGGCTGACCCAGTAGAAGGTCCAGGCCTTCATCTTCGTCAATCCCATCGCCAGGTTGATGACGAAGAAAGGGATCAGCGGCACCAGGCGCAGTGTGAACAGGTAGAGCGCACCTTCCTTTTCGACACCCTTGTCGATATCGGCCAGCCGCGCCCCGAAGCGCGACCGCACGCTGCCTTGCAGCACATAGCGCGAAGCCAGGAAGGCCAGGGTGGCGCCGATGCTCGATGCAAACGAGACGATCACGATGCCGGCGACGAAGCCGAAGATCGCGCCCGCCGCCAGCGTCATGATCGCGGCACCCGGCAGTGACAACGCGGTCACCGCCACATAGACCACGAGGAATGCGCCACCGATCGACAGCGGCTTCTCGCTGGCCAGTGCAGTGAATTCGACCTGTCGCGACTTGATGTAGTCCAGGCTCAGGAAGCGCCCGAGGTCGAAGGCGAAAAATGCCAGCACCAGGGCCACCAGCAAAGCGACGATCAACAATTTCTTTTTCGACACGATGAGTTTCCTTCGCTGCGGCTTTTCGGTCGGCCGGCCCCGGCGCACCTTACAACGGGGCCCGTGTGAACTGGACAGGTTCTTTGCGCCGCCGCCGCGGTCGTGAAGCGCCCGCTCGTGGGCTTGGCGCCAGCCGATGCCGGCCAGGCGCCGAATGCTTACACTGCGCCGCATTGCCACGGTAACTGCCCATGAACGATTTTGCCCAGGCCGTGCAGGCCCTGCGCCCGCAACTGCTGCGCTTTGCCCAGGCCCAGCTGCGCAACCAGGCCTGGGCCGAGGACGCGGTGTCGGACACCGTGCTGGTCGCGCTGGCCAAGCCACAGGCCTTTGGCGGGAAGTCGCAGCTGAAAACCTGGCTGATCGGCATCCTGAAGCACAAGCTGATCGATCAGGTTCGCCGCCACAGCCGCGAGGTGTCGGCCACCACGCCCGACGACGACGAAGATATCGACGGCCTGTTGTTCGACGAATCGGGCCATTGGCGTACGGCGCCGGCCGCCTGGGGCGATCCCGAAGCCGCCTGCGGCCGGCGTGAATTTTTCGAGGTGCTCGAGGTTTGCGTCGAAAAGCTGCCCGGCGTGCAGGGCCGGGTTTTCATGATGCGCGAGTGGCTCGAACTCGATTCGTTGGAAATCTGCAAGGAATTGGGGATTACCGCGACCAACCTGTGGGTGTTGCTGCACCGAGCCCGCTTGCGGTTGCAGGTCTGTCTGCAGGAGCGCTGGTTCGGCAATGCCGCTGCAAAGGCCGCCGTATGAATCCGCCGGGCCGTTCCCAAGGCGACAACGAAGTTGCGGCGCAGACTCACAACTGCGCGAAGCGCTTGTGATGTCGTAGCCAATACCGCAGTGCGTAGCACGAAGGTGCCCTGATGACCGTCAAGCTGTTCCGTAATTGCCGTGAAGTGACCGCGTTGGTGCTGGCCGGCGAAGATCGTCGCCTGGGCGTGATCGAGCGCACGGCGGTGCAACTGCACTTGAGAATATGCAAGGCCTGCCCGCATTTCACGCGCCAGGTGGCTCTGCTGCGCGAGGCGCTGCCGCGCTGGCGGGCCTACCGCGACGGCGGTGAGTGACGCGGGACGCGCAGCTCAGCGCGGCGTTTCGCCCCAGCCGCCGCCGCCCGGCGTTTCGATCACGAAGACGTCTCCCGCCTGCAATTCGGCCGAGCCGATGTGGTCGAGGATTTCGATTCGGCCATCGGCGCGCTCGATGCGGTTGATGCCCAAGGCGCCGGCCTGCCCGCCATTGCCGCCGAAGGCCGGCACATGGCGGCCGTTGGAGAGGATCGATGCGGTCATCGGCTCCAGGAAGCGCACGCGGCGCACGCCGCCGTCGCCGCCGCGCCATTGCCCCTTGCCGCCCGAGCCTTCGCGGATGGCATAGCTTTCCAGGCGCACCGGGAAGCGGAATTCGAGCACCTCGGGGTCGGTCAGGCGCGAATTGGTCATGTGCGTCTGCACGACGCTGGTGCCGTTGAAACCGGGGCCGGCGCCCGAGCCGCCGGAGATGGTTTCGTAATACTGGTGGCGCGCATTGCCGAAGGTGAAATTGTTCATCGTGCACTGGCCGGCGGCCATCACGCCCAGCGCACCGTAGAGCGCATTGGTGACGCAGGTGCTGGTTTCGACATTGCCCGCGACGACCGCGGCCGGCGGGTGCGGGTTCAGCATGCAGCCCTCGGGCACGATCACCCGCAGCGGTTTCAGGCAGCCGGCATTGAGCGGGATGTCGTTGTTGACCAGGGTGCGAAAGACATACAGCACGGCGGCCATCGTCACTGCCTTGGGGGCGTTGAAATTGTTCGGCAATTGAGGACTGGTGCCGGTGAAGTCGATCGTCGCTTCGCGCGCGGCGGCGTTGACCGTGATCTGGACATTGATCACTGCGCCGTTGTCCAGCGCTAGCGTGAAGGTGCCGTCTTTCAAGGCGCCGATGACGCGGCGCACCGATTCCTCGGCGTTGTTCTGCACATGCGTCATGTAGGCCGCGACGGTGGCCTGGCCGAATTGCGCGACCATCGCGTGGAGTTCCTGCACGCCTTTTTCGTTGGCGGCGATTTGTGCACGCAGGTCGGCGATGGTCTGGTCGGGGTTGCGCGCGGGCCAGGCTCCGCTCGAAAGCCGAGTCCTCAACTCGGCCTCGCGCAGCGTGCCGTCGCGCACCAGCAGGAAGTTGTCGAAGAGCACGCCTTCCTCGTCGATGGTCGTGCTGAAGGGCGGCATCGAGCCGGGGGTGATGCCGCCGATATCGGCATGGTGGCCGCGGCTGGCCACAAAGAAGCTCGGCTGGCGCCGGCCCTCACCCCGACCCTCTCCCGCTGGCGGGAGAGGGTCGGGGTGAGGGTGTTGCAGGTACACCGGCGTCACGACGGTCACATCCGGCAAATGCGTGCCGCCGTGGTACGGATCGTTGAGTACATAGACATCCCCCGGCCGCATCAAGGGGTTGCGCTCGATCACGGTCTTGATCGATTCGCTCATCGAGCCCAGGTGCACCGGCATGTGCGGTGCATTGGCGATCAGGCTGCCTTGCGCATCGAAGAGGGCGCAGGAAAAATCCAGCCGTTCCTTGATATTCACCGAGTGCGCGGTGTTCTGCAGGCGCAGGCCCATCTGCTCGGCGATATTCATGAACAGGTTGTTGAAGACTTCGAGCATCACCGGGTCGGCATCGGTGCCGATGGCGTGCTGCGTGGCGCGCGCCTGTATGCGCGTCAGCTCGATCGGGCCCGCCGCCGTGATGCACGCTTGCCAGCCGGGTTCGATCACGGTGGTCGCATTTCTCTCGGCGACGATCGCCGGGCCGTCGATGGTGGCGCCGGCGCGCAGCGTTTCGCGCACGAAGAGGCCCGCATCGAGCCAAGCTCCGCTGTGCATGCGCACGCGGGCGTCGGGTGGGGGCGCATACGCCGCGGGCTCGTCGCCAATAGGGGGCGCGTCGAAGCGCTCGCCCGCACCGACGGCTTCGACCGAAACGGCTTCGATCACCAGGCCGCGGTCGGGCATCAGGAAGGCGAAGCGCTGGCGGTAGCCGGCCTCGAAGGCGGTGCGGATCGCGGCGAGATCGCCGAACGGCAGCACCAGCGCGGTATCGGTGCCCTGGTAGCGCAGATGCACATGGCGGCGCAGTTCGATCGCTCCGGCGGCCACGCCCTGGCTGGCGACCTCGGCGCGCGCGGTGTCGCCGAGTTGCGCCAGGCGCGCCGCGGCGGCGCCGAGGCCGGCGGCATCGAGCGGCGCCTCGATCGAGGCCTCGCGCATGGCGATCTGGTCGGCCAGGCCCATGCCGTAGGCCGAGAGCACGCCCGCCAGCGGGTGCATGAAGATGCGGCTCATCCCCAGCGCATCGGCCACGCCGCAGGCATGTTGCCCCCCCGCGCCGCCGAAGCATTGCAGGGTGTATTGCGTCACGTCGTAGCCGCGCGCGACCGAGATGCGCTTGATCGCATTGGCCATATTCTGGATGGCGATTTGCAGGAAACCCTCGGCGAGCGACTCGGGCGTGGCCTCGCGGCCGGTGGCGCTGCGCACACTTTCGGCGAGTTGGCCGAACTGCCGCGCCACCGCTTCGCGGTCGAGCGCTGCATCGCCCCGGGGGCCGAAGACCTGCGGGAAATAGTCCGGCTGGATTTTCCCCAGCAGCACATTCGCATCGGTGGTGGCCAGCGGCCCGCCGCGCCGGTAGCTCGCCGGCCCCGGGTTGGCGCCCGCGCTTTCGGGCCCCACGCGCAGGCGCGCGCCGTCGAAGCGCAACAGCGAGCCGCCGCCCGCGGCGACAGTGTGGATGCTCATCATCGGCGCGCGCATGCGCACCCCGGCCACCTGGGTCTCGAAGGCGCGCTCGAATTCGCCGGCGTAATGCGAGACATCGGTCGAGGTGCCGCCCATATCGAAGCCGATCACCTTGTCGTGCCCGGCGGCGACGGCGGTGCGCACCATGCCGACGATGCCGCCGGCCGGGCCGGAGAGGATCGCATCCTTGCCCTGGAAGCGATGGGCTTCGGTGAGCCCCCCGCTGGACTGCATGAAATACAGGCGCACACCCGGCATCTGGCCGGCCACGCTATCGACATAGCGGCGCAGGATCGGCGACAGATAGGCATCGACCACGGTGGTATCGCCGCGCGCCACCAGCTTCATCAGCGGGCTCACCTCATGCGAGGCGCTGACCTGGGTGTAGCCGACCGCGCGCGCCAGCTGCGCGGCCGCGGCTTCGTGCGCGCTGTAGCGGTAGCCGTGCATGAAAACGATGGCGCAGGCGCGGATGCCGGCGTCGAAGGCGGCTTGCAGCGCGGGCCGCAAGGCGGCTTCGTCCAGCACCTGCAGCACTGCGCCGTGCGCGCTGACGCGCTCCTGCGCCTCGACCACGCGCTCGTACAGCATCTCGGGCAGCACGATCTGCCGCTCGAACAATTTCGGCCGCGCCTGGTAGGCGATGCGCAACGCATCGCGAAAGCCGCGCGTGGTGACGAGCAGGGTGCGGTCGCCCTTGCGCTCGAGCAGCGCATTGGTGGCGACGGTGGTGCCCATCTTCACGCACTCGACCTGCGCCGCCGCGATCGGCGCGCCGGCCGGCAGGCCGAGCAGGCGGCGGATGCCTTCCACGGCGGCATCGGCGTAATGCTCGGGGTTTTCGCTCAGCAGCTTGAGTGTGCGCAGCGACGCATCCGGTGCGCGCCCGACGATATCGGTGAAGGTGCCGCCGCGGTCGATCCAGAATTGCCAGCGCCGGGGCGTGCTCATCGCACCCTCACAGCGAACTCGCCGCGCGCGCGGCCTGGTCGTACATGCCGCTCATCGTGCGCAACAGGCGCGCGAGTTCGCCGATCGGCGCATTCAGCTCGGTATCCAGGCTCTGCACCAGGCATTGCTCGCGCACCTTGCGGTAGGCCATCACGGCGGCCTCGCCGGCCTTGGTGGGGCTGTAGAGAACTTCCTTGCCGACCTTCTCGGTGGCGACCAGCCTGGCCGCCACCAGCTTCTTCAGGGAGTAGGCGACGACATGGGTATCTTCGTAGTTCAGCACGAAGCAGATATCGGCCAGCTTCTTGTTGCGGGCGCGGTGGTTCACGTGGTGCAGCAGCAGCACATCGGTGATCGTCAGTTCAGCCATGCCGGTGGCCGCCATGCAACGCACGGCCCAGCGCGAGAAGGCATTCCAGGCCACGATCAGGCCGAACTCGAATTCGCTCAACTCCGCGCTGCGCGGCGAGACCAGGTGCGAGGACGAGACAATGCCGGTGGCTTTGCGGGGCATGGGAATTACCCTTAATCGTCAAGAAGACGTTGAAAAAACATTGACGTTTTATCTGAATACTTCCTAGACTGCAAGCTGCCTTGTTCCGATTGCGCTGATCCCGCCGCCAAGTTCCACCTCCAGGAGTGCCGACCATGACCCTGCTTCGATCCTTCGTTCTCGCCGCCGCCGCGAGCCTCTCGCTCGGCGCCGCCGCCCAGACCAAATGGGATCTGGCCAGCGCTTACCCGGTCACCAATTTCCACAGCGAGAACCTGGCCGCCTTTGCCGCCGATGTCGATAAGGCCACGGCCGGAAAATTGAAGATCACCGTGCATGCCAACGCCTCGTTGTTCAAGGCGCCCGAGATCAAGCGCGCGGTGCAGGGCGGGCAGGCACAGGCCGGCGAGATCCTGCTGGTGAACTACCAGAACGAGTGGCAGATCTTCGGTGCCGATGGTCTGCCGTTTCTGGCCGACAGCTACGACGAGTCGATGAAGCTGTACAGGGCCCAACGCCCCTTGCTCGAGAAGAAGCTCGGCGAGCAGGGCATGCTGCTGCTGTACGCGGTGGCCTGGCCACCGCAGGGTATCTACACCAAGAAACCGATCGCGGCGGCGGCCGACCTCAAGGGCTCGAAGTGGCGCGCCTACAGCCCGGCCACGGCGCGCATTGCCGAACTGGTGGGCGCGCAGCCGGTCACGGTGCAGGCTGCCGAGTTGTCGCAGGCCATGGCCACCGGCGTCGTCGAGAGCTACATGAGCAGCGGCTCGACCGGCTTCGACACCAAGACCTACGAGCACCTGAAATACTGGTACGACACCCAGGCCTGGCTGCCGAAGAATGCGGTCATCGTCAACAAGGCGGCCTACGACGCCCTCGATGCACCGATCAAGGCGGCGCTGCAAAAAGCCGGCGCCGACGCCGAGATCCGCGGCTGGGCCGCCAGCAAGCGCGTGAATACGGAAACGCTCGACAAATTGAAAGCCAATGGCATGAATATCGTCGCACCGAGCGCGCAACTGAAGTCCGACATGAAGAAGGTCGGCGACACGATGCTGACCGAGTGGCTGGACAAAGCCGGTCCCGACGGCAAAGCCCTGGTCGACGCCTTCCGCAAGTAGTCGCCTACCGATGCGCCGCGCGCTCGACGCCCTGTACGACGGCGCCGCGGCGTTGGCGGCGCTGTTCATGGTGGCGCTGCTGGCCGCGGTGCTGGCGTCGATCCTCGGCCGCCAGTTGGGCTTTCACATCCGCGGCACCGACGCCTACGCCGGCTACATGATGGCCGCCGCAGGCTTTCTTGCGCTGGCGCAGACCCTCAAGCGCGGCGAGCACATCCGCGTCACGCTGCTCTTGCAGGCGCTCTCGCCGCGTGCGCGCCATGCGTTCGAGGTCTGGGCCCTGCTGGCGGCGTCGCTGCTGTCTGCGCTGGTGGCGTATTACAGCCTGCGCCTGGCGTGGCAGTCGCACCTGTTCAACGATGTCTCGACCGGCAACGACGCGACGCCGCTGTGGCTGCCGCAGCTGGGCATGGCCTTGGGCACGACGATCCTGGCCATCGCCTTCGTCGATGAACTGGTGCTCGAATGGCGCGGCCGGCGCGCCGCCACTGCCGGCAGCGAAGCTCTGCGCAACGAGTGAACCGATGAACGACATCGCCATCACCACACTGCTGATCCTGGCGCTGTTCGCGATCCTCGGCAGTGGCGTCTGGATCGGCCTGGCCCTGGCCGGGGTGGCCTGGATCGGCATGCAGCTGTTTGCCGCGCGCCCGGCCGGCGACGCGATGGCCGTCACGATCTGGGGTTCGGCGTCGAGCTGGACCCTGACGGCGCTGCCGCTGTTCATCTGGATGGGCGAAATCCTCTTTCGCACGCGTCTGTCGAGCGACATGTTCCGCGGCCTGGCGCCGTGGCTGCAGGCGCTGCCCGGGCGCCTTTTGCACACCAATGTGGTCGGCTGCGCGATCTTCGCCGCGGTCTCGGGATCGAGCGCCGCCACCTGCGCCACCATCGGCAAGATGAGCCTGCCCGAGTTGTCGCAGCGCGGTTATCCCGACGCCATTTCGATCGGCTCCTTGGCCGGCGCCGGCACGCTGGGTCTGTTGATTCCGCCGTCGATCATCATGATCGTCTATGGCGTTGCGGCCGAGGTCTCGATCGCGCAATTGTTCATGGCCGGCATTCTGCCTGGCGCGATGCTGGCGGGGCTGTTTTCGGGCTACCTGGCCTGGTGGGCACTGGCCCATCCGGGCCAGGTTCCGGCGGCCGACCGTTCGATGAGCTTGGCGCAAAAGCTGCACGAGTCGCGGTACCTGATCCCGGTCGTGCTGCTGATCTCGGCCGTGCTCGGCTCGATCTATGCCGGCATCGCCACGGCGACCGAGGCGGCAGCCATCGGTGTGGTCGGCGCGCTGCTGATTTCCGGCGTGCAGGGCTCGCTCGACTGGAGCACGTTCAAGGCCTCGCTGCTCAGCGGCACGCGGCTGTATTGCATGATCGCGCTGATCCTGGCCGGGGCTGCCTTCCTGACCCTCAGCATGGGCTATATCGGCCTGCCGCGCCACCTGGCCGAATGGATCGCCAGGCTGGGCCTGTCGCAGTGGCAACTGCTGCTGGCACTGATGCTGTTCTATATCGTGCTCGGCTGTTTTCTCGACGGCATTTCGATGGTCGTGCTGACCATGGGGGTGATCCTGCCCACGGTGGTCAAGGCCGGCATCGACCCGCTGTGGTTCGGCATCTTCGTCGTCCTCGTTGTCGAAATGGCGCAGATCACGCCGCCGGTGGGCTTCAACCTGTTCGTGCTGCAGGGCATGACCGGCCGCGAGCTCGGCTGGATCGCGCGCGCCGCGCTGCCGTTCTTCTTTTGCCTGGCGCTCGGGGTGGCCCTGATCACGCTGTTCCCGGCCATCGTGACGGCGCTGCCGCAGGGGCTGATGGGGGCGGTGCGCTGACCGTGCAGCGCGGTTTGAACCGCGTAAAACCCGACCCCCGCAGATGGGCGTTCGAGTGCGACGCGCCAGAGCGCGCGGTCGCAATTCACGCAGCGATCGGCGGGCTTCGGCTACGATTTTCGACCATCCAGCCACGGCCGCTTCGGTCGAAAACAAGTTCGAGCGCAACGCAAACCCATGCCTGTCATGCCGACCCTCGACACGCCGTTTCCGGCCCTGATGCTGGATGCCGCCGCTGCGTGGGAGTGGCCGCAACCACCGTTCGCGCGCCAGCACATCATGGCGCCGCTGGACGGTGGCACGCAGCCGTGTCGTCTCGAGACGCCCAGTGGCTCCGCGGTGGAAGGCCAGCTGGTGCATTTCGACGCCGATGCCGGCGTGCTGCGCTTTTGCCTCGGCACTGGCGGCGATGCGCTCAGCATGCCGTTCGCCAAATTTCGACGCTTGACCTTGACCACGCCCTGGCCACTCGCGGACCGCGGCACCCATGGGCCGGTCGAGCGCGTGCCCACTGCGGTGCAAGAGCGCAGCTACCACATCGAGTTGACGGGAGGCAGCGAACTGAGCGGCCGCACGATGGGCCACGTGCAGACCCGCGGCGGTATCTTTTTGTTTGCACCGCTCGACGATGGTGCCGCCGTGTTGCGTGTGTTCGTGCCGCAGGCGGCTTGCGTGGCGGTCGAATTCGGCAAGTCGGCCGAGGAGCAGGCGACCGAGCGCTGGATCGCCACGCCGGCGCAGCTGTTCGCGGCACTCGACGCACAGCAAACCGCGCCGATCAAGCCGCTGGGCGACGCGCTGGTCGATCTGGGCTTCGTGACCCGGGGTGTGCTCGAGCGTGCCGTCGGCGAACTGTCCAGCCAGCGAGAGCGCCCCTTGGGCGAGAAACTGGTGGCCGCCGGCTTGCTCGACCGGGCCGATCTGAAGACGGCGCTGGCCCACAAGATGGGCTACCCGATGATTGACTTGTCGCGCTTCCCGATCGATGTGCAGGCGGCGCGCAAGCTGCCGCAGCGCTCGATGGTCGAGCACAACGCCTTTCCTTTGCACCAAGACGGCGAACGCCTGATCGTCGCCATCGACGACCTGGCGCGCGTGCCGCGACTGCAATCCTTGCACGCCTTGGCCGGCTTGAAGCTGGTGCCGGTACTGGCCTCGCGCGCCCAAATTGTGCTGGCACTGGGCAGCCTGCCGCAACGCCTGGGCACCGACCGCTGGGCCGACAATGTGTCGATGCACCGGCCCATCCGACTGACCGAACCGGGCGCGCTGCGCAGCGTTTGATCGGGTGGCCGTTCTCGGGCCGCTCTGGGCCGATTCGAGCGCCGCCCGGGTCGCCGACCACGCCGACCTACAGTGAAAACAGACGCTGGCGTTTTTGCGTTTGGTCGATATAGCGCTGCAACGCACGTTGTGCGCCGCCATCGAGCTTGCCGAAGGCGCAGCCCAGGCGTTGGCCGATAGGCGACGACCCCATACCGCTGCTCACATGCTGCAGCGTCAGCGTGGTGTCGAAGCGCGTGTCGCCATCGAGCTCGATGCGTGCGCCGTCAATCTGTATGCCGGCGGCCAGTGCGGGCACATTCGCCGGCAACGCCAGCGCGCAGCCTCCGACACTGACGTCGAGCACCCGCAGCGCCAACAGCCTCTCGGGCAGGGACGGGTGGCGCAGCCTGGCCGTGGGCGCCGCGCTGGCCGGCGTGCGCACGCGAAAACTCGCGCGGCGCTGGAAGCGCCACAGTACCTCGGGCAGCTCGGCCTGGATGGCGCTGGCGTTGGCGCCATGCACCAGCACCAGGTTGCGCAGGTCGAATTGCAGCTTGACGCTGTCCAGGTAGGCCACTGCGGTGGCTTCGCCGGCGTCGATCAGCGTGCGCACGGCCGGCTGGACCGCATCGGCAGACAGAGACAGGCGGCGCTGGTGGGCATCGACCGTCCATAGCGTCGTGGTGTAGGCGCTGCCGCCGGGCGCCGACAGGTGTACCCGCACGCCGGCGTCGACCAGTTGCCGCAGCAGCGCCAGCAGCTCGGTCGGGTTGCCGACGCGAAACTCGTCTTGCGCGTTCCCGCTCAGCTGGTGCAAGGCCGCGGGCTGGGTGTCCTGAAAGCTTGGCGGCATCGTCGGGCGCTAATGGAGCGTGCGGTTCTTGCCGGCGAGCATGCGGTCGAGGTCTTCGAGCCAGGGCTCGGCCAGGCTGCGGATTTCGGCGTCGTTGACCAGGATGCGCTGCATGATGCACGTCTTCAACCGGGCCTCGTCGGCAACCAGGGTCTGCTCGCCGGCCGCGTGTTTGAGCTGCGCGATCAACAGCACGCAGGCGCCTTCGAGTTTGACGACCTGGTCCCAGTCGGCCTCGCGGGCGGCGCTGAGCATGTCGGTGCTGGCTTTTTCCAGCGCTTCGTAATAGCCGAGCAGTTGGGTGTTCATCGGTGCACCTTCGAGATTCAGCGGCTTCAGGCCTGGGGCGCAGCGACCTGCGGGGCGATTGCTGCCCAGGCCTCGCGCAGCGGTTGGATCAGGGCCAGGCACTCGTCGAGCGCGCAGGCGTCGTTGTGCAGGTTGGCGTGCGTCAGGCGCAGCGTGACGTAGGCGTACAGCTCGGCCAGGTCGGCGGCCAGGGCGCCGCCGCCGCTCAGGTCCAGGCTGGCCTTCAGGCCTTCGTCGACGATCCGTGCTGCGCGGCCGATGGCGATGCCTTTGGCCTCGACCTGGCCGCCTTGCAGCGCGCCCTTGGCCTGGGCCATCGCATCGACGAAGCCGGCGAAGAGCATCGACACGAGCTGGTGCGGCGAGGCGCCCGAGACCCCGGTTTCGACGCCGACGCGGGCGTACAGGCTGGTTTGGGGCAGGGTGGGGTTGCGGCTGAAGGGCGCGGCGGTAAAGCGGAGAGCGTGCATGGCGGGTTGCGATCGACGGTGGGCTGCGGATACAGACCTTATCGGTTCGACCGGGGCCTGGCTTGAGGCCTGTGACGCGGGCCGATGCGATGAAAAACGGCCTGCGCGTGGCGCAGGCCGTCGGTGTGCGCCATCTCGTTCAAAGCCTGTTGTCGCTCTTGTTCCAGTTGGTGATCTGCTGCTGCACGAAGCTGCCCAGGCCGTTGATCTGGTTCAGGTTGTTGTCCAGGGCCGAGTACTGGCGCGTCAGACGTTCCTGCACGCGGGCGACGCGGTCCTCGAGGCGTTTCTGGTCCTTGTCGTTGCGTGAGATCGAATCGCGCAGGCCATTGGTGCGGGTGGTCAGCAGGCCCTCGGTACCGAGCACGCTGTCGCTGAGCGCCTTGAAGCGCTGGCCAAAGCCGGTCTGCAGGGTGCTGAACGCGCGCGCCATCTCGGCCGGATCGGCCAGGGCCGCGTCGAGCTTGCTGTCGTTGACCTTGATCGAGCCGTCGCGCTGCAATTCCAGGCCCAGGTCGCTCAGGCGCGTGAAGACCGTCGAGGCGGTGGAGGTCTGCTGCAGCGTGCTGCGCAGCCGGTTCAGCAAACCGACCGCGCTGCGGTCGCCTTGCAAGGCGCCGGCGACCTTGGAGGCCTCGTCATACTTGGTCTGGGTCGAAAGGTAGCGGCTGATCTCGTTGTAGGCGCTGACGAAATCGGTGATGCCCTTCTTCATCGTGGCGCTGTCGTGGCCCACCGTCACCTGGACCGGGCTGGCTGTGACCTTGGCCAGTGTCAGGTTCAGACCATCGACCACGCCGGACAGGTTGTTCTTGGCCGAACCGATCAGCAGGCCGTTGATCTTGAGGCTTGCGTTGGCCGCCGGGCGGTCTTGCGTCATGCCGGCGGGGTAGGACAGCGCCGTCAACTGACCGCTGGCGCCGGTGACGGCGATGCTGACGGCATTGGCCGTGCCGGTGTCGGAGCCGGTCAAGACCAGGCGCGGGCCGGTGCCGTCCTGGATGATGACTGCGCTGACCCCGGCCTTGGCCGCGTTGATCTGGTCGCGCACTGCGGCCAGGCTCGTGCCGTCAGCGATGGTGATCGGTATCGCGGTCGCGCCGCGGGTCACGGTCAGCGTGCCGGCTCCCATATTGCTGGCATCGGTGATGGCGCCGGCGGCGGTCGAGAGCGACTGCGCCGATGCCAGGCTCAGCACCTCGATGCTGTAGCTGGCGGGCACGGCCGAGGCCAGCGCCGTCGCGGCCACGGCGGTCGAATCGCTGCTGCTGGCGACGCTCTTGGTCCAGAAGTCGGCCTTGCCGAGCTGTGCCGCCACCGACTGCAGATTGGCCATGTAGCTCTGCACCAGGCCGATCGACGACAACTGCGTATTGAGCCTGGTCTTTTGCGTCTGCAGGATCGCGATCGGGCGCCGTTCGAGCTCGACCAGTTGCGACACGATGCTGTTGACATCGAGGCCGCTGCCGATACCGGGCGAGGAGATGGGCATGCGATGGCGTTCCGTTCAGCGACGTTATCGACCGGACACGCGCTGACTTGAGCCGGTCTTCGCTTTGTTTCAGGTGCGCAGCAGTGCCAGCACCTGTTGCGGCAACTGGTTGGCCTGCGCCACCATCGCGGTGCCGGCCTGCTGCAGGATCTGCGCTCGCGACAGGTTGGCGGTTTCCATCGCGAAGTCGGCGTCCATGATGCGCCCGCGTGCGGCGGACAGGTTCTCGGCCTGGATCTGGATGTTGGCGACGGTGTTCTCGAAGCGGCTCTGCACCGCGCCCAGGGTGCCGCGCGAGTGGTTGACCTGGTCCAGGGCGCTGTCGAGTTTCTTGATCGCGATCCAGGCGTCCTTGTCGGTCTCGACGTTCAGGGTCTCGATGCCGACGCCCTGGGCGGCGGTGTTGACGACAAAGGTCGGTGGCGCGATGCCGGTGCTGGCGGCTGTGAAGCCGGCGCCGAAAGTCGGCAGGTAGGCCACGCCCGTCGCCGGGTTGACCTTGGCCGACAGCAGGGCGATATCGACCGTGCCGTTGCCCTTGTCGATCACGAAGGCCGAGACGCCGGAGTCCGAGGTCTTGCGGTTGATGGCTTCGGCGACCTGGCCCATGCGCTGGCGCGGGCTGTCGGCCGCGGCGACGGTGCCGAGCTCGTAGGTCACGCCGTTGACGGCGATATCCAGCGTGCCGTCGGCGATTGTCGTCAGCGTGGTGATGGTCGGTGTGGCGCTGTCCAGGTCGATGCCGGCCACGGTGACGGCCGAGTAGGCGACGCTGGACAACTGCGATGCGCGGGTGTCGGTCAGCGAGCCGACCGTGATGCTGTCGCCCGAGTTGGCGCCGATCTGGAAGGTGGCGGCGGTGAACGAGCCGTCGAGCAGCTTCTTGCCATTGAAGCTGGCGCCCTTGGCCACGCGATCGACCTCGTCGCGCAACTGCGCTACTTCGGCCTGCAGGGCCTTGCGGTCGTCGGTGCTGTTGGTGGCGTTGGCCGCCTGCACCGCCAGTTCGCGCATGCGTTGCAGCATATCGCCGACCTTGCCTAGCGCGCCCTCGGCGGTTTGCGCCAGCGAGATACCGTCGTTGGCATTGCGCGCCGCGACGTTCAGGCCGCGCACCTGCGTATTCATGCGCTCGGCGATGGCCAGGCCGGCGGCATCGTCCTTGGCGCTGTTGACGCGCAGGCCCGACGACAGGCGCTGCATCGAAGTGGCCAGCGAAGACTGGCTCATGTTCAGGTTGCGTTGCGCGTTGAGCGAAACGACGTTGGTGTTGATGGTTTGGGGCATCGCGGCTCTCCATTGCGGATTCAAAGATGGCCGGCGAAAGGCCGCCGGGGCTGTCGGTGCCGCGATTCTTGGCCGAGGTCAACACGCGCAATGCGCCGAAAAGTGAGTCGTTTGCGGCCCATCTCGGCGTCGGACGAAAGCAGGCCCCGTCCTGCAAAGGACGGGGCCTGTGGTGGAAAAAGGCGGGCGGCGGTGCGCCCGCGGGCCGATCGGCGCCGGTCAGCGAAGCAGCGACAGCACTTGCTGCGGCAGCTGGTTGGCCTGCGCCACCATCGCCGTGCCGGCCTGTTGCAGGATCTGCGCCCGCGACAGGTTGGCGGTTTCGGTCGCGAAGTCGGCGTCCATGATCCGGCCGCGGGCTGCCGCGGTGTTCTCGGCCTGGATCTGGATCGCGGCCACGGCGTTCTCGAAGCGGCTCTGCACCGCGCCCAGGGTGCCGCGCGAGCTGTTGACCTGGTCCAGCGCGCTGTCGAGCTTCTTGATCGCGATCCAGGCGTTCTTGTCGGTCGTGATGTCGATTGCGTCGATGCCCTTGCCCTGGGCCGCGGTGGCGGCCACCAGCGTCGGAGGGGCAAAGCCGGTGTCGATCGCGGTGAAGCCGGCCGAGAAGGTCGGCACCAGCGCCACGCCGGCGGCGTCGGTCTTGGACGACAGGATCTCGACCGTGAATGCGCCGCCACCGCCGTCCACCAGGTAGGCCGACACGCCGGTGTCGCTGGTCTTGCGGTTGATGGCCTCGACCACCTGGCCCAGGCGTTCGGTGCCCGACGCCGCCACGCCGATGGCGCCGAGCTCGGTGGTCACGCCGCCGACCGTGATGTCCAGCGTGCCGTCGGCGATGGCCGTGGCGGCCGCGGTGATCACCGTATTGGCGTTGAACGAAGCCACCGTGACCGCCGCATAGGCAATCTTGGACAGACCCGACGTGCGGGAGTCGGCCAGTGCGCCGACCGTGATGTTCTCGCCCGAGCCGGCGCCGATCTGGAAAGTGGCGGCCGTGAACGAACCGTCGAGCAGCTTCTTGCCGTTGAAGTTGGCACTCTTGGCGATGCGGTCGATTTCGTCGCGCAGTTGCGTGACTTCGGACTGCAGGGCCTTGCGGTCGTCGGCGCTGTTGGTGGCGTTGGCCGACTGCACCGCCAGTTCGCGCATGCGCTGCAGCATGTCGCCGACCTTGCCCAGCGCGCCCTCGGCGGTCTGCGCCAGCGAAATGCCGTCGTTGGCATTGCGCGCCGCGACGTTCAGGCCGCGCACCGAAGCGTTCATGCGCTCGGCAATGGCCAGGCCGGCGGCATCGTCCTTGGCGCTGTTGACGCGCAGGCCCGACGACAGGCGCTGCATCGACGTCGCCAGTGAGGACTGCGACGTGCCCAGGTTGCGCTGGGCGTTGAGGGACACGATATTGCTGTTGACTGACAGTGCCATGATGGCTCTCCTAAAGGTTGATAACTCCCGGCAGACGCCGGCATTGCCGTGCCAGCTGAGGCTGGCTGCGCCCGGCGTGAGTCATCCTCAGATCTCGTTGGAGGGGCGGGGTTGGTTGTGCCCTCTACGAAAACATCGGCCGCTTACTCCGGACCCCGGAATCCGATTGCTCGATTCCGTTGCCCGGGTTATCGGAGGGGCCCTGAAGAAACTTTAGCCGCCTGTCAAGCCCGTTTGCGGGTGTGTTGGCCACGCCCAGCGGCCAATGCCCGGGTCAACCGAGCCCTATCGGCAGCTCGCGCGGCCGGCTTGAGCCAAAACCGGCCGGCTACGTCGCGACCGCGGCATGGCGTGCCAACAATTCCGTCAATTCGGCCAAGCCCACCGGCTTGCTCAGGAACTCGTCCATGCCGGCGTCCAGACAGCGGGCCCGTGTTTCGGCGAAGGCGTCGGCGGTCAGGGCCACGATCGGTACCCGGGCGGCCGGGCCGGCGAGTGCGCGAATCGCGTGCGTGGCGCCGATGCCGTCGAGCTCGGGCATGTGCAGATCCATCAACACCAGGTCGAAGGGCTGCGAACTCACGGCGTGCACCGCCTGCAGGCCGTTGGCGGCGAAGCTGACCTGGTGACCGTCGATTCCGATCATCGCCGCCAGCACCTCGCGGTTGACCGCGTTGTCTTCGGCGGCAAGCACACGCAGCGGGCGCCGCGGCGCCTCGGCCCGCACGGCTGCCGGTGCCGGCGCATCCTGCAAAGGATCGGCCGCACGCAGCGGCAGCCGCATCTCGAATCGGCTGCCCTGACCGGGTGTGCTCTGCACCGTCAGGTCACCGCCCATCAGGCGCGCCAGGTTGCGCGAGATCTCGAGGCCCAGGCCGGTACCGCCGTGGCGGCGCAAGCGCGAATCGTCACCCTGACCGAAGCGCTTGAACAGTCGCGGCAGGGTTGCCGGCTGGATGCCGATGCCGCTGTCGATGACCGCGACCACGATCTCGCTGCCGCTGCGATGCACGTCCAGCGTGATGCTGCCGTGGTCGGTGAACTTGATGGCGTTGCTGAGCAGGTTGTAGAGCACCTGGCGCACGCGGGTGGCGTCGAGCAGCACCTGCGCGGGCAGGTCGGGATCGACGCTGGCTTGCAGCACCAAGCCCTTGGCGACGGCCTGCCCCTGCATCAGACGCTGCACATCGCCGGCCAGGGCGTGCAGGCCGACCGTCTCGCTGCCGACGTTGAGCGTACCGGCTTCGAGCTTGGACAGGTCGAGCAGGTCGTTCATGATCGCCAGCAGGTGCTTGGCCGAGTCGCGCGCGACGTGCAGCTGAGTGCGCTGCGACGCGGCGAGTGCGCCCGCGTCGAGCAATTCCAGCATGCCCAGCAAGCCCTGGAACGGCGTACGGATCTCGTGGCTCATGTTGGCCAGGAAAACGCTTTTGGCGCGGTTGGCCGCTTCGGCCTCGTGCTGTGCCTGGCGCAGCGCGCCAGCCAGGCGCTCGAGCGAAAGGCGCCGCTCGTCGAGACGGCGCAACTGGCCCAAGGCCAGCAGGGCAAACCCGAAGGTCGTGATGGTGAGCAAAGCGGTCAGCGCGAGGCCGACGCGGTTGTATTTGCCGATGGTCGCGTTGCGCAGCGTCGCCTGTGTGGCGACGTTGTGGGTGCCTTTCAACACCAGGCCGTGGATCGGTGCGTCGAGGGTCGCCAAGTCGGCATCGAGGGCCTTCAATGCCGGGCCGTTCAAGGTTTCGGTCGGCGCCGGACCGAGCAGGCGGTCGGCGCGCTCGACGAAGGCCCGAGTTCGGGCCGCCACGTCCTGGAACTCATGGCTTTGCGGCAAGGTGTGCCCGGTGCGCAGTGCGTCGAGCAGATCGATCCGGCTGACGAAGATGTCGTAGCGCAACTGCAGCGCCTCGCGCCCACCCGTGTCGGTGCTGGCCGCGTGTTGCAAGGCCGAGCGCAGCCGCAGGAACTCGGCCTGCAACTGGTGCAGGCCGACCTGCAGGTAGTCGTCCTGGTTCTGCGCTGCGCGGTCGAGCAGGCGGTACTGGCTCACCTGGACCCAGGCGGCGGCGGCCAGCGCCAGGGCCAGCAGCACGGTGGTGCTGGCCAGCAGAACCCGCAGGCGTAGCAGCCCGACCGTGAGCCTGCTGTCGGCTGCGTTCATACCAGCTCGATCGAGCGCAGCTGCCAGACGCAGCGGATGAAGTACAGCGCATTGCGCAACTGCGGCTGCGAGTCGAACGGGTACATCACGAACACCGGGCCCTTCTCGCGCACGCTCATGGCCTTGCCGTCGAGCTGCACGGCCAGGATCACGTCGTAGCGTTGCGGGTCGTCCTGCGGCATCTCGATGCGATAGTCGTTCAGCGCGACCAGGCGCAAGCCACTGCCCTTGCCGCCTGCCATTGCCAGCACATCGCGCAGCAGCGGGCCGCTGAACCTGCGCGCGTCCTTGTACCAGGGCGTTTCTGCGCGGATGCTGCGCTGGGGCAGGCGTTCGAGCATGGCCATGTCGAAATCGGCCCGGCCGCCGCGGTGGGCCAGCGCCAGCCCAGCGCTGACGGTCAGCACGACCGGGCCGGTCGGGGTGGCGAGTGCTGCGGCGGGGGCGCTCAGACCGGCCAGCGGTGCAGCGAACACAAGTTGACGACGCAATCGATTCATGGCTCGCGCTTTGATGGGGCGAGCCAATTCTAGGGGCGGCCCAAGCCCGGGCATGGGCCCGCGACAGTCCGTTGGCAACATGTGCTTGCGAATGGGTCGTGCCGTATGACGCAGCAAGCGCTGCCGCGGCAGGGGTGCCGCGGTACCCGTCAAGTAAGCTTGGCGCAATGTCCGAGGCCGCGCCGCCCATGTCTGTCGATGCCCCCGCGGCTTTGCCTGCGGGCACGCGGGTGGCCGAGTTCGAAATTCGGCGCCTGCTCGGCAGCGGCGGCTTCGGCATCGTCTATCTGGCCTGGGACCACGCCCT
Organism: uncultured Burkholderiales bacterium; assembly: GCA_902825995.1. Lineage (GTDB taxonomy): Bacteria > Pseudomonadota > Gammaproteobacteria > Burkholderiales > Burkholderiaceae_C > CADEEN01. Next base: position 25,378 of record CADEDE010000007.1, read on the forward strand.
CGAACGCGAGGTCGCGCTGAAGGAATATATGCCCGGCACCCTGGCCGGCCGCGGCACGGGCCTGCAGGTTTCGGTACGTTCGTCATCGACGGCCGATACCTTTGCGCTGGGCCTGCGCTCGTTCATCAACGAAGCCCGGCTGCTGGCGCGTTTCGACCATCCGTCGCTGGTCAAGGTCTATCGCTTCTGGGAAGACAACGGCACGGCCTACATGGTCATGCCCTACTACCAGGGGCGCACCCTGCGCCAGGTGCGCCAGGGCATGGTCGTGCCGCCGGGCGAGGTGGCTTGCCGACGCGTGCTCGATGCCCTGCTGTCGGCATTGGAGACCCTGCACCGCGAGGGGGTCTATCACCGCGACATCGCGCCCGACAACATCCTGCTCGGCGACGACGGCCTGCCGGTGCTGCTGGACTTCGGCGCCGCGCGCCGCGTGCTCAGCGACCGCACCCAGGCCCTGACCTCGATCATGAAGCCGCACTATGCGCCGCTGGAGCAATATGCCGACGCCAACGCGATGCGCCAGGGCCCCTGGACCGACCTGTACGCGCTGGGCGGCACGCTGTACTTCCTGCTCACCGGGCAGGAGCCGGTGGCGGCCGCCTCGCGCGCGCTGCACGACGACCAGCCGCGCCTGGCCGAGTTGCGGCCGCGCGGTTGCTCGCCGGGTTTCCTGGCCGCGATCGACTGGATGCTGGCGTTGAAGCCGCCCGAGCGACCGCAGAGCGTGCACATGCTGCGCGACGTTTTCGAAGGCCGCATCACGCTGCCTGGCCGCACCGCTGCCGACAAGACCATGCCTGGCGTGGCTGCGCTCGACAGCAGCGCCGCGCGCAGCCCCGTGCGCACCGATATCGATCCCAGCGAACCGGACGACAAGGACGCGGCAGCCATGGCTGCCACGGCGGCCAGCGCGGATGCCGTGACCGTCGTGCAGGCGCCGGTTGGCGCGGCCGGGGCAGCCGCGAGTGGCGACGCACAGGCCGGGGCCGGCGTCGAAGTCACGGCCGCGTCGCAGCAGTCGCCCAAGCGGGTCGGCGTGCTCGTCGGGCTGGTGCTGCTCAACCTGCTGGCCTGGTGGTGGTTCACGCGGCCGGCGCAGAGCGTCCCGGTGTTGCCGGTAGCGGTATCGGTGCCTGCCGCATCGGCGCCGGCAGTGGCCAGCAACGCGCCGACGAGCGCCGAGCCAGCGCCAACCGCAGCGCCTGAACGCGAGGCTGACGCTTCGGAAACCATCCTGTCGATCCTGCCCGCACGCGGCTCTGCGGTGCGCCCGCCGCCGGCCGGCGGCGCGGCGGCGCCGCTGCCGGGCGAAGCCAACGCTCCAGCAGCCACAACCACAGCCCCGCGGCCCCGCGTGAGCAATGAAACGGTGGCGACGATGACCCCGGCTGCGCCCGTCGCTGCCGTCGCCGGGCCGCGCGCCCACTGCGGCGATCGCAATTTCCTGTCGATGCTGATCTGCGTCAAGCGCGAATGCGACCAGCCGTCGCTGTACGGCCATCCCGAGTGCGTCAGGCTGCGCGAGCAGGAAGAATCGCAGCAAGGCCGGCAGCAATGAGTCGGCGCTAGAAACTCGCCCCCGGCTGCTTCAGGAACTCGATTTCTGCGGCAGTCGATATGCGCCCGAGTGCTGCGTTGCGGTGCGGAAAGCGGCCAAAGCGTTCGATGATGTCACGGTGGCGACGGGCCCATTCGACGAGGCCGGCAAGCCCCGGCTCATCGCGGCCGAGTTGTGCGAACAATTGAACCGAGGTGCGCTGCTGCGCCAGGTCTTCGGCATGCTCGAAGGGCAGGTAGGCGAACTGGCGTTGCACGCCGCCGAGCTGGCGGTCCAGGCCCGACGCCACGAGCATGCGCGCCGTCTGCAAGGCCAGCGCATCGCCGGCAAAGGCGCGGGCGCTGCCGCGAAAGGCATTGCGCGTGAACTGGTCGAGCACGATCACGCGGGCCAGCGACGGCAGCGGCGCGATCCAGTCGTCGATGCCGCCTGCCAGCGCCTGCTCGATCAGCGTGCCGAAGCGCTGCACGATCGCGGTGTCGAAAGCCGCGTCCTTGCGAAACCACTGCACGCGCGGCTGTGCATGGCCCGGGTCGCCGGGCGCACCGAACCAGAAATCGAGAACCGCTTGCGCGTTCGGTGGCATCGCATCAATCCAGCTTGGTGCCCGAAGCCTTGACCACCTGGGCCCAGCGCGGCATTTCCGCGGCGAGGAAACGCTTGAAGTCATCCGCGCCGAGGAAGGCCGGGTCGGCGCCCTGCGCCACCATGCGGCTGCGCACCTCGGGCGCTTCGAGCGTGGCCTTGCAGGCGGCCGAGAGTTTGTCAATGGCGGCCCTGGGCGTGGCGGCCGGCGCGAGCAGGCCATAGAAGCCCACGACCTCGAAATTCTTCAGGCCGGCCTCGGCCATTGTCGGCACCTCGGGCAGCGCGGGATTGCGAGCGCGGCTGGTGACCGCCAGCGCGCGCAGCTTGCCGGCCTTGACGTACTGCGCGGCCTGCGGAATCGATTCGGCCATCAACTGCACCTGGCCGGCCATCAGATCGGTGAAGGCCGGCGCGCTGCCGCGGTAGGGGATGTGGACGATGAAGGTGCCGGTGGCCTGCTTGAACATTTCGGGCACCAGGTGGCTGATGCCGCCGTTGCCCGCCGAGCCGTAGTTCAGCTTGCCCGGCGCGGCCTTGGCCAGCGCGACGAGCTCGTTCACGCTGCGCGCATTGACATCCGGGTGCACCACCAGCGCCAGCGGCTGCTGCGCGGTGCGCGCGACGGGCGCGAAATCGCGCAGGGTCTCGTAGGGCAGCCTGGAATAGACGGCCGGGTTGATGACCATCGTGCCGGTATTGGCCATCAACAGCGTATGCCCGTCGGCCTCGCCCTTGGCGACGAATTCGGCGCCCACCGTACCGCCCGCGCCGGCCTTGTAATCGATGATCACCGGCTGGCCCAGCTCCTTGGCCAGGCGATCGGCCAACAGCCGCGCGTGGGCGTCGAGCGGCCCGCCGGCCGGAAAGCCGACGATGATTTTCAGCGGCTTGCTGGGGAAGGTTTGCGCGGCACTCAGCAGCGGCGCGGCCAAGGCCAGCAGGGTTAGCGAGCGGCGAAAAGCGAGGGGCATCGTCAGTCTCCGGTGGGGCAGTGAAATCAAGGTGCGAGCAGATCCTGCGTTTCCAGGTGGCGCTGCATGTAGCGCGCCACATAGCTGCACGCCGGGTGCACGCGCCAGCCCGCCCCGCGCGCATGGTCCAGCGCGGCCGCCACCAGCGCCGCGGCGATGCCCCGGCCTTCGAGCGCCGCCGGTACGAAGGTGTGGTGCATCGTCATCAGCGTGCCGGCGAGGCGGTAGTCGGCAACGCATAGCTGGCCATCGATATGGGCCTCGAAGCGCGCGGCGGCGGGGTTGTGGGTCACGGCGTGCGGCGTTGGCATCGCCCGACTTTAGCCGCCACGCTGACATGTCACGCCGGGCCGCATCGAGCAGGGGGATGGGGCGAATCCGGGGCTGGACGACCGCGCCGGGCTGGTAGGCTGCGCGCCCAGCGCCAAGCGGCGCCAATAGGCATGAACAGCGGTCGATCATGGAGGTGGCTTTGTTGCAACGATTCAAACTGGGTTCGCGCTTGGCAGGCCAGGCGCGCCGCGGGGCGCTGCTGGCCATGCTGCTGGGCGCGACCGGCATGGCGCAGGCGCAGTCGCGCAACCTCGCGCCGGGGTTCACGGCCTTGCCGACGGACGCCAAGGTGGTGGTTGCGCCGCTGGACGTCGAACTCTTCGAGCTGAGCGTCGGCGGCGTGCTGGTGCCCAAGGCCGACTGGACGGCCGCCGCCAACAAGCACATGGGCGAGGCGCTCAAGACGAAGGCATCGTCGCTCGGCCTGCCCTCGAATTTCCTCAGCGACGCGCTCGCCGATGAGCACGCCGAATTGCTGCACCTGTATGGCGCCGTGGCGCGGGCGATTTCAATGCACCACATGGGCGCCTTCAAATTGCCGACCAAGGAAGACAAGCTCGATTGGGGTTTCGGCGATTCGCTGCGGCCCCTGCAGCAGGCCAGCGGCGCGCGCTATGCCCTCTTCACCTGGGTGCGCGACAGCTATGCCAGCGCAGAGCGCAAGGTGATGATGGTCGGGCTGGCGCTGCTGGGCGTGGGCGTGGGGGGCGGTGCGCAGGTGGGCTATGCCTCGCTGGTCGATCTGGAATCGGGCCAGGTGCTGTGGTTCAACCAATTGGTCAGCGTGACCGGCGATTTGCGCGACGAGAAAAGCGCTGTCGCCTCGGTTGACGGCCTGTTGACGGGGTTTCCCGGCACCGCCACCGGCAAGTGATGGCCGCGCGTGCCAATACGGCGCTGAGCCGCCGACGCTGGCTGCAATGGGGCTGCGCCCATTGCGCGGCGCTGGGCGGTGCGGCCGCGTATGCGCAGGGCGATTGGGTGGCGCCGCCGCGGCACACGCGCCCCGACCTGGCGGGCGACGAAGGCGGCCTGTGGGCCCTGATGGACCGCGAAGAGACCAAGCTGCGTCGCAGCAGTTTTCTCGTTCGCGACCCGACCCTGCGCAATTACCTGAGCAGCCTGGCCTGCAAGCTCGCGGGCGAGCATTGCCCCGATGTGCGCGTCTATCCCGTGCGAACGCCGCTGTTCAACGCGTCGATGGCCCCCAACGGGATGATGCAGGTCTGGACGGGGCTGTTGCTGCGGGTCGAGAACGAGGCCCAGTTGGCGGCCGTGCTCGGCCACGAGATCGGCCACTACCTGCAGCGCCATTCGATCGAGCGCCTGCGCGACGCACAGGCGCGCAGCGCCTTCGCGACCCTGCTCGCGCCCTTCGGAATCGTTGGCCTGGTCGGGCAGCTCGGTGCGCTGGCCGGCTTGCTGGCTTATTCGCGCGAGCATGAGCGCGAGGCCGACCGCATCGGCATCGCACTGATGACCAAAGCCGGCCACGACCCGCGCGAGGCGGCCAAGGTGTGGGCGAATATCCGCGACGAACTGTCCGCCGGCCCGGCGGGCGACCCGGCCAAGCGCAGCGTGATGTTCGCGACCCACCCCGGCATCGAGGAACGCCAGGTCTTGCTGGAGCAGATGGCGGCCGACAAGAGCGGCTTCGTCGGCGAAAGCGAATACCAGGCGATCGTCGAGCCGATGCTGTGGGACTTGTGCGAAGACGAACTCAAGCGCGCGCAGTACGACGAAAGCATCGTCTTGCTCGACCGCCATTGCGAAAAACGCCCTCGGCGCGGCGACTTGCGCTGGTTTCGCGGCGAGGCACGCCGCCTGCGTGCCCAAGGCGACGATATCGAGCGCGCCGTGGCCGATTTCAATGCGGCACTCACGCTGGATAAACCGCCCGCGCAGGCCCATCGCTCGCTGGGCTTCATCCAACGCGAGCAGGGCCGCAAGGAGGATGCCGCGGCGTCGTTTTCACGCTATCTCGAAGCCCTGCCGGCGGCCCCCGATGCCGGCCTGGTGCAGTCCTACCTCTCTGAACTCAAGACCTGATCGACATGAACAAACTTCTTCTCTCGTTGGCATTCGTCGCCCTGCTGGGTGCTTGCGCCCAAGTCACTAAGATCGGCCCCGGTGAAGCCGTGATCGCCGAGCGCATCGGGGTGCCGGTCGATAGCGGATGGAACCAGTTCGGTGGCCGGTTCGGCGGCAGCAATGCCGCGGCCCTGTGGACCAGCGAAGGCCTGGCGATCGACCAGTTGAACTTCTATGTCGGCGTGAAGGATGGCGACCTGATCGCGGCCAATCCCGGCAAGGAGCAGCGACCGCTGGCATTCAAGGCCACCATGCAGCCGCACGAATTGGTGGCCCTGTTCGAGGCCTTCTATACCCGCGACGGTTCCAGCTTCAAGCTCGACAAACTCGAGGCCACCGAGTTTCTCGGTCAGCGCGGCTGGCGTGCCAATTACACCGTGGTGCGCAAGTTCGACGACGTCAAGCTCAGCGGCAGCGTCTGGGCCACCGTGCGCGGCGGCGAACTGTTCGCGATGACCTTCTCGGCGCCGGCGGTGGGCTTTTATGCGCGCCAGATCGCCAAGGTCGAGAAGGCCGCCGCGGCGGCGCGCTTCAAGCAGTGAGCGGCTCAGGCCAGCAGCGGCTGCAGCCCCAGCTCGACCGAACGCTGGCCATCGTTGAACCAGACCAGGCCGTCCTGCACGGTGACCTGGATCTGCATCGAGCGCTGCGCCAGCGCGGCCAGCGCGGCGCTCTGCTCGGCGGGCAACTGCCACACGGCCAAGCGCTCGGTGCGGGTGAGTTTGTTCTTCACGCCGGCCCACCAGATCGGCGTACTGGCGCTATAGGAAATAAAGGTCGCCTGGTCGGCGCGCAAGGCGGCGCGCAGCATGCGGCGCTCGTCGGGCTGGCCGACTTCGATCCAGTGCACGAGCTGGCCCGTGAGGTCGAGCTGCCACAGATCGGGCTCGTCGGTATCGGCCAGGCCGCGCGCAAAAACCAGATCGCCGCGGTGGTTGTCGGCCGGCACGTTGAGGGCGAAGGCCAGGAGTCGCACCATCATGCGTTCTTCGGTTTCGCTCGGGTGCTGCGCGAGCGTGAGGGCGTGATCGCCATAGATGCCGCGGTCCATATCGGCGATCTGCAGTTGGGCTTTGAAGATGGTTGCTTTGAGGGCCATGCGGCGCCGACTGTGCCACAGGGTTCGGTGCGGCCGCGCCCGGCCTATGCAAATGGCGGCATATCGCCAGCGGTGCATTGCTTGTGAACAATGGCGCGCTCGTATTCCCCTCTCCCATAGGGAGAGGGGGCAAACCAACTGAAAGGCCAGCATGGGCGGTGGTTTCGCCGACAGCCTGCGCGCGGCGTGGGCCTTGGTTGCGGCATTCGACGGGCGCCTGGCGCAGATCGTCGGCCTATCGCTGGGCGTCAGTGCCACGGCCTGCGCGCTCGCGGCGGCCTTCGGCATGGCGGCGGGCGCATGGCTGGCGGTGGCGCGCTTTCCCGGCCACCGCGCCCTCGTCGCGGCGTTGAATACCCTGCTCGCGCTGCCCTCGGTCGTCGTCGGGCTGGTGGTGTATTTGCTGCTCTCGCGTTCGGGGCCGCTGGGTTCCTGGGGCATCCTCTTCACGCCGCGCGCGATGGTGCTGGCGCAGACGATGCTGGTGCTGCCGGTGGTGGCCGCACTGACGCGACAACTCATCGCCGATGCCTGGCGCGGCAACGGCGAACAACTGCGCTCGATGGGCGCGGGTGCCCCGGCCAGCGCCGCGCTGCTGCTGTTGCACGAGCGCCTGGCGCTGGTCACGGTGCTGCTCACCGCTTTCGGCCGCGCCATCAGCGAAGTCGGCGCGGTGATGATCGTCGGCGGCAATATCGACGGCGTCACACGGGTGATGACGACGGCCATCGCCCTGGAAACCAGCCAGGGCGATCTGCCGCTGGCGCTCGGGCTGGGCATCGTGCTGCTGGGCCTGGTCGGTGCCATCAACGCGGCGATCGCGCTGGTGCAGCGGCGTCACGTTGTCGTGACGGCATGAATGCGCTTGAAAACCCGTTCGGGCTGAGCTTGTCGAAGCCCTTCGACAGGCTCAGGGCGAACGGCTCGAGTTCGATCGTGTCGGATCGATAGATGAGCACGGCACTCATCGAGTTGAACGCCGCCGCGGTGCGCTTCGGCCGCGTCAGCGCGCTGGCCGGCGTGAATTTTGCGTTGCACGCCGGCGAGCGCGTGGCCCTGGTCGGCGCCAACGGTTCGGGAAAGACGACGCTGCTGCGCCTGCTGCACGGCCAGCTCGCGCACGAGGGTACTCGCCGCGCCGCGCTGGATGCGCAGGGCCGCGAGCCGGCGCAGGCGATGGTTTTTCAGCGCCCATTTCTATTGCGCCTTTCGGTCTGGCACAACCTGATGCTCGCGCTGTGGCTGGCGCGCGTGCCGCGCAACGAACGCGCCGCGCGCGCCGCGCAGGCGCTCGCGCGCGTGGGCCTGACTGACCAGCGCGAGAGGCCCGCGCGCGTGCTCTCGGGCGGGCAACAGCAGCGCCTGGCGCTGGCCCGCGCCTGGGCCGCGCGCCCTTGCGTTCTCTTCCTCGACGAGCCCACGGCGAGTCTCGATCCCGGCGCCAAGCGCGAAGTCGAACAGCTCATCACCGAATTTGCGCAAGAAGGCATGGCGGTGGCGATGAGCACGCACAACCTGGGCCAGGCCAAGCGCCTGGCCACGCGGGTGTGCTATCTCGAAGGCGGGCGTGTGATCGTCGATCTGCCGAGCGTGGATTTTTTCCACGACACGCTGCCCGATGCGGCGGCGGCTTTCGTCAAAGGGGAGTTGGGATGGTCCACCTGAAACGCTGGCTCTGCATGGTGGGCGTGTTGCTCGCTTGCTGTGGTGTCGCGCTCGCGCAGGAGCGCTTCATCGTCATGGCCTCGACGACGAGCACCGAGCAGTCGGGCCTCTTCGCGCACCTGCTGCCGGCCTTCAAGGCGGCCAGCGGCATCGATGTGCGCGTGGTTGCGCTCGGGACAGGCCAGGCGCTCGATGCGGCGCGCCGTGGCGATGCCGATGTGGTCTTCGTGCATGACCAGGTGGCCGAAGAGAAGTTCGTCGCCGAGGGCTTCGGCATCGAGCGCCTTCCCGTGATGTACAACGATTTCGTCCTCATCGGTCCCAAGGCCGATCCCTTCGGCGCGAAGGGCAAGGACATCACTGCGGCGCTGGCCAAGCTGGCGGCGCAAGGCACGCCCTTCATCTCGCGCGGCGACAAGAGCGGCACCCATGCCGCCGAGCTGCGCTATTGGAGGATGGCGGGCATCGACGCGACCGCTACGCCGCCGGGCTCGATGAAAGGCTACCAGGCCTGCGGCTGCGGCATGGGCCCGGCGCTGAATATCGCGGCATCGAGCAACGCCTATGCGCTCACCGATCGCGGCACCTGGCTCAATTTCAGAAACCGTGGCGATCTGGGCATCCTCGTCGAAGGCGATGCGCGTCTGTTCAATCAATACGGCGTGATGGTCGTCAACCCGGCCAGACACCCGCATGTCAAGGCCGTGTTGGCACAGGCCTTTGCCGACTGGGTCGTGTCACCGGCCGGGCAGGCGGCGATCGCTGGCTACAAGATCGGCGGCGAGCGGGTGTTTTTTCCGAACGCAAAGTAGTGAAAACGGGGCTCCTCCAGAGCCACCCCTCCCTTCACTTGCTGCTGGTGCGCAAGATCGGCGCGCCCTGGCAGCGCGAGCCGGCGGTGGTCGATGGCAACCCTGCCGGCTGACTGACGCTTTGTAAACCCAGGTAAACGGCGGTGCACGATCAACCGATTGCCGCCGCCACACGTTGCAGCCCTGTCGCGGCGATCGGCCGCCAAACCAGGAGACTTGAATGCAACGAATGATCCGCATCGCTGTTCCGGCCGTTGTGCTGGCGTTGCTGTCGGCGTGTGCCACGCGCCCGCAAACGAGCAATGCACCGGTGTACAGCCCCACTCGCGGTGCCGGCGGCGTCACCAGTGCAAACGTCGGCTACGGCGTCGTGCGCAGCATCGAATCCCTGGGCAGTGCAAGCGAGCAGCCGCATGGCGGCGGTGCGGTGGTCGGGGGTATCGTCGGCGCCGTGATCGGCCGCCAGTTTGCCGACAGCAATTCGGGCAAGAACGTCGGTACCGTGGCCGGTGCCGTGGGTGGCGCGCTGATCGGCAACGAGATCGAGAAGAATTCGCGCCGTGATCAGCAAGGCGTGCGCGTGAATGTCCAACTCGACCAGGGTGGTCTGCGCAGCTTTGATTTCAAGAGCATCGGCGAGTTGCGCGTCGGCGACCGCGTGCGCATCGACGGCAATCAGCTTTACCGACTGTGAGTCGTTGCGCCTGTGAACTAGAATCGCGGCACTCGAAACGAACAAGGGCGAGAAAGGCATGACGGTTATGACACCGCGAACTACGGCCTCCGTGAAAACGGAGTAGCCGCCCGCGCGCGTTTGCCCACTCAGCTTCCCCCTCCAGTGAAAAGCGCGGTCTTGCACCGCGCTTTTTCTTTTGTCGAAGGTGCCGCCATGATCTCGATTCAATTGCCCGATGGCTCCAGGCGCGAGTTCGCGCAGCCAGTCACGGTCGCGGAAGTCGCCGCGTCGATCGGCGCCGGCCTGGCCAAGGCCGCGCTGGCCGGCCGCGTGAACGGCCAACTGGTCGATACCAGCCACCGCATCGAGGCCGATGCCCAACTGGCGATCGTGACCGACAAGGACGCCGACGGCCTGGATCTGATCCGCCACTCGACGGCGCACCTGCTGGCCTACGCCGTGAAGAGCCTGTTCCCCGAGGCGCAGGTGACGATCGGCCCGACGATCGAGAACGGCTTCTATTACGACTTTGCCTACAAGCGCCCCTTCACGCCGGAAGACCTGGCGGCGATCGAAGCCAAGATGGCGGCGCTGGCCAAGATCGACGAAAAGGTTGAACGCCGGGTGCTGCCGCGCGACGAAGCGGTGGCCTTCTTCAAGGCCCAGGGCGAGCACTACAAGGCCGAGATCATCGCCGGCATTCCGGCCGACCAGGATGTCTCGCTCTACCGCGAAGGCGCCTTCGAAGACCTGTGCCGCGGGCCGCATGTGCCTTCGACGGGCAGGCTCAAGCACTTCAAGCTGATGAAGCTGGCCGGGGCTTACTGGCGCGGCGACCAGGCCAACGAGCAGCTACAGCGCATTTACGGCACGGCCTGGCCCTCGAAGGAGGCGCTACAGCAGTACCTGACGATGCTCGAAGAAGCCGAGAAGCGCGATCACCGCAAGCTCGGCCGCGAACTCGATCTGTTCCACATGGAGGAGACGGCGCCCGGCCTGGTGTTCTGGCACCCCAAGGGTTGGGCGGTGTGGCAGGAAGTCGAGCAGTACATGCGCGCCGTCTATCGCGACAACGGCTACCTGGAGGTCAAGGGGCCGCAGATCCTGGACAAGAATCTGTGGGAGAAGACGGGCCACTGGGACAACTACCGTGACAGCATGTTCACGACCGAATCGGAAAAGCGCGAGTACGCGTTGAAACCGATGAACTGCCCCGGCCACGTGCTGATCTTCAAATCGCAGATGCGCAGCTATCGCGAGCTGCCGCTGCGCTACGGCGAGTTCGGCCAGTGCCATCGCAACGAGCCCAGCGGCGCGCTGCACGGGATCATGCGCGTGCGCGGCTTCACCCAGGACGACGGCCACATCTTCTGCACCGAGGACATGATCCTCGACGAATGCGTGGCCTATACGGCGCTGCTGCAAAAGGTTTACAGGGACTTCGGCTTTGGCGAAATCATCTACAAGGTGGCCACGCGGCCCGACAAGCGCGTCGGTTCGGACGGGCAATGGGACAAGTCCGAGTACGCGCTGGTGGAGTCGCTGCGGCGCTCGGGCTGCGAGTTCAGTGTTTCACCGGGCGAGGGCGCCTTCTACGGCCCGAAGATCGAGTACACGCTGAAGGACGCCCTTGGCCGACCCTGGCAGTGCGGCACGATGCAGGTTGACTTCAACACCGCCGAGCGCCTGGGCGGCGACTACGTGACCGAAACCAGCGGGCGCGCCCACCCGGTGATGTTGCACCGGGCCATCGTAGGCAGCCTGGAGCGCTTCATCGGCATCCTGATCGAGCAGCACGCCGGGGCGCTGCCGGTGTGGCTGGCGCCGCTGCAGGTGGTGGTGGCCTGCATCAGCGAAGGCCAGGCCGATTACGTCGGGGAAGTCGTGAAAACGCTTCAAAAACAAGGAGTTAGAGTAGAGGCGGATTTGCGGAACGAGAAAATCACGTATAAAATCCGCGAGCATTCAATGCAGAAGGTTCCGTTCATCCTGGTCGTCGGCGACAAGGAGAAGGCAAACGGGTCCGTTGCAGTGCGCGCCCGGGGCAACCTGGATCTTGGCGTGATGCCCCTCGAAACCTTCTCGCAGAAGCTCGCGGCAGACATCGCCTCCAAGGCCTAGCGACAACTCCAGGCGCGCGTTTCATTTTGATCGGGCGTGCTGCCTTCACGCCCGCGAAGAGGATTCAACCATCGCTACTTTCCTGGACCGCCGCACTCCGAACGCCGAGCGCAAGCACCGTCTCAACCGCGAAATCATGGCGCCCGAAGTGCGCCTGAACGGCCCCGAAAACGAGCCCCTGGGCGTGGTCAGCGTGATGGAAGCGCTGCGAATGGCGACCGAGCTGGATGTCGATTTGGTCGAGATTTCAGCCACGGCGGTGCCGCCGGTCTGCCGCTTGATGGATTACGGCAAGTTCAAATACCAGGAGCAGAAGAAGGCGGCGGAAGCCAAGAGCAAGCAGAAGATCATCGAGATCAAGGAAGTGAAATTCCGCCCCGGTACCGACGAAGGCGACTACAACATCAAGATGCGCAACCTGCGCCGCTTCATCGCCGAAGACGGCGACAAGGGCAAAGTCACTTTGCGCTACCGCGGCCGCGAGATCACGCACCAGGATATCGGCATGAGATTGCTGGAACGCATTCGCGACGAGTTGGCCGATGTCTCGGTGGTCGAGAATATGCCCAAGCTCGAAGGGCGCCAGATGATCATGGTGCTGGCGCCGAAGAGGAAGTAATTTGAATTGAAGGATTCACGGTCGAGGTCTGGTCACCTCGGTCGTTGAAGAGCAAGCCGTTGCAGGCCAACCAAGCACCGCACAACGCGGTCGCCTGCAAGGGTCACAAAGAAGGAGCAGTGAAATGCCCAAGATGAAGACCAAGAGCAGCGCGAAGAAGCGTTTTCGCGTTCGTCCGGGAGGTACCGTCAAACGCGGTCAGGCGTTCAAGCGCCACATCCTCACCAAGAAGTCCACGAAGAACAAGCGCCACCTGCGTGGCGCTGTGAACGTGCATGAGACCAATATGGGCGGCATCGCGCAGATGTTGCCTTTTGCCGGCCTCTGACCCAAAGCTGAAGGAGAACCAACATGCCTCGCGTCAAACGTGGTGTAACGGCACACGCCCGCCACAAGAAAGTACTCGCCCTGGCCAAGGGTTTCCGCGGCCGCCGCAAAAACGTCTTCCGCATCGCCAAAGAAGCGGTGATGAAGGCCGGGCAATATGCCTACCGCGACCGCCGCACCAAGAAACGTGTCTTCCGCCAGCTCTGGATCGCCCGCATCAACGCGGCCAGCCGTGAGTTGGGCGTCAGCTACAGCAAATTCATGGCCGGCCTGAAGAAGGCGCAGATCGACCTGGACCGCAAGGTGCTGGCCGATATGGCCGTCAACGACCCGGCTGCCTTTGGCAGCATCGTTGCCAAGGTGAAGGCCCAACTGGCTTGATCGATGGCGCCGCCTTGTGCGGCGCGCCACAAGCACCGAAGGCCGTCACCGGGGTGGCGGCCTTTTTTTGTCTCGAAGCTACGAATGAGCGATCTCGATTCACTGGTCACCTCCGCAAGCGCCGAGTTCGGCGCCGCGATGACGCCTGCCGATCTGGAGAATGCCAAGGCGCGCTTTCTCGGCAAAGCCGGGCGCGTGACCGATCTCTTGAAGTCGCTGGGTGCGCTCTCGGTTGAGGAGAAGAAGGCGCGCGGCGCCGAGATCAACGCCACCAAGCAACGCATCGAAGCCGCGCTCCATTTGCGCCGGCAAGCGCTGGCCGATGCCGAGCTCGACGCCCTGCTGAAGGCCGAGGCGCTCGACGTGACCCTGCCGGGCCGCCACCGCGGTATCGGCGGCTTGCACCCGGTGTCGCGCGCGATGGAGCGCATCGAAGCCATCTTCGGCTCGATGGGCTTCGACATCGCCGACGGCCCTGAGATCGAAACCGACTGGTACAGCTTCACGGCGCTGAACAACCCCGAGAACCACCCGGCGCGCTCGATGCAGGACACCTTCTACGTCGATATGAAAGACGCCGAAGGCCGCTGGCTGAACCTGCGCCCGCATACCAGCCCGATGCAGGTGCGTTATGCGCGCGCCCACGCGGCCAAATACGCCGGCATGGGCGCCATGCCCGAAATTCGCGTCATTGCGCCGGGTCGCACCTACCGCGTCGATAGCGACGCCACGCATTCGCCGATGTTCCATCAGTGCGAAGGTCTGTGGATCGGCGAGAACGTCAGCTTCAAGGATCTGAAATCGGTATTCACCGATTTCTGCCGCCGCTACTACGAGAGCGACGATCTCGAACTGCGCTTTCGGCCGAGCTTCTTCCCCTTCACCGAACCGTCGGCGGAAATCGATATCGCGTTTGCGTCCGGCCCGCTGAAAGGCCAGTGGCTCGAAATCGCCGGCGCCGGCCAGGTGCATCCGAATGTGATTCGCAACTTCGGCCTCGACCCGGAGCGCCATATCGGTTTTGCCTTCGGCATGGGGCCGGATCGGCTGGCGATGCTGCGCTACGGCGTGAACGATTTGCGCCTGTTTTTCGAGGGCGATCTGCGCTTTCTGTCGCAGTTCAAATAAGTCACCACGATGCAATTCCCTGAAAGCTGGCTGCGCGAATTCTGCGACCCACCGCTGTCGACGCAAGCGCTCGCCGATCTGTTGACCATGTCGGGCATGGAAGTCGAATCGCTTCGTGCCGTGGCGCCGCCATGCTCGGGCATCGTCGTCGGCGAAATCGTCGAGGCGGTGCAGCATCCGAATGCCGACAAGCTGCGTGTGTGCAAAGTCAATGCCGGCGAGTTCTCGAAAGACGGGCCGCTACAGATCGTCTGCGGCGCGCCGAATGCGCGCGCGGGCATTCGCGTGCCATTGGCCCTGGTCGGCGCCAAGCTGCCACCCGGCGAAGATGGCAAAGCCTTCCAGATCGGCGTGGGCAAGCTGCGCGGTGTCGAGAGCTTGGGCATGTTGTGCTCGGCGCGCGAACTGAAACTCTCGCAAGACCACGGCGGCCTGCTCGAACTCGCGGCCGACGCGCCGCTCGGTGCCGATATCCGTGAGGTGCTGAAGCTCGATGACCCCATCTTCACGCTGAAGCTGACGCCGAATCTGGCGCATGGCCTCTCGGTCTTCGGTGTCGCGCGCGAAGTTTCCGCATTGACGGGCGCGCCCTTGAAGACGCCGGCCTTCCCGCCGGTGAAGGTTACCCACGACGGCAAACTGCCGGTGCGTATCGAAGCCAAGGATCTGTGCGGCCGCTTCTCCGGCCGCATTGTGCGCAGCGTCAACCCGAAAGCGGCGACGCCCGCGTGGATGGTCGAGCGCCTGGCGCGCTGCGGCCAGCGCTCGGTGACGGCGCTGGTGGATATCTCGAACTATGTATTGTTCGAGTTCGGCCAGCCTTCGCACATCTTCGATCTGGACAAAATCCACGACGGCCTGGTCGTGCGCTGGGGCCGGGCCGGCGAGCAGTTGAAATTGCTCAACGGCAATACCGTCGATCTGGATGAGCAGGTCGGTGTGATCGCCGACAGCCAGGCCGTCGAATCGCTCGCCGGCATCATGGGCGGCGACGCCACGGCGGTGGGTGACGCCACGCAAAACGTCTATGTCGAAGCCGCCTTCTGGTGGCCCGAAGCGGTGCAGGGTCGCTCGCGGCGCTACGGCTTTTCAACCGATGCCGGGCACCGCTTCGAGCGCGGCGTCGATCCCGCCGGCACCGTCGAACAGATCGAGCGCATCACGCAATTCATCGTCGATATCTGCGGCGGCCAAGCCGGGCCGATGGACGACCAGCCGGTGGCGATGCCGGTGCGCGCGCCGGTCACCCTGCGCGTCGGGCGCGCGGCCAAGGTCATCGGCATGCCGCTCACGCAGGCGCAATGTGCCGATGCAATGGGCCGCTTGGGCTTTGCCCTCACCGAGGGCGAGGGCACGATCACCGTTACGCCGCCCTCATGGCGCTTCGACCTGACCATCGAGGAGGATCTGATCGAGGAAGTCATCCGCATGATCGGCTATTCGCGCTTGCCGAGCACGCCTGCGCTGGCGCCGGTAACCGCGCGCGCGCAACCCGAATCGCGCCGCAGCGTGCACGTCGTGCGCCGCGCGCTGGCCGCGCTCGACTACCAGGAAACCATCAATTTCAGTTTCGTCGAGGCGCGTTGGGAGCATGAACTGGCCGGCAATCCCGAGCCGATCGCCGTGCTTAACCCGATCGCCGCGCCGCTGGCGGTGATGCGCTCGAGCCTGATCGGTAACCTGGTCGATGTACTGCGCTACAACCTGGCGCGGCGCGCGGCACGCGTACGCGTCTTCGAGGTCGGGCGCGTCTTCAAGCGCGACAGTGCCGTTGCGCATGGACCGCTCGAGGTCGCGGGCATCGACCAGCCGATGCGCGCAGCCGGCTTGGCCTTCGGGCCGGCCGATAGCGCGCAATGGGGCACGCCCGAGCGCGCGGTCGATTTCTTCGATATCAAGGGCGATGTGCAAGCGCTGCTGGCGCCCAAAAACCCGCGCTTCGTTGCCGCCGAACATCCCGCGCTGCACCCCGGCCGCAGCGCGCGCATCGAGCTCGACGGCCGCCTCATCGGCTGGTGCGGCGAGCTGCACCCGCGCTGGCGCCAGGCCTACGAGTTGCCCCAGGCGCCGGTATTGTTCGAGCTTGAGCTCGCTGCATTGCAGGCACGCGAGTTGCCGGCGCCGGTTGCCGTGCCCAAGCAGCAATCGGCACTGCGCGATCTGGCCCTGGTGCTGCCCGATCGCGTCAGCCACGATGCGCTGATCGCGGCGGCCCTGGCCGATGGTTCAGGCCTGGTGCGTTCGGTCCGTTTGTTCGACCTCTACAAACCCAAGATGCCGATCGCCCATATGGCCGCCGACGAGCGCAGCCTGGCGCTGCATTTCGAACTGCGCGACGATACAGCGACACTGACCGAAGAGCGCATCGAGGCCGCGATGAGCGCGGCCGTGCAGCGCCTGCAAAACCAACTTGGCGCGCGCCTGCGCGCCTGAAGGCCGCCAACATGAACACCTCGCCCCCCGCCGCGCCGCCCCGCGATTCCGAGCGTGTGTTGCTGCCCTCGCTGGAAACGCCCACGCTGACCAAGGCCGACTTGGCCGAGCTCTTGTTCGAGCGCCTGGGCCTGAACAAGCGCGAGTCCAAGGATATGGTCGAAGCCTTCTTCGAAATCGTCAACGGCGCATTGGTCGGCGGGGACGATATCAAGCTTTCGGGCTTCGGCAACTTTAATATCCGGCGCAAGGCCCCGCGCCCCGGACGCAACCCGCGCACCGGGGAATCGATCCCGATCAAGGCCCGAAATGTGGTCACTTTTCACGCCAGCCATAAATTGAAGGGCTTGGTGCAAGGCGAAATCAGCGCTGAAGAAGAGTTCGAGTAAAGTCTGAGCTTTCCCAATGAAAGTCATTGATTTAAATGGAGAAAGCGCTCCCGGCGATCCCAGCCAAACGCTATTTCACCATCGGTGAGGTGAGCGATTTGTGCGGCGTGAAGCCGTACGTGCTGCGCTATTGGGAACAGGAGTTCACGCAACTCAAACCGATGAAGCGGCGCGGCAACCGCCGCTACTACCAGCACCACGAAGTGCTGCTGATCCGGCGCATTCGCGACCTGCTCTACGAGCAGGGCTTCACCATCAGCGGCGCGCGCAATCGACTGGCGGATCCCAACGGCGTGCCCCGGGAAGCTTTGGCACCTATCGACACCGATGCCGAGGCCGACGACGGTCTCGACCTGCGCGGCGACAGCGACGACGAGGCCGACGATCCTGAGGCCATGCCCCTGCCCGATGGGGTCACGCTGGCGCCCGACGATATCCGCAGCGAGCTGCTGGCCATCCGCCGCCTGCTCGAGCCCTGAAGCGCGCGGCGCTGCGGCTATACTTCGCGCCTTCGTCGGGGTGTAGCGCAGCCTGGTAGCGCACTTGCATGGGGTGCAAGGGGTCGCGAGTTCGAATCCCGCCACCCCGACCAATGAAATCAACGGGTTAGCTCTCACAAGGGGCTAACCCGTTTGGCTTTGTGGGGCTCCAGGGGTCCACTGGGGGGTACACCGCGAAGCGGACTTTGCGATGCATCATGGGACGCGATGCGTCGCGGCCACGAGACACGCGCGCCGCGTGACAGCGGTCCGCAACCTCAACGCGACGAGCCGCGGGCGACCGATCGACCTGCCTGTCGCCCATCTCACCCGTCCGTCTGCTCGGGAGCTCGAGTCGAATCGGCGGCATCCACGCCTCGCGCGCGACTGACGTGCGCCCAGAAGCTCGACTTGCGCTTGTGCTGCATCCGGATCCTGGCCTCGAACGTCTCGGGTGGTTCGAGAGGCATGAGCGCGGCGCACCGCTGCGCGAGCGCCTGCAGCTTGGCCCAATACGTGGCACCGTGAGCGTATGCAGGGGAGTACGCCCTGTCGAGGATCGCCACCAGCAGCGCGCGGTACACCGCCGTGGCTCCGGTCCAAAGCCTCTCGCTCTCCAGGGCTCGGGCCAATGGCACCAACGTCCCGTAGTCGCCGCCCCGGATGCTGCCGGGTGCTGCCACGAGCGCTGCCTCGGCCGCCGCGCCATCGCCGACGTCCATGAACAACGATGCGACAACGACAGGGTCACCGTGCTTCGTGGCCAGTGCCCGCGCCTGCTCGGCGGCCTCGGCCTGCGCATTTGGCGGCAGCAGCTCGAGCCAGCCGTGGAAGTCGCTGACCGACAGCGTGGTCTCGAAGATGTGCTGCCTGATCACGGCCGCTTCGCCGGTGCGCCCGATGGCCGCAGCCGTCAGTACTTCGGCCTGCAGCCTCTGGCGCGAACTCTCCAGGCGATCCCACGAGCCTTCCAGCCACGACAAGGCGCCCTCGGGCCGGTCGCAAGGGGTCGCGAGTTCGAATCCCGCCACCCCGACCATTGAAATCAACGGGTTACGTCAGCGATGGCGTAGCCCGTTTCCCTTTGCGCCTTTGCACTTTTGCGCCGACACTGACCGCTCAGCAAGCGGGAAGTCGTCTTGAAGGTGATCGCGATATGCAACCACCCCAGCGCATTCACATCCCCGCGTAGTTCGGCCCACCGCCGCCCTCGGGCGTGACCCAGACGATATTCTGCGTCGGATCCTTGATGTCGCAGGTCTTGCAGTGCACGCAGTTCTGGGCGTTGATCTGCAGGCGGGCCTTCGATACCTCAGGATGATGGGAGCCGTCGTGGTCTTCGACGAACTCATAGACACCGGCCGGGCAGTAGCGGCTCTCGGGGCCGGCATACCTGGCCAGGTTGATGGCGACAGGCACCTTGGCGTCGATCAGCGTCAGGTGCGCCGGCTGGTTTTCTTCGTGGTTGGTGTTGCTGATGAACACCGACGAGAGGCGGTCGAAGGTCAACACGCCGTCGGGCTTGGGGTAGGCAATCTGCACGCACTCGGCGGCAGGTTTCAGGCGCGCGTGGTCGGGCTCATGGCGGTGCAAGGTCCAGGGCGCCGTCTTGAAGCCGAGCTTGGGCAGCAGCCAGTGCTCGATGCCGGTCATCACGGCGCCGACCAGGTTGCCCTTCTTGAACCATTGTTTGAAGTTGCGCGCGCCATTCAATTCATCCCACAGCCAGCTGGCGCGGAAGGCTTCGGGGTAGGCCTTCAATTCGTCGTGGCGGCGGTTCTGCTTGACGACGGCCTCGTACAAAGCTTCGGCGCAGAGCATGCCGGACTTCATTGCCGCGTGGCTGCCCTTGATGCGCGCGGCATTCAGCGTGCCGGCTTCGCAGCCGATGAGCGCGCCTCCGGGGAAGACCAGCTTGGGCAGGCTCAAGAGGCCGCCGGCGGTGATGGCGCGCGCGCCGTAGCCGATGCGCCTGCCGCCTTCGATGTGCGGGCGAATCGACGGGTGCGTTTTCCAGCGCTGCATTTCCTCGAACGGGCTGAGCCAGGGGTTCTGGTAATCCAGGCCGGTGACGAAGCCGAGCGTGACCTTGTTGCCTTCCAGGTGGTAGAGAAAACCGCCGCCGTAGGTGTGGGTGTCCATCGGCCAGCCGGCGGTATGTACGACATGGCCGGGCCTGGCTTTGGCGGGGTCGATTTCCCACAGCTCCTTGATGCCCAGCGCATAACTTTGCGGGTCTCTGCCGCTGTCCAGGCGGTAGCGCGCGATGACCTGTCTGCCCAGGTGGCCGCGTGCGCCTTCGGCAAAAATCGTATAGCGGCCATGCAGTTCCATGCCGAGCTGGAAGCCTGCGTGCGGTGCGCCGTCCTTACCGACGCCCAGGTTGCCGGTGGCTACGCCCAAGACCTTCCCGTCGGCGCCGAACAGCACTTCGGCGGCGGCGAAGCCGGGGAATATTTCGACGCCCAGCGCTTGCGCCTGTTCGGCCAGCCATTGGGTCACGGCACCCAGGCTGACGATGTAGTTGCCGCCGTTGTGCAGGCAGTCGGGCACGAAAAAATCGGGCGTGCGCCAGGCCTTGTGCTCGCCGAGCCACAGCACTTCGTCGCCGACCACGCGCTGGTTCAGCGGCGCGCCGCGCGTGCGCCAGTCGGGAAACAGCTCGGCCATCGCGCGCGGGTCGATCACCGCGCCCGACAGGATGTGCGCGCCGGGCTCGGAGCCCTTCTCGAGCACCACCACCGAGATTTCCTGGCCCTCGAAGGCCGCGAGCTGCTTCAGGCGAATCGCGCAGGCCAGGCCCGCAGGGCCGGCGCCGACCACCACCACGTCGTACGCCATCGCTTCGCGCGGGCCGTGCTGGGCGAGGATTTCCTGGGGCGTCATGGGCATCGGGGCAGTGGCGCAACGCCATCATTCTATGAGTGCGTGCTATCGTGAAGCCGGGTCTCAGTCAGGGGAAATATATGGCGTATCAAATCGACCTTTCCGGCCGCGTGGCCTTGATCACCGGCGCATCGAGCGGCCTGGGCGCGCAGTTCGCCAAGACGCTGTCGGCCGCCGGTGCCGGCGTGGTGTTGGCCGCGCGCCGCATCGAGCGCCTGAAGACCCTGCGCGCCGAAATCGAAGCCAATGACGGCGACGCGCATGTGGTCGGCATGGACGTGACCGACAACGACAGCATCTGCGCTGCGATTGCGCATGCCGAGACCGAGATGGGCACGATCGACATCCTGGTCAATAACTCGGGGGTCAGCACGATGCAGAAACTCACCGACGTGACGCCCGAGGACTACGACTTCGTGATGAATACCAATACGCGCGGTGCCTTCTTCGTGGCCCAGGAAGTTGCCAAACGCATGATCGCGCGCAGCCAGGGCGCGGCGCCCGGCACCTTCACCGGCGGGCGCATTGTCAACGTGGCGTCGATGGCCGGTCTGCGCGCGCTCGGCCAGATCGGCGTCTATGCCATGAGCAAGGCCGCGGTGATCCACATGACCAAGGCGATGGCGCTCGAATGGGGCCGCTACGGCATCAATGTCAATGCACTGTGCCCCGGCTATATCGATACCGAAATCAACCACCACCACTGGCAAACCGAGGCCGGCCAGAAGCTGGTGCAGATGCTGCCGCGCAAACGTATCGGCAGGCCGCAGGATCTGGACGCGGTGCTGATGATGCTGTGCGCCAACGAGAGTCATTTCGTCAATGGCGCGGTGATTGCGGCCGACGATGGATTTGGCGTGTGAGGCCTCTGACCCCGCTCGAAGCCCGCGTCCTGGGTGTGCTGGTCGAGAAGCAGCACACCGTTCCCGATACCTACCCGCTGTCGCTGAATGCGCTGGTGTCCGGCTGCAACCAGAAGACCGCCCGGGTGCCGGTCATCGAGGCCAGCGATGCCGAGGTGCTGACCGCCGTTGACGGCCTGAAGGGCTTGAGCCTGGTGTTCGAGGGCAGCAGCAGCCGCGTCGTCAAGTTCGAGCACAACCTGGGCCGTGTGCAGGGTGTGCCCGATGCGGCCGTTGCGCTGCTGGCCGTGCTGATGCTGCGCGGGCCGCAGACCGCGGCCGAGTTGCGCCTGAACGGCGAACGCCTGCACCGCTTCGCCGATATCGCGGCCGTCGAGGCCTGCCTCGACGAACTCGCCGAACGCTTCCCGCCGCGCGTCGTCAAGTTGCCACGCGCGGCGGGTTCGCGCGAGGCGCGTTGGGCCCATCTCCTGTGCGGCGAGGTGTCGCTGCCGGCCGCGTCAGCCAACGGCGAGGCGCCGGTCGGTGTCAGCGCCGGCGAGTTGGCCGCCTTGAAGGCCGAACAAACCCGCCTGGCCGCGGAAGTGACCGAACTGCGTACCCTGGTGCAGCGTCTGGCCCGCGAACTGGGCGTGGATTGAAGATCTGAAGGGTGGCGAGCCATGCGCTTGGCGTGCGCCAATGACTGCCGTGGTTTGCCCTCCGCGATTTACCGCGCAGCCACGGCGCTGTTCACCTGTCGCGCAATCGCCTGGCCCAGTTCGATCACCGCCAGCGCGTAGTAGCTCGACCAGTTGTAGCGCGTGACGGCGTAGAAATTGCTCGTGCCGGCCACGTAGCTCGGTGCGGCCGCGCCGTTCTGCAACTCGACCAGGGCCAGCAAGCCGTCATGCGTGAGTGCCTCGGGCGCCAGCTCGGCGCCGCGCTCGACGAATTGCGCCGCGCTGAAGCTGGGCACGATATCGGGGACCAAGAGGGTGGCGCGATCCACCACGGCTACCGGCGCGGCCACCTTGTAGTGCGTGGGCATACCGCGCTGCCAGCCGAAGGCCGCCAGGTAATGCGCGACGCTGCCGATCACGTCGGCCGCGTTGTCGGTGCGGATCAGGTCGATGCGGCCGTCTTCGTCGAAATCCACGGCATAGCGGTTGATGCTGCCGGGCATGAACTGCGGCAGGCCGACGGCGCCGGCAAACGAGCCCTGCACGCCCTGCGGGTCGCGGCCTTCACGCGCGCACCACAGCAGCAAGGCTTCGAGCTGCTCGCGAAAGAAGGGCGTGCGATCGCTGCGGCCGCCGGGAAAGTCGAAGCTCAGCGTAGCCAGTGCATCGAGGCTGCGGAAGTTGCCCATCACGCGGCCATAGAAGGTTTCGACGCCGACGATGCCGACGATGACTTCCGGCGGCACGCCCCAGCGCTCTTCGGCCCGTGTCAGCCAGGCCTGGTTGGTGCGCCAGAAGGCCGCGCCAGCGGCGATGCGTTCGCGCTCGACGAAACGCGCGCGGTAGGCGGCCCAGTTCTTGGCCGTGCCGGCCGGCGGCGGCATGATGAGCTGGGCCGAGGCGGCCACGTAGCGCGCCTGCGCCAGTTGCTCGCGCACCCAGGCCAGGTCCAGTTGCGGATGGCGCTCAGCCAGTTCGTCGGCAAAGCGCATCACGTCTTCGCGCTGGCCATAGGCGATTGGCTCTTCCTGCAGACGCGATGCGGGTTTCTTGCGCGGCACGGCCGGGCCGTCACCTGCAATGGCACTGCCCGTCGCGCACGCCAACACCAGGGCCAGGCCGTTGATACCGAACGTCCGCAGGCGCTGAAATCTCGAACTCATCCGCGAATTATCGCGAGCGTGCCGTGGCCGTCGCTGCCACGAAGCTTGGCCACCACGCGGGATCGAGCCGGGTCGCGGCATGGCGGCCATAGCGCAACGTATCGAGCGCTTCGAGCTGGCCGGCCACGGCTTCTGCGGGGGCCCCCAATTGCCCACGAACGCGTAGCGCCAGGGTGCGCAGCCCATCGTGCGGTGAGGCCTCGATGCCGAGCGTGGCCAGGCGCTCGGCGATGCGCGAGCGCAGGCGTTGCCAGGGGTCGCGGCGGTGCCGGTCCCACCAGGCCCAGGCGGCGCCCAGAAGGCTGGCGCTGCTGAGCAGGCCGATCAATAGATACGCCAGGTCTTCCCAGGTCGGCGAGCGCACGCCGAACTTTTTCAGCAGATCGAACTGCTGCGAGCGCGAGTAGTTCAGCACCCACTGGTTCCAGTGGTTGTTCAAGCGCTCGGCCAGCGCGCGCCATTGCGCCATCAGCGCCGGGTTGACGGCGGCGATTGCGCCGGCCACGATACCCGGCTGCGGTCGCAGTGCGCGGCTGGCCACCACGCGCTCGGGGGCCACCGCAGCCGTCGGATCGACGCGCACCCAGCCGCGGCCGTCGAGCCAGACTTCGCTCCAGGCATGGGCGTGGCTGTTGCGAACGATGTGATAGCCGTCCTGCAAGTCGAGGTCGGCGCCTTGGTAGCCGGTGACGATGCGCGCCGGTATGTCGAGCGCGCGCATCACGACCACGAAGGCGGTGGAAAAATGTTCGCAAAAACCCTGCTTGCGGTCGAACCAGAACTCGTCGATCGCAAAACGGCCTTCGGCGGTGTCGCCATAGGTGCCCGGCGTGAGCGTGTAGGTGAAGCCGCGGCGGATATACAGCAGCACGGCATCGACGAGTTGCTCCGGCGTCGCATGGGCATGGCGCGGTTCGGTGCGCAGGGCTTCGGCCCAGGCCAGGGTGCGCGGGTTGTAGCCGGGCGGCAACTCGGTGTAGTCGCGCAGCGACAACTCGTCGCTTTGCGGGCCGTGGCGGTGGTCGAAATAGGCCCGCGCCGCCAGGCGCAGGCGCTCGGTGACGGGGCGCTCGGTGGCCCATTGCAGGTCGCTGCGCATGAAGGCGCGCTGGCCCTCGATGCGCGGCGCGTCGGCGGCGCTGTCGGGGCTGGCTTCGAGCAGCGGCAGCAGCGGCAGGCGGTTCGGTTCGAGCGTCATCTCGTAGCCCAGACCGGTGCCGCGCACGCTCAGCGCCGCGCCGCGCCGCGGCGCGCCTGCGTCAGCCGGTTCGAGGCGGCTCCATTCGATGCCGTCAAAGCGCGTCAGTACCGGGCCGCGCCAGTACAGCGCGCCGGGCGCCGGGCGCACGCCGCCATCGAAGCGCACGCGAAAGGCGATGCTCTCGTCGGTGACCAGCTCGGCAATGCCGCCCATGCGCAGGCTGCCCGACAGCCCGGTCTTGGCCAGCGTGTCCTGGGGCACCGACCACAGCGGCGCCATGCGCGGGAAGAGCATGAAGAGCACGACCATGATCGGCGCGCCGAGCAGCGCAGCCTGGGCCGCCACCGCGCCGGCCCGCACCAGCGGCGGCCGGCCGACTGGCATGTGCGCCAGCACCAAGGCGGTCAACAGGCCCCACACCGAGACCAGCATCGTCGCCGCCACCGCCAGCGACTGCGAGTACAGAAAGTTGGTCAGGACGATGAAGAAGCCGAGAAAGAAGACCACCATCGCATCGCGTCGGGCGCGCAATTCGAGCGTCTTCAGCACCATCAGCACGACCAGCATCGTGATGCCGGCGTCCTTGCCGAGCAGGGTGCGGTGGCTCCACAGCGTGAGGCCCATCGCCAGCACCAGCACCGCCATCAGGGACCAGCGGCCCGGCAAGGCTGCACTGGCCACCGCCAGGCCCGCGCGCCAGAGGATCACGACGACCGTAAGCGGCGGGCACCACCACGGCAGGTGCGAGAAATGGGGCACCAGGGTCCAGCCGATAACGGCGAGCAGGAACAGCACGTCGCGCGCATCGCGCGGCAAGTGCGACCAGCCGGGCCACCTTGGCCGCCACGGCGTTTTCTTCAGTGCGTGGGTCATGACCACAACGCCAGCGCATCCAGGCTGCGCCGTTGCTGCGCGCTGCCGCTGCCCGGCGCAATCTCGACGCCGGGCAGGCGCAGCCCGTGCGCGACGCCGGCGCTTTCGGCGGCCAACACCCAGGCCGCCAGCCGTGACAGCCGCAGCTCGGTGCCCGCTACCTGGGCGAGTTGCCAGTCGAGCCACAGTTCCTGTTGCAGGGCGCTGCTGGCTTCGCGGCTGACCAGCTCACCGGTGCGCGCGGCTTTCTTCCAGACCACGCGCTTGAGCGCGTCGCCGCGGCGGTAGCTGCGCACGCCTTCGAACTCGCCGCCGTCGCTGGCCTGGCGCTGCGCCGTTTCGCCGGCCGCGGCCGGTGTCGCGGGCAGCGGCGCCAGCGGCCGCTCAGGTGCCGGCCAGGCCAGCACCCGCGCCGCGGGGCGCCACACCGTCCAGGCCCGAAACAGGCCGAAGGGGTAGTAGGTTTCGGCGCGCAGGGTCGGCACATCGTGCAGGCCGCGCCGCGGCGGTATCAGCGCCAGGTGCGCGCTGGCCTGGCCACCAGCCGGCACATCGACGAAGACATCCTGACCGCGATCGCCGCTGTCCGCAAAACCCAGGCCCACGCCGTGCTGCAAGCGTGTCGGGCTGGTCAGCACGATTTCGAGCGGCAGCGCCGTGCCCGCAAATCCTGGCTGCGGCGGTTTCAGGTGCAGCGTCAGCCCGCGCAGCGTGTTGTGCGTCAGGTGCATCGAGACGAAGCCGGCGCCGGCCAGCAGGAAGGTCAGCACATAACCGAGGTTCAATTGATAGTTGATCGCCGCCAGCAGCATCACCGTCAGCACCGCCGCGAACACGAAGCCGGCGCGCGTGGGCAGGATGTAGATGTTGCGCTGGGTCAGCGTCCAGGTGTCGGTGCGCGGGTGGCGCGCCAGCCACCAGGCGCGCAGGCGCTGGCATGGCCGGCCCGGCAGCGCAGCGATCACGACACCGCCACCGCCTTGACCATCGCCAACACCTGCTCGGCCGCGCCGCGACCCGCTCCGGGCACGGCTTGCAGGCGGTGCGCCGCGGTTTGCACCAGCACGGCCTGGATATCGTCGGGAGCGACATGGTCACGGCGGTCCATCAGCGCGTGCGCCTTGGCGGCGCGCAGCACCGAAATACCGGCGCGCGGCGAGAGGCCTTCGACGAACCACTGGCCGCTGCGCGTGGCCGCGATCAACGCCTGCAGGTAGTCGAGCAGGGCCTCGCCGGCATGCACCGCCAGAACGGCCTGCTGCGCGGCCTGCAACTCCAGCGCTGTCATCACCGGCTGCAAGCGGTCGATCACGGCACGGCGGTCGGTGCCGGCGAGCAGGGCGCGTTCGCTGGCCCGATCGGGGTAGCCCAGGGTCAGGCACATCAGAAAGCGGTCGAGCTGGCTTTCAGGCAGCGGGTAGGTGCCGAGCTGGTCGGTCGGGTTCTGCGTGGCGATGACGAAGAAGGGCTTGGGCAGGGCGCGGGTCTGGTTCTCGACCGTGACCTGCTGCTCTTCCATCGCCTCGAGCAGCGCACTCTGCGTTTTCGGCCCGGCGCGGTTAATCTCGTCGGCCAGCAGCACCTGTGCGAAGACCGGGCCGGCATGGAAGACGAAAGCTTCCTTGCTGCGTTCATAGACGCTGACGCCGACCAGGTCGCTGGGCATCATGTCGGCGGTGAATTGGACGCGGCGAAAGTCCAGGCCCAGCGAGACCGACAGCGCATGCGCCAGGGTGGTCTTGCCGACGCCCGGCACGTCTTCGATCAGCAGGTGGCCGCCGGCCAGCAGGCAGGCGATGCAGTCTTCGATCTGCGTCCGTTTGCCGACGATGACCGTGCTAATCTGGTCCGTCAGCCGCGCCAGTTGTTGTGTCAGCCCCGTATCGTGATTGGCCATGCGCGGCACCATAACCGAATTCTTTTCTTTGTCATGACCACCGCTTTCTACAGTCACGCCGATTGCCATGCACACGACACGGGCCGTGGCCATCCCGAGTGCGCGCAGCGCCTGGAGGCGATCCACGACCACCTGCGCGCCACCGGCCTGGCCGATGCGCTGGATCTGCGCGAAGCGCCGCTGGCGGCGCTGGCGCAGATCGAGCGCGCCCACAGCACGGCTTACGTCACCGAGATGCAGGCCGCGCTCGAGCCCCTGGCCGGCAGCGGCGAGCGCCTGGCGCTGGATCCCGATACCAGCGCCGGCCCCGGCACCTGGAATGCGGTGCTGCGCGGCGCCGGCGCCGCGCTGGCCGCCACCGATGCGGTCATCGACGGTCGGGCGTCGAATGCCTTTTGCGCCGTGCGCCCGCCGGGCCACCACGCCACGCGCACCAAGGCGATGGGCTTTTGCTTCTTCAACAATGTGGCGGTGGCCGCGCGCCACGCACTCGACGCGCGCGGCCTGGAGCGCGTGGCGATCATCGACTTCGACGTGCATCATGGCAACGGCACCGAAGATATCGTCGCCAACGACGAGCGCATCCTGATGGCCAGCTTTTTCCAGCACCCTCTGTACCCCTACAGTGGTACGCAGCCCTTGGGCACGAATATGGTCAACGTGCCGATCGCGCCGTACTCGCGCGGCGAGGTGGTGCGCGCGGCGATCGAGGCCCTGTGGCTGCCGCGGCTGGAAGCCTTCGAGCCGCAGATGCTGTTCGTCTCGGCCGGCTTCGACGCTCACCGCGAAGACGAACTCGGCCAGCTCGGCTTGGTCGAGGCCGACTACGCCTGGATCACGCAACGACTCGTCGAGGTGGCTGGGCGTCACGCCCAGGGCCGCATCGTGTCCTGCCTCGAAGGCGGCTACGAGCTCGGCGCCCTGGCGCGCAGCGTGGCCGCGCATTTGCGTGTGCTGGCAGGCCTGTTCTGATGCTCGGTTCGAGCGCAGATCTCGATGCCTGGCTGGCCGCGCTGACGCGGCCCAGCGTGCCGATCGAACTGGCCGTGCTGGCGGCCTGCGTTGGCCTGGCCTGGCTGGCGGTGCGTTTGGCGCGCCGTGGCCTGGACCCGCAGCACCGGGCCAGCAGCGTCTGGTTCGGCATGCGCATCGTCGATGGCGTGTTGTTCCCGGTGATGGCGCTGCTGTTCACGCTGGCCGCGCGCTGGAGGCTCGAGTCGGTGCAGCCGGTCGCGCTGCTGCACCTGGCGGTGCCGATCCTGGCCTCGCTGGTGGTGATCCGCATCGCGGTGCGCGTGCTGCGCGTGGCCTTCCCGAACTCGCAGGCGGTGCGTGTGCTCGAACGCACGCTGTCGTGGCTGGTCTGGGGCGCGCTGGTGCTGTGGCTCACCGGCCTGCTGCCGCTGGTGCTGACCGAACTGGACGCGGTCCACTGGAAGCTCGGCGGCGTCGATGTGTCGCTGCGCAGCCTGGTCGAAGGCGCGCTCTCGGCGGTGGTCGTGCTGGTGGTGATGCTGTGGGTCTCGGCCGCCATCGAGTCGCGGCTGCTGGCAGGGGTCAGCGACAACCTTTCGGTGCGCAAGATCGCCGCCAATGCGGTGCGTGCGCTGCTGTTGCTGGTGGGCCTGCTGCTGGCGCTGTCGGCCGCCGGTATCCCGCTCGGTGCGCTCAGCGTGATGGGCGGGGCGCTGGGTGTCGGCCTCGGCTTCGGGCTGCAGAAACTGGCGGCCAACTACGTCAGCGGCTTCGTGATCCTGGCCGAACGCAGCTTGCGCATCGGCGACATGGTCACGGTCGATAACTTCGAGGGCCAGGTCACCGATATCAATACCCGCTATACGGTGGTGCGCGCCTTGAACGGCCGCGAGTCGATCGTGCCCAACGAGATGCTGATCACGCAGCGCGTGGAGAACTGGTCGCTGGCCGACCCCAAGGTCCAGATCTCGACCACGCTGCAGGTGGCCTACGGCACCGACCTGGACGCGCTCTTGCCGCGCCTGGCGGCTGTCGTTCGCGAAGTTCCGCGCGTGCTGGCGGATCCGCCGCCACAGGCCCGGCTGGCCGCCTTCGGCGCCGACGGCCTGGATCTGTCGGTCGGCTTCTGGATCGGTGACCCGCAGAACGGTCAGGGCAATGTCAGGAGCGATGTCAACCTCGCACTGCTGCGAACGCTCAATGCGCTGGGCGTCAGCATCCCGTTCCCGCAGCGGGTGGTACACCAGGCGCCGCCGGCACCCTAGTCGCGATCCATGCAGCAGGCGCTGCACCCGGTCGTCGTCGCCGGTGCGCCCACAGAAATGATGCCGACGCTCGACGCGCTGAATGTGCTGTTCGGATGCCTCGCTGAACTGATGGGCGCCGAACGCCGATCGCGGCCATCCGCTACAGCCCGCCGCGTGCAAGCATCCGCATTGCTGTGCGGCGGCAGGCCGGCAGCGTGCGCCTCGGCGAGCGCTTCTTTCGCATCGTTGGCAGCGGTCTGGCCGTCAACGTCGATTGGCCAAGCTGACGCGGGCAGGGCAAGGCGCAGAATCGGGCCCATGTCCGCTGCGCTCCCTGGTCTGGCCTTCGCGCTGCCCCTGGCCCTACTCGCTGCCTGCGCCACGCGATCGGCCGACGTCATGCCGCTGGCCGCCGATCCGGGTGTGTTCGCTGCCTGGAGTTGCGATGCGCTGTACGACGAGGCCGACCGCGTGCGCCAGCGTGCCGCACAGCGGGCCTACGCCGTCGATGAACGCTCGGGCAACAATATCATCGCGCTCGGCCTGGGCGTCACCGTTTTCTGGCCGGCCCTGCTGGCAATGCGCCCGAACGGGCCCGATGCCCAGGCGCTGGCGCAGTTGCGTGGCCAGGACGACGCCTTGCGCGTGGCGCTGAGCCGGCATGCCTGCCCGCCCGCGCCGCAGCAATTGGCGCCGGCGCGCGCGGCAGCGCTGCCGATCGCCCTCGGCGAACGCCTGGTCTATGAAGAACGCGCCGCCGCCGGCGGGCCGGCGCGCGAGCTGGGCCTGCGGGTTGCGGCCCTGCACCGCGACGAACTCGAGTTCGCGCCCGATTTCGCCGGGCGCGCGCTGCCGCTGCGCTGGCAGCAGGATTTGTGGGGCAACCAGCCGCGCCTGCCCGAAGGCAGCGGCTGGCTGCACTGGAAGCGCCTGTTGCAGCCCGATCTGGCGTTGGGCGACGTGATCAGCGGCGACGTGATCGGGGGCGACGGCGGCGGCCGCGGCCGCGGCCGCCTGCGCGGCCAGGTCATCGCACTGGGTGTGCAAACCTCGCTCGGCCGGCCCTTCGACGCGGCGGTGATCGAACTCTTCGGCGACGTACCGATGACCAACCACGGCACGCGGCTGGACGGCGTGATGGTCGTCGATCGCAAGAGCGGCGTGCTGCTGCGGCTGGAACTGCACAGCGGCAACCCCGAATTCGCACTGCGGCGCACGCTGACGCGCATCGAGCCGGCCCCGCCCTGAGTGGTGCCCGGCTGCGTTTACGCAGCTTTACCCGCCAGCCGTCAGCCGCTCACCTGCGGCCGGCATTCTTGGGTCACCTCGACTACACCAGGAGCCCTTCAATGGCGACCACTTCACGTTCACCCTTCAATGTTTCGCGCCTGTTCGGTGGTGCGGTGCTCGTTGCCGTGCTCGGCAGCATGGCCCTTTCGGCTTGGGCGCAGGGCGGGCCAGACGGCCACCGCGGCGGTCATGACGGCGGCTTCGGCATGTCGGGCATGCCCATGCACAGCCGCATGGTCGAACGCATGCTCGACAGCGTCAACGCCACGACTGAGCAGCGCGCGCAGATCAAGCAGATCGCCGACCGCGCCACAGCCGCGCGCAAGGCCCAACGCGAGTCGGGCCGCGCGTTGCGCGAGCAGGGCCTGAAGCTGTTCACGCAACCGGTGGTCGATGCCAACGCCGCCGAAGCGCTGCGCCAACAAATGTTGCAGCAGCATGACCAGGGCTCGCGCCGCATGATGCAGACGATGCTCGAAGTCAGCCGCGTGCTGACCCCCGAGCAACGCAAGCAGCTGGCCGAACGCATGGCCCAGCGCGGCGACATGATGCGCCGCCACATGCAGGAACGTCAGTCGCTCGACGGCGCCCCGCAAAAACGCTGAGCGCGGCGCGTTGGCGCGCTATGCTTTGCAGCAGCCTGCCCCGACGAGCAACCTCGCCGGGGCCTTTTCCATCTTCACTGCCTCCAACCACGATGGCCCAAGCGCAACGCCTGCTGCTGATCGACGACGATGCGCGCCTGGCGGCGATGGTCGGCGACTATCTGCGCCAGGCCGGCTTCGAGGTCGATGTGGCGGCCACGCTGGCGGCCGGGCGCGCGCGCCTGCACGACGTCAGCTATGACGCGCTGCTGCTCGACCTGATGCTGCCCGACGGCGACGGCCTGGATTTCACGCGCACGCTGCGCGGCGACGCGCGCACGCGGCGCCTGCCGCTGTTGATGCTGACCGCGCGCGGCGAGCCGTTGGACCGCATCGTCGGCCTCGAACTCGGCGCCGACGATTACCTGGGCAAGCCCTTCGAGCCGCGCGAGTTGCTGGCCCGCGTGAAGGCGCTGTTGCGCCGCGCGCAGCCCGAAGCCACGGCCGACGAGGTGCTGCGTTTTGGTCGCCTTGAAATCGATCTCGGCGCCCGCCAGGCCCGGCGCGACGGCAAGGCGTGCGATCTGACCGGGCACCAGTTCGAGTTGCTCGCGGTGCTGGCCCAGGTCGCCGGCCGCACCCTGTCGCGCGACCAGATCATGGATGCGCTGCGAGGCCACCCGATGGAGGCTTTCGACCGCTCGATCGACGTGCATGTCTCGCGCATTCGCGCGGCGATCGAAGACGACCCGAAGAACCCGCAGCGCGTGCTCACCGTGCGCGGCGTGGGTTATCTTTTTGCCAAACGGCAGGACGCCGGCCGCGAGGCATGAAGTCCCTTTATCTGCGCATCTACCTCACGGTGGTGGCGACGCTGGCGTTTTTCGCGATCGGGACGGCCTGGCTGTTCCAGAGCCAGGTGCAGGTCGAACAGGGCCGCGTCGAGGCGCAGGTCGGCGAGCGTGTTGCCGCCTGGGGCGATTTGATCCAGCGCTCGCTGCCGCCCGCCGATGCGGCACCCGAGCAGCAGGCCAGTGCGCTGCGCGAGTGGTCGCAGCGCTTGCGCCTGCCGCTGGCCCTCGACGATGCCCAGGGCCGGCGCATCGGGGCCAGCGAGTCCTACCTGCGCCGCGTGGCCGAGCCGCCCGGCGCACCGCGCGGCCTGCCGGTGCGGCTGGACGATGGGCGCACGTTGTGGGTAATGCGCGCGTCGATGCAGGGGCTGCGCGAGGGCGCGGGTGCGATGCGGGGCGGGCCGGGTCATGTGCCGCCGCACAGGGCCTTGCTGCCGCCGTGGCTGCGCGGCGCCGGCTTGGCGGTGATCCTGGTGCTGCTGTTCGTGGCCGTGGCGGCCGGCGCCTACCCGGTGGTACGCCAGCTGACACGCCGCCTCGAAAGCCTCAAAGCGGGGGTCGAGCGCTTCGGAGCCGGCGCGCTCGACCAGCGTGTCGATGCCTCGGGGCGCGACGAGGTGGCCGCGGTGGCCGCCAGCTTCAATCAGGCCGCCGAGCGCATCCAAGCCCTGGTGCGCTCACACCAGTCGCTGCTGGCCAACGCCAGCCACGAACTGCGCTCGCCGCTGGCGCGCTTGAAGATGGCGGTGTCGCTGCTCGAAAACACGCCCGAGGGCGCACCGCGTGAATCGGGCGAGCGGCTCAAGAACGAAATCCGCACCAATATCGGCGAACTCGACGCGCTGGTCGAAGAAGTGCTACTGGCCAGTCGGCTCGATGCCCAGCAGGCCGGCGCAGCGATCGCGCCGGTGGATCTGATCGGCATTGCCGCCGAAGAAGCGGCGCGTGTCGGCGCCGAGTTGCAGGCCACGCTGGCCGCCCTGGTCGTGTCCGGCGACGAACGCCTGTTGCGCCGCGCGCTGCGCAACCTGCTCGAGAACGCGCGCCGCTACGGCGTGGGGGATGGTGGCAGCGCGATCACACTGCACGCCGAGCGCACGCCAGGCCCAGGCGCGATGGCCGAACTGCGCGTGTGCGACCGCGGTCCCGGCGTGCCCGAAGCACTGCGCGAACGCATCTTCGAGCCTTTTTTCCGTCTGCCTGGCCACGCCGAACGCGAGGGCGGCGTCGGCCTCGGGCTGGCGCTGGTGAAGCAGATTGCCGATCGCCATGGCGGCGGCGTGCGCTGTGAAGTTCGTGAAGGCGGCGGCAGCTGTTTCGTGCTCAGCCTGCCGATGACCTGACGGCGGGGCGGCCTTCCTTCGACAAGGCTCTCCTGAGCGCCCCCAGACCTGCCGCTTCGCGTCAGGCCCCCCGAGGGGCATAAGCGC
>CADEDE010000008.1 GCA_902825995.1 uncultured Burkholderiales bacterium
CCTTCGTGCTGCGCACTCCGGTATTCGCCCTTGGGGCGGCCCGGCGGGCTCATGACTGCGCGGCGTTACTGCGATCGACGCCTTTTTGCAGTGCAGCATCGGTGGCGTTGCGCACGTTGTTCTGGATCGACCGGGCCTGCGCCGGCACGCTGGCTTCGAGCAGGGTCGGGGCCGCATCGGCCAGGCCCTCGGCCGGTACGCGGGTGGTCGTGGCGCCGGTCTGGCCCAGCGCCTGCAATTGCGCTTTGCCGAGCACACCGACGATGGCCAGCGCCATCAGCAAGGACATCACACCGAAGATCATTCGCATCAGAGGATCACTCCCACTCGATCGTCGCCGGCGGTTTACTCGACACATCGTAGGTTACGCGGTTGATGCCGCGCACTTCGTTGATGATGCGCCCGCTCGTCCGCTTCAGAAGGCCGTATGGCAGTTCGGCCCAGTCGGCGGTCATGAAGTCGCTGGTCTGCACCGCACGCAGTGCAACGACGAAATCGTAGGTCCGGCCGTCGCCCATCACGCCGACGCTCTTGACCGGCAGGAAAACCGCGAAAGCCTGGCTGGTCAACTCGTACCAGCTCTTGCCCGAATTCGGTTCAATGGTCGAACGCAGCTCGTCGATGAAGATCGCATCGGCGCGGCGCAGCAGGTCGGCATAGTCCTTCTTCACCTCGCCGAGGATGCGCACGCCCAGGCCCGGACCCGGGAACGGATGGCGATAGACCATGTCGTGCGGCAGGCCGAGCGCGACGCCGAGCTCGCGCACTTCGTCCTTGAACAGATCTCGCAGCGGTTCGAGCAGTTTCAGCCCCAATGTTTCGGGCAGGCCACCGACATTGTGGTGACTCTTGATCGTGGTCGCTTTCTTGGTCTTGGCGCCGCCGCTCTCGATCACATCCGGGTAGATCGTGCCCTGGGCCAGCCACTTGGCATTGGCGAGTTTTTTCGCCTCGCGCTGGAAGACTTCGACAAATTCTCGGCCGATGACCTTGCGCTTGGCTTCGGGATCGGTCACGCCCTCGAGATGGCCGAGGAACTGGTCGGCGGCATCGACGTGAACCACCTTGGCGTGCAGGCGGCCGACAAACATCGCCATCACCGCTTCAGCCTCGTTCAGGCGCAGCAAGCCGTGATCAACGAAGACACAAGTCAGCTGGTCGCCGATGGCGCGGTGGATCAGCGCCGCAGCGACACTCGAATCGACCCCGCCCGACAGACCGAGGATCACCTCTTCGCTGCCGACCTGATCGCGGATCTTCGCCACCGCTTCGGCAAGGTGGTCGCGCATGACCCAATCCGGCGCGGCGGCGCAGATGTCGAGCACGAAGCGATCCAGCATCACCCGGCCCTGCACCGTGTGCGTGACCTCGGGGTGGAATTGCACGGCGTAGTAGCCGCGCGATTCGTCGGCCATGCCGGCGATCGGGCAACTCGGGGTGCTGGCCATCAGCTTGAAGCCGGGCGGCAGGGCGGTGACCTTGTCGCCGTGGCTCATCCAGACTTTGAGCATGCCGTGGCCCTCGGGGGCGACGAAATCCTGCAGGCCTTCGAACAGGCGGGTGTGGCCGCGCGCGCGCACTTCGGCATAGCCGAATTCGCGCTGCGTCGAGGCCTCGACCGCACCGCCCAGCTGCACCGTCATCGTGAACATGCCGTAGCAGATGCCCAGCACCGGCACGTCGGCCTGCCACACGGCCTGCGGCGCGCGCAGATCCTGTTCTTCGTAGGTGCTGGCGTGGCTGCCCGACAGGATGATCCCCTTCGGCGCGAACTTGCGGATGAAAGCGTCGCTGACGTCGTTGGGGTGGATCTCGCAATAAACATGCGCCTCGCGCACGCGGCGCGCAATCAGCTGCGTGAGCTGCGAGCCGAAATCGAGGATCAGGATCTTGTCGTGGGTCATGTCTGGGCCGGGTGCAGGGATTTCAGGGCGCGCTCGCGGGTGAAATGGCGCAACGCAATCAGCATCGCCGCAGCTTGCAGCGCGGCGCAGAAATAGTACGGTGCACCGATGCGCCAATCGCCCTGCGGCAAGTGCGATACGAAGGCCAGCATCGCCGCGCCGATGACCGGCGCGATCACGGCCATCAGACTGTTCAACGACGATACGGCGCCCATCGTGCGACCCTGCGTCGTTTCGTCGGCGGCGTTGGAGACGATGCCCTGCATCGCCGAAGCGACCGCAAAGCCGAGCAGGTTGAAGCCGATCACCACGATCATCATCCAGCCCGCCGGCGCCAGGCCCCACGCCAGGTAGCACAGCGACGAAGACAGCAAGCCCATCACCGCCAGCCGCTGCGCCGAGAAGCGGCGCAACAGGTGCTTGAGCAAGACACCCTGCACCAGGGTTGACATCACACCCACCGCGAACAGGGACCAGCCGTTGTGCAGCGGCCCCCAGCCGAACTTGAACGCGGTATAGAGCACCCAGGTCGAGTGCAGCACGAACTGCGCCAATGCCGACAAGGCCAGCACGATCACCAGCGGCCCGATGCCCTTCAACCCGGCCAGCCCGCGCAGCGAGGCCAGCGGATTGGCCTTGCGCCAGTGGAACGGTGAGCGCCGATCGGCCGGCAGCGACTCGGGCAGCACGAAATAGCCGTAGGCCAGGTTCAGCAAGGACAAGCCGCCGGCGACGAAGAACGGCAGGTGCAAATCGATGTTGCCGAGCAATCCGCCCAGCACCGGGCCGAGGATGAAGCCCAGGCCGAACATCGCGCCGAGCAAGCCGAAGCGCCGCGCGCGTTCCTCCGGCGGCGTGATATCGGCGACATAGGCGTTGGCGACCGCGGCATTGGCCATCAAGGCGCCGCTGAACAGGCGCACGACGATCAACATCCACAGCGCCGTCGCGATCGCGGTGACGAAGAAGCTCAGCCCCAGGCCGGCAAAGCCGACCAGCAGGATCGGGCGGCGGCCGTAGCGGTCGGACAGTGCGCCCAGGATCGGCGAGCCGAAGAAGTTGGCAATACCGAAGGCGAACATCACCGCACCGAACCAGAAGGCCTGGTCGGCCTGGCTGGCCGTGAACGTACCCACCAGCGGCGGCAGGACCGGAATGATCAGGCCGATCGAGACCATGTCGATCAGCACCGTGATCAGGATAAAGGGCATCGCCGCCCGCGTGGGCGCCGACGTCGCAGGCAGGGCGGCAGGCGTGGAGGACACGCGTCACTCCATCCGGTAGTTCGGCGCTTCCTTGGTGATCTGCACGTCGTGGACGTGGCTCTCGCGCACGCCGGCGGAGGTGATCTCGACGAACCCGGCCTTGGTCTGCAGCTCGGCGACCGAGGTGCAGCCGCAGTAGTGCATCGAAGCGCGCAGGCCACCGGCCATCTGGACCAGGATGCCGACCACCGAGCCCTTGTACGGCACCTGGCCCTCGATGCCTTCGGGCACCAGCTTGGTGGTATTGGGGTTGTTGCCGCCGTTTTCCTGGAAATAGCGGTCGGCGCTACCCTTTTGCATCGCGCCGATCGAGCCCATGCCGCGGTAGCTCTTGTAGCTGCGCCCCTGGTAGAGGATGACTTCGCCCGGCGCCTCTTCGGTGCCGGCGAGAGCGCTACCCATCATCACGCTGTCGGCGCCGGCGACGATGGCCTTGGCCACATCGCCCGAGTAGCGCACGCCGCCATCGGCGATCACCGGAACGCCGCTGCCCTTGAGGGCGCGGGCCACGCTGTCGATGGCCATGATCTGCGGCACGCCGACGCCGGTGACGATGCGCGTGGTGCAGATCGAGCCCGGCCCGATGCCGACCTTGACCGCATCGGCGCCGGCTTCGGCCAGCGCCAGCGCCGCGTCGCCGGTGGCGATATTGCCGCCGATAACGTCGATGTGCGGAAAGTGCGTTTTGACCCAGCGCACGCGTTCGATCACGCCGGCACTGTGGCCATGCGCGGTGTCAACCACCAGCGCATCGACGCCGGCCGCGGCCAGCAACTCGACACGCTCTTCGGTGCCTTCGCCCACGCCGACCGCCGCGCCGACGCGCAACTTGCCGTGGCTATCGCGCGCGGCGCTCGGGAAATTAGTCTGCTTGGTGATGTCCTTTACCGTCATCAGGCCGCGCAGCTCGAAGGCCTCGTTGACGACCAGCACGCGCTCGAGACGGTGCTTGTGCATCAGGGCCTTGCCGTCGTCGATGGTGGCGCCTTCGCGCACCGTCACCAGGCGTTCGCGCGGGGTCATGATCTCGCGCACGGGAATGTCCATGCGCGTTTCGAAGCGCAGGTCGCGGTTGGTAACGATGCCGACCACTCGGGCGCCCTCGAGCACCGGAAAGCCGGAAATGCCATGCTGGTTCGATAACGCCACCACCTCGCGCACGGGGGTGTCCGGGCTGATGGTGATCGGATCGCGCAGCACCCCCGATTCGTAGCGCTTGACGCGCGCCACCTCGGCCGCCTGCTGGCGCGGCGTGAGGTTCTTGTGCACGATGCCGATGCCGCCTTCCTGCGCGATGGCGATCGCCAGGCGGGCTTCGGTGACGGTGTCCATCGCTGCGGACACCAGCGGCAGGTTCAGCGCGATATTGCGCGACAGGCGCGTCGAGAGGCTGGTATCGCGGGGCAGAACCTGGGAATAGGCGGGAACCAGCAACACATCGTCGAAGGTCAGCGCTTTGCCGAGTAGGCGCATGGGAAAAAGCTCCAGACGCAAAAGTCGATTATAGAGAGCGTGAATTTGCACCGCGTCGCAGTCGCGGGTGGCGCACTAAACTGCCAGTCGCCTTCGCTGCTCCTTTTTGTTGACCATGCGCCATGCCAACCACCTTGTTCCCGCCCTGCTCGTTGCGCTGGCCTGCGGCAGTGCGAATGCACAGTGGAAATGGCGCGATGCCAACGGCCGCATCACCGCCAGCGACCTGCCGCCGCCGGCCACGGTGCTCGAACAGAACATCCTCGCCCGGCCGGCCGATTCACGCCGCGCGGCCACTGGCGCCGCTGCGGCAACGGCCGCGTCGGCAGCGATGGCCAAGGCGCCGGCCGGCAAGGACAGCATCGACCCCGAACTCGAAGCCCGGCGCAAGCGCGCCGCCGACGAGAAAGCCGCGCAGCAACGCCAGCAACAGGATCGCGAAGCCGCCGCCCGCGCCGAAAATTGCACCCGCGCAAAGGGCAACCTTGCGGTGCTCATCGACGGCAAGCGCATCGTCCGCACCAACGCCCAAGGCGAGGTCGAGGCCATCGACGACAAAGGCCGCGCCGAAGAAATTCAGCGCGCACGCGCCACGATCGCCAGCGAGTGCAGGTAAGCCGTCGGCGCGCGCCCGGCAGATCCCCTGAATAGGGTGCCGCGTCGGCAGCGGGCACCTCTGTGCGTCGATGCCGACGCTAAACTCGAACTCCCTTCCGCCCTGCCGGGATCGATTGGACGCCCGTACCATGCGCCAGTTGCCGTTCACTGTCGCCCTGTCTGCCGCGCTGGCAGTGACCACGGCAATGGCGCAAACCGTGCCGCCGCCAACGGCGTGGAAGTGGCGCGATGCCAGCGGGCAGATCAACCTCAGTGACCTGCCGCCGCCGCCGTCGGTGCCGGCCAAGGACATCCTCGAGCACCCGCCGATTGAGCGCAAGGCGGCCGCGGCGACGCCTGCCGCCGCATCCGCGGCACCCGCGCTGCAGCAGGCCCTCTCCAGGCCGCACACCGACCCGGAACTGGAGGCGCGGCGCAGGCGTGCCCTGGACGATCAAGCCACACAGCAGCGCCAGCAACACCAACGCGACGCCCTGGTGCGCGCCGACAATTGCAGCCGCGCGCAGGCCGCACTGGCCCTGCTGAGCGACGGGCAGCGCATTTCCCGCACCAATGCCCAGGGCGACCGCGAAGTCATCGACGACAAAACCCGCGCCGACGAGACACAGCGCGTTCGCGCCGTCATCGCCAGCGACTGCCGCTGATCAACCTGGTTGGCTTGCGGCGGCACACAGTGCGGTCAGCACAGCGTGACCGGCCAGGCCAGCGCGTGTCATGCGGTCACCGCACGTGTCGTGCCCAGGCGCAGGCCGATCATCGACGCACACACGACCCCCAGCGCCAGCGCCAAGGCCGCGCCGAAGAACACGCCGCCAGGGTGGCCGCCGTCGAGTACCGCACCGAATACCGGCGCGGCCAGCGCAAAGCCGAGATCCAGCCCTGAATAGACCGTGCCATAGACGCGCCCCGTCGCGCCTGGCGGCGCGGCACGCTTAATCAGCATATCGCGCGATGGGCCGGCGAGCCCCGCTCCGAGCCCGGCCAGCGCAGCCACGCCGATGGCCACCCGACCTGGCAGCCAACCCGTGCCGACCAGCGCGAGCAGTGCGGCCGAGCCGGCCAGGCAGATGCCGATCAGCCGTTCCAGGCGCTGCGCGCGCGCGGCCTGAAAACCGCCCAGCAACATGCCGGCAATGCCGCAGACCATGTAGCCGGTGACGACAAACGACGCCTGCTCGAGCGGCAAGCCGTACAGCTTTTGCAGCGCGGGACCGGCAAAGCTGAGGATCACGGTCAGCGCGCAAGTCGAGAAGAAGAAAAAGCAGAAGCACAACCACACCGAAGGCAGGCGCAGGAAAGCCAGCGCCGGTTCGGCCGCCGCCACGGTGACGCGCTTGGCGTGGCCGCCCTCGTTTGCCCGATCGTCAACTGCATCCCGCTGC
Source organism: uncultured Burkholderiales bacterium (assembly GCA_902825995.1). Taxonomy (GTDB): domain Bacteria; phylum Pseudomonadota; class Gammaproteobacteria; order Burkholderiales; family Burkholderiaceae_C; genus CADEEN01. The sequence goes on from CADEDE010000008.1 coordinate 6,643, forward strand.
CACAGCATCAAGGCCAGCACCGCCAGCGCCCATAACGCGCAGGCGGCCATGGCCCAGCGCCAGGAACCCGTCAAGCCGCTGACGCCGAGCAGAACCAGCGGCGCGACCGCCCACCCGAGATTGCCACCGACGCCATGCACCGCGAAGGCGTGACCCAGGCGCGGTTGCGATACGCGCTGGTTGAGGATCGTGAAATCAATCGGGTGGAACGGTGAGTTGCCCAAGCCGGCCAATGCCGCCGCCAGCAACAAGCCGCCATAGCCTTGCGCCAACGCAGCACTCGCCGCAGCAACCACAAAACAGCCAAGCGCGGTGAACAGCACCGGGCGCGCGCCAACACGGTCCACCAGAAAACCGGCCAGCGCCTGGCCAATCCCCGAGATGACAAAAAACAAGCTCACCAGCAGCCCGAGTTCGGCGTAGCTGAGCCCGAAACTCTCTTTGAATACCGGGAACAGCGGCGGCAGCAGCAGGTGGAATAAATGTGAGGTGCCATGCGCCAGACCGACCAGCGAAATCGTGCGCAGGTCTTGCCTGCGGATGACAGGGTCGGCGCTAGAGGTAGGGCTCATGGCGCAATGGTAGCGAGGGAGCCCGGGTGGCCCACGATGGCGACCGAATGTGACAACGGTGACAGCCCGCACCGGCCGACCCAGGCCCGTTGCGGGTGGGCACCGACCGCCCCACCTGATTCGTTAGCCTACCGGGATCTCGACGCTACAACGAGCGGAAAAATGTTGAAATCCCTCTTCGGCGAACTGACCGCCACGCCCTTGAAGCCCGGCAGTCCGGTGCCGGCCTTTGCCGCCACCGCCGTGCTCGAAAGCACCGACACCCACCTGGCCGACGACGGCCGCATGCTCGACCGTCACCAGCAGGATCTTTTCGTCACCGGCTCACCGGCGCAGGCCATGCGCGAACACCTGGCCCAGGCCCAGAGCGGCACCGACGTACGCACGATCACCCTGCTCGACCCGTCGCGCCTGTGGGCGCCGAGTGTGGTCAAGGCACTGTCCGATGCCACCGGGCAACCGGTGGAAAAGCTGCACCTGCGCGAACAGGCGTCGCTGCGCATCCTGGCCACGCTCGAGCGCACCGTGGTGCCGCGACGCGGCGACGCCACGCTGAAGATCTACCATGCCGACCTGCGCGTGGCTGAAGGTGAAAACCTGCGCATTCCGTTCGTGCTGATGGAGCGCAGCCAGATGTCTGCCGTGATCGTCGGCCCGATGCAGGCAGCCGAGGTCGAGGGCCTGTTGCTGGCGCTTCACGCCGCCGTGCGCGAGGCGAATTGGCGTTGCGAATCCCTGATCTTCCTGTTGCCGCCCAGCGGCGCCTGGATCGCCAGCAAGATTGCCAGCCTCGACTGGCCGCGCACACTGCAGGTCGAGGTGCTGGACGAGCCGCTGGTCGGCACCTCGTCGGTGTGGAACGCCTTGCTCGCGGCGTGGGACCGCCAGCATGGGCCGAGCGAACTGCCCGCCGACCCGGCGGCACTCGAAGCCCGCGCTGTGGCGCGCCAGTTGCGCACGCTGATGCACACCGACGGCGTGCTCGGCTGCGGCCTGGTCGATGCCACCGACGGCGACCTGCTGGCCGGCGAATCGCGCGACGCCGGCACCGGCCTGGCGCGTGCTGCCGCCGCGCTGGCACCGGTGCTGCGCGCGCATCGGCAGGCCAGCGAGGCGATGTCCATGCCGGGGTCATTGGACGAAATCGCCTTCGTCAATGGCGGCGTTTGCCATCTGTTGCGCCCGCTGCGGCAACGGCCGAACCAGTTCCTGTTCGCGCGCATCGACCGCTCGCACGCCAACCTGGCACTGCTGAAGTTCAAGCTCGCCGAAGCCGAGCGCAACCTCGGCTAGAAATTTTCGGGCCGGCTACCATTGCCGGATGAGACCGCCGGGCCGCCCCAAGGGCGAATACCGGAGTGCGCAGCACAGAGATTGCCTGATGAACCCAATACTGTTCGACTACACCCGCCAGGATGCCAGCGGCGCCAGCCGCACCGAGCAGGCCTGGGCCCGCGTCCCGCTGGCGCCGCCGCCGGCCGAGCGAAAGGCCGCAAAGGCACGGGCTGCCAGGTTGCTGAAGCAGCACAACGCCGTGCTGGTGGCGCATTACTACGTCGATGGCGACGTGCAGGATCTGGCCCTCGAAACCGGCGGTTGTGTCGCCGACTCGCTGGAAATGGCGCGCTTCGGCCGTGACCATGCGGCGCAGACCCTGGTCGTGGCCGGCGTGCGCTTCATGGGCGAGACCTCGAAGATCCTGTCGCCCGCCAAGCGCGTGCTGATGCCCGACCTGGAAGCCAGCTGTTCGCTCGACCTCGGTTGCCCGCCCGACGAATTCGCGCGCTTTTGCGACGCCCATCCCGAGCGCAAGGTGGTGGTTTATGCCAACACCAGCGCCGCGGTAAAGGCGCGTGCCGACTGGATGGTGACCAGTTCCTGCGCCCTGGCCATCGTGCAACACCTCGAGGAGCAGGGCCAGAAAATCCTCTGGGCCCCCGACCGCCACCTGGGTCGCTACATCCGCGACCAGACCGGCGCCGATATGCTGCTGTGGAACGGCGAGTGCATCGTGCACGACGAATTCAAGGCCCTCGAACTCGATCTGATGAAACGCGAGCACCCGGGCGCGCTGGTGCTGGTGCATCCCGAGTCGCCGGCCGGCGTGGTGGCGCTGGCCAATGTGGTCGGTTCGACCTCGCAGTTGATCCAGGCGGTGGTCGATGGCAGCGCCAGCACCTATATCGTCGCCACCGACAAGGGCATCCTGCACCGCATGAAGCAGCTTGCACCAGGAAAAACCCTGCTCGAAGCACCCACCGCGGGCCAGAGTGCAACGTGCAAGAGTTGCGCCCATTGCCCCTGGATGGCGATGAACGCGGTGCAAGGGGTGATCGATGGCCTCGAGCACGGCCACGGCACGATCGTCGTGCCCGAGCCGACACGCGCCCGGGCGCTGGCCTGCATCGAGCGCATGCTGGCCTTCGTCGCGGCCAATCCGGCGAGCATTGCCCAGCCGCGGCGCGGCTGGGCGCCCAACATCGGCAGCGCCTGAATCAGAACCCGCTCATGCCGCGGATCAGCACGGTCGGAAAACTCACCGGCAGCGTTTGCGGATAGTCGCGGCTGTAGTGCAGCCCGCGGCTCTCGTGGCGCATCAACGCCGAGCGCACGATCAGCTCGGCGCAATCGACCAGATTGCGCAATTCGAGCAGGTCGCGGCTGACGCGGAAATTGGCGTAGTACTCGTCGATCTCGCCCTTCAGCAGGCCGATGCGGCGCAGCGCGCGTTCGAGCCGTTTGGTGGTGCGCACGATGCCGACGTAGTTCCACATCAAGAGGCGCAACTCGTCCCAGTTGTGCGCAATCACGACCTGCTCGTCGGCGTTCTCGACCTGGCTTTCGTCCCACGCCGGCAGTGCCGCCTCGGCCGCGATCGGGGCCGCGCCAATGGATTCGGCGCAGGTGCGGCCGAGCACCACGCATTCGAGCAAGGAATTGCTCGCCAGCCGGTTCGCACCGTGCAGCCCGGTGTAGGCGGTTTCGCCCACCGCATACAGGCCCGGCAAGTCGCTGCGGCCCTCGAGGTCGGTGACTGCACCGCCGCAGGTGTAATGCGCGGCCGGCACGACCGGGATCGGCGCCTTGGCGATGTCGATGCCCAGCTTCAGGCAGCGCGCATGGATCGTCGGGAAATGCTCCTTCAGGAAGGCTTCGCCGAGATGCCGCCCATCGAGCCAGACGTGATCGACGCCATGTTTTTTCATCTCGAAGTCGATCGCGCGCGCGACGATGTCGCGCGGCGCCAGTTCGGCGCGCGGGTCGTGACGGTCCATGAAGCGCTCACCGAAACCCTTGCCATCCTTCGCCGGCAACAGCAGGTACGCGCCCTCCCCGCGCAGCGCTTCGGTAATCAGGAGACTGCGCTCCTGCGGGTGGTACAGGCAGGTCGGGTGGAACTGGATGAACTCCATATTGCCGACGCGGCATCCGGCGCGCCAGGCCATCGCAATGCCGTCGCCGGTGGCGGTATCGGGGTTGCTGGTGTAGCGATAGACCTTGCCGACCCCGCCGGTGGCCAACACCACCGTCGAGGCCTTCAGGGTTTCGACGCGACCGCCGTCGATGTCCAGTGCATAGACGCCATAACAACGTATCGGCTCATCGCGCTTCAAGTGGCGCGACGTAATCAGATCGACCGCCATCCAACGCTCGCGCAGCACGATGTTCGGGTGCTCGCGCACCCGATCCAGCAGAGCGTTGTGGATCGCCCGGCCGGTCGCGTCGGCGGCGTGGGCAATGCGGCGCACCGCGTGACCGCCCTCGCGCGTGAGGTGCAGGCCGAGCGGCCCGTCGGGGTCGGCCGAGAACGGCACGCCCTGCGCCACCAGCCATTCGATCGCCCGTGCGCTGTGCTTGGCAATAAAGCGTGCGGTGTGTTCATCGACCAGCCCGGCGCCGGCATCCCGCGTATCGCGCACATGCGATTCGATGCTGTCGTCCCGACCGAGAACGCCGACGATGCCGCCCTGGGCCCAGGCGGTGGCGCCTTCGCCGAGATTGCGTTTGGCCAGCACAACGACCGCCCGCTTGGCGGCGAGGTGCAAGGCCACCGTCAGCCCCGCCAGGCCGGCGCCGACAATCACCACCGGCGCATGGGCGGGCTGCTTGTGTTCCATGCACGGGATTCTAGAAGCCTGTCGGGTACCGACCCCTCGCACAGGGGGTGGGCCGTACACTGTGCTTGACGTTTTCACAGCCGCGCCCGCGCTCCGCACCATGGCCAAGCCGATACATGAAATGTCCACCTGGGAAGCCTCTGCGCAGCCCGCGCGGGACTATGACGAACAAGACGAGGAAAGCTGGGAGGCCACGCGCCAGCAAACCGGCCTGGCCACGCAATTGATGCGCGACAAGGACGAGTATCTGGCGCAGGCCCAACGCAACGTCGGTCGCCAGGTCGGCCAGTCGCAGTGGGAATTGTTCGTCGTGACCGACCCGGCCGAGGCGCTGCGCCAGCAGTTCGAGTTGCTGCAGCCCGAGTACATCGCGCTGCACGACATCGGTACCCTGTCGTCGCGCCGCATGCTCGCCGGCCTGGCCGTGGCCACCGGCCGGCCGGTACACCAGTTGCACATCCGTCGCCAAGGCCTGGGCATGCCGCTGGCGCGGCTGGAGTTCGTTGAACTGCCCGTAGCAGCCGGTCAACCCGTTCTGCGCCTTTACACCACCGAGATCGACGCCGATACCCAGCAGCGACACCGCCTGTCGCACCTGCTGCTGGCCTACAGCCGCCTGGCGGTGGTGATTGTCGGCGACTTGCCGCCGCATGCGTTGGCCACCGCGCTGCTGCCACTGCACGACGCCATCAAGGCCGGCCCGTGGCCCAACCGCGAATTGTTGATGCTGCCGCTGGCCGGTGCGGCGGCGCTGGCCGGCCAGGCTTCGCACCTGGCCATCGGCAGCCCCGTACAGGTGCGCACGACGCCGCGGGTCACGCGCCCGGCCGAGGCCTGGAACTACCTGCGCGGGGCCTGGAACAGGATCTGCGGGCAATGCCGGGGCCAGGCCATCCACCTGTCCGAGATTCTGGGTCCGCTGGCACCACCGCCGGTATCCACGGCGGCCCCTGCACCGCACAGCGCCGGCTCGCCGCTCGAATCGGCCACCACACCGCCGCGGCCACCGCTGCCGATGCAGCCGATGCCGGCTTTGCGCGCCACAACTACGCCTGCCGCCGCAGCCATCGATCCGGCCCTGGCAACCTATATTCGCAAGTGCGGTGAGTTGAAAGGCATGTTCAGCTGCTGCGTCTTCGAGCTGGCCACCCAGCGCACAATCGGACACACCGGCACGCGCCCCGGCCCGGCCGCGCTGGCCTCGCAGGGCGCGACGCTGATGGCCTCGATGGCCGAAGCCGCCCAGGCACTCAACCTCGGCGAAGCCGCCCCGGATGCTGCCATCACGCTGGGTCGCCATCACCAGTTGCTGCGCGCCGTGCCCGGCCGCCCCGGCATGGCCCTGCACGCCGTGCTCGACCGCAGTCTGGCCAATCTGACCCTGGTCCGGCTGCAGTTGCAGCGCCTCGATTTGCTGCTCGAAGACGGCGATACGGCCTGACCATCCGTCTCAGTGAACCACGCGCGAGAACAAGAACTCGCCGCCCTCCACATCGACCGGAATCACCGCCTTGGGCGCGAAGCGGCCTTCGAGGATCAGCTTGGCGACCGGGTTCTCGATGCGCTGCTGGATCGCGCGCTTGAGCGGCCGCGCGCCGAAGACCGGATCGAAGCCGACCTTGGCGATCTCGGCCAGGGCTTCGTCGGAAACCTCGAGCTGCAAATCCATCTTCGCCAGGCGCCCTTGCAGGATCTTCAACTGGATCGCGGCGATTTCGCGGATGTTGGCCTCGCTCAGCGCGTGAAAGACCACCTGCTCGTCGATGCGGTTCAGGAACTCGGGGCGGAAATGCTGCTTGACTTCGACCTGCACGGCCTCGCGGATCAGCGCGCTGTCGGCGCCGGCCATCTGCATGATCATGTGCGAGCCCAGGTTGCTGGTCATCACGATCACCGTATTCTTGAAATCCACCGTGCGCCCCTGGCCGTCGGTGAGGCGGCCGTCGTCGAGCACCTGCAACAGCACATTGAAGACATCCGGGTGCGCCTTCTCGACCTCGTCGAGCAGCAGCACGCTGTAGGGCTTGCGGCGCACGGCTTCGGTGAGGGTGCCGCCTTCGTCGTAGCCGACGTAGCCGGGCGGCGCGCCGATCAGGCGGCTGACGCTGTGCTTCTCCATGAACTCGCTCATATCGACGCGCAGCATGTGCTCCTCGCTGTCGAAGAGGAAACCGGCCAGGGCCTTGCAGAGCTCGGTCTTGCCCACCCCCGTGGGGCCGAGGAAGAGGAAGGAGCCCAGCGGGCGGTTCGGATCGGACAAGCCCGCGCGTGAACGGCGGATCGCATTGGCCACGGCGCCAATGGCTTCGTCCTGGCCGACCACGCGCTCGTGCAATTTCGCTTCCATCTGCAGCAGCTTGTCGCGTTCGCCCTGCATCAGCTTGGAGACCGGAATTCCGGTCGAGCGTGAAACGACTTCGGCGATTTCCTCGGCGCCGACCATCGTGCGCAGCAGTTGCGGCCCGGCCTTGCCCCCCGCCTTGCCCTTCTTGGTTTCCTTGGCCTGCGCATCCTTCAGGGTCTTTTCGAGTTCGGGCAGCTTGCCGTATTGCAGCTCGGCGACCTTGTCGAAATTGCCCTTGCGCGTCCACGCCTCGATCTGGTGCCGGATGCGGTCGATCTCTTCCTTCACATGCGCCGAGCCTTGCGCGGCGGCCTTCTCGGCCTTCCAGATTTCTTCCAGATCGGCGGCTTCGCGTTCGAGCTTGCCGATCTCCACTTCGATCAGCTCGAAGCGCTTTTTCGAGGCTTCGTCCTTTTCCTTGCGCACCGCCTCGCGCTCGATCTTCAATTGGATCAGGCGGCGATCGAGCTTGTCCATCGCCTCGGGCTTGGAGTCGATCTCGATCTTGATCTTGGCCGCGGCCTCGTCGATCAGATCGATGGCCTTGTCGGGCAGGAAGCGGTCGGTGATATAGCGATGGCTGAGTTCGGCCGCTGCCACTATCGCCGGGTCGGTGATCTCTACGCCGTGGTGAACTTCGTACTTTTCCTGCAAGCCGCGCAGGATGGCGATCGTCGCCTCGACTGTCGGCTCGGCGACCAGCACCTTCTGGAAGCGGCGCTCGAGCGCGGCGTCCTTCTCGACGTACTTGCGGTATTCGTTGAGCGTGGTCGCGCCGATGCAATGCAACTCGCCGCGCGCCAGCGCCGGCTTCAACATATTGCCGGCGTCGATCGCGCCCTCGGCCTTGCCGGCGCCGACCATGGTGTGCAACTCGTCGATGAACAGGATGATGCGGCCTTCGTCGGCCGAGACTTCCTTCAGAACAGCCTTCAGGCGCTCCTCGAACTCGCCCCGGTATTTGGCGCCGGCCAAGAGGCCGGCCATATCGAGCGACAGCACGCGCTTGTCCTTCAGCGTCTCGGGCACTTCGCCGCTGACGATGCGCTGTGCCAGGCCTTCGACGATGGCCGTCTTGCCCACGCCGGGCTCGCCGATCAGCACCGGGTTGTTCTTGGTCCGCCGTTGCAGCACCTGGATCGCGCGGCGAATTTCGTCGTCGCGGCCGATGACGGGATCGAGCTTGCCTAGGCGCGCGCGCTCGGTGACATCGACGGTATATTTCTTCAAGGCTTCGCGCTGGCCTTCGGCTTCCGCCGAATCGACCGTCTGGCCACCGCGCACGGCTTCGATCGCCGCTTCGAGCGCCTTCCTGGTGAGACCGTGGCCGCGCACCACGCCGCCGAGGTCGGTCCTGGCATCGGCCAGCGCGAGCAGGAACATCTCGCTGGCGACGAACTGGTCGCCGCGCTTGCCGGCTTCCTTCTCGGCGCCTTGCAGCAGCGCAATCAGATCACGCCCGGGCTGCACCACCTGGCCCTGGCCCTGCACCTGCGGCAGACCGGCCAGCGCCAACTCCATCGCCGTCTTCAGCGCGGCGGTCTTGGCGCCGGCGCGGTCGAGCAAGGCCTTCGGGCCTTCGGCCTGCGCCAGCATCGCCGCCAACAGGTGCGCCGGCTCGATATACGGGTTATCGCGGGCGACGGCCAGGCTCTGGGCGTCGGCCAGGGCCTGCTGGAAGGTGCTGGTCAGTTTGTCGATGCGCATGGTGAGGCTCCAACTCGGTTATTTGCGATCTGCGGGGCGAAGGCGCAGGTTTCAAGTCGGCTGGTTCAGCGGCACAACCGGGCGGGCCTTGCGGACTTCGAATCAGAAGCGGCGCAGAAGAAATTCGACCAACGCGCGGTTGAACGGCCCGGGCGCCTCGATGTTGGCCAGGTGGCCAACGCCGGCCAGGCACAGATACTCGACACCGGCGATGCGCGCCGCCATCTGCTGCATCACCGCAGGCGGCGCATTGCGATCGTGCTCGCCTGCGAGGCACAACACCGGCAGACGCAGCTCACCCAACCGCTCGCGGCGATCGAAGCCGGCAATGGCCTGCAGCGCGCGCCGGTACGTGACCTCGGGCACGGCCGACATCAAGACGGCTGCACGCGCCACGGCGTCGTGCGGCGCGGTGGGCGAGGCCATGCCGAGCGCCAGGCCCGGCGCCAGTGCGGCCATGCCGCCTCCTGCGTCCAGCGGCGCCAGGCGTTGGGCCAGGAACTCGGCCTGCCAGGCGCCGTCGGGCCGGCCGAAAGCCGGCAAAGTGGCGCTGAGGACCAAGGCCCGCACGCACGCGGGCGAGCGGGCCATCAACTCCTGCGCCACCATGCCGCCCATGCTGTGACCGACCAGCGCGCAGGGTTCGACGGACAAGGAGTCGATCAGCGCCGCAACGGCCGCGGCCAGGCCGGCCATGTCGTAGGGTTCGATCGAGGGCGAGTCACCGTAGCCGGGCAGATCGACAGCGATCGCCGTGAAGCCCGCTTCGGCCAGCGCGCTGCCGGTGCCCGAGATACTGTCGCCCCAGGCTTCGCGCCCGCCACCCACGCCGTGCAGCAGCACGACCGCACGGCTCCTGCCGTCGCCCCAACGCAGGTGGGCCAAGGGAGCGTCGCGAACGAGGGCGACGGCGCTCACGGCAGTAGCCCGTCGCGCACTGCCGCCCGGCCGTCGTCCCCGATCACGATCCGCACGGCATCCTGCCAGTCGTGTTTGAAAGAACTTCTCCCAGCCAGTGGTAGTGCCCACCGTGATAGACCAGCGGCGGCACGATTTGGGAAGTGACGGCGACGACGCGGCCGAGATACAGCCGGTGATCGCCCGCCACCTGGTGCGAGGCGAGTTCGCATTCGAAGGTCGCCGCGCAGCCGGCCAGGACTGGCACGCCGGCAACGCCCTGGCCCCACAGCCCGGCGTCGAATTTGGCCGGCACCGCCGACGCAAAGCGCCGCGACAGATCGACTTGCGCCTGGGCCAGCACATTGATGGCGAAATGCCCGGCTCCATCGAAGACCGCCAGGCTCGGGCTCGCCAGCCGCAACGACCACAAGACCATCGGCGGATCGAGCGACAAGGCACTGAAGGAATTGACGGTCAACCCAACCCGCTCGCCCGTCGAAGCACGGCAGGTAACGATGGTCACACCCGTGGCAAAGCCGCCAAGCGCCGTGCGCAGCGCGCGTGAGTCGAGCATTCCGTCGTTCATGTCGGCCGGACTGTAAGTTGGCAGCGCTGGAATCAAGGCCCGACCAAGACCCTGACCGTGGCCAGCCCGAGCAGAGTCAGCAGCAGCGAACCGGCCAGGTGCGACAGCGCAATCGTCGCCGCCCACCCCACTTCACCGCGCGCAAAGGCGTTGACCACCTCGGCCGAGAAGGTCGAAAAGGTGGTCAGGCCGCCGAGGAAGCCTGTGATCAGCGCCAGCCGCCACAACAGCGACAGATCGCTGCGCCAGGCAAAGAAAGCGATCGCCACGCCGACGAGGTAGCCGCCGATCAAGTTGGCCGCCAGCGTACCGAGCGGCAGGGGTGGCAACAGGCGGTTGAGCGTTTCGCCCAGGGCATAACGCAGGCAGGCGCCGATGCCTGCGCCAAAGAATACGGCCACGAGCGACGAGCCTATCGGTACTGACGTCATCCCGCGTTGCCGCTCTTCAAACCCCAGCGTTCGAGCGCCGCGTCGTCGGCGACGCACGCATCGACCCACTCGGTCGTGCCGTCCGGGCGCTGCTCTTTCTTCCAGAACGGGGCCTGAGTCTTCAGGTAGTCCATCAAAAACTGGCAGGCGGCAAAGGCCTCGCCACGGTGTGACGAGCTCACCGCCACGAGCACGATCTGGTCCTGCGGCGCGAGCACGCCGACACGGTGAATGACCCGCGCAGCGCGCAGGTCGAAGCGCTGGTGAGCGGCGTCGATCATGGCCTCGATCGCGCGCTCGGTCATGCCCGGGTAATGCTCGAGCTCCATGCGCGCGGTGTTTGCCGGGCCGGTGCCCTCGCTGCGGTCGCGCACGGTACCGATGAAGCTGGCCACGGCGCCAACGGCCGCGTCGCCGGAACGCAGTTCGGCGATTTCGCGGCCGATATCGAAATCTTCGTGCTGGATGCGAACGCGCGCTGCGGTCAGTGCAGAACCTTCGTGCTGCGCACTGCGGTTTTCGCCCTTGGGGCGGCCCGGCAGGCTCATGGTCAACCTCCGGTCACCGGGGGAAAGAAGGCCACCTCGGCGCCGTCTTCGAGCGCTGCCGATTCGTCGGCCAGAACCTGGTTGACGGCGCAGCGCAGCGCACGGCTGCGGCGCAAGGCTTCAGCGTGATGCGGGCTGCTGGCGATCAGTCGATCGCGCAAGATGCGAACTGTCGCCGAAGCCGGCAGATGGACGGTTTCCTGCGCGCCCAGAGCCTCGCGCAACGCAGCGAAATAGCGCACGGTGAGCTTCATTCAGGCGCCAATCAACATCGCCAAGGGCCGGTAGGCGAGGACTGCGCCGCGCGCGATGGCCTGGCCGGGGGGGTTGTCAACCAGGCCGTCGGCCCACACGGCCGAAGTCAGCACGCCCGAACTCTGGTTCAAAAATAGATCGAGTCCGCCGCCGGCATTGCGGCGCACGCGCAGAAACTCGCGCCGCTGGTCAGGGTGCGGCCAATCGAAATGGGCCTGCATCGGCAAGGCCTCCGGCAGCGCCACGGGCAGGCCCTGCATGCCACGCAGGAGCGGCGCAACCGTGAGCAGGAAGGTCACGAAACTCGACACCGGATTGCCCGGCAGACCAATGAACAAGCACTCGCCGCCGCCTCTTTCATCTGATTCACGGCGCACGGCCCCGAAGGCCAGCGGTTTGCCGGGTTTGATGGCCACTTGCCACAACTCGACACGGCCCTCGGCAGCGACGGCGGGCTTGACATGGTCTTCTTCGCCGACCGATACGCCTCCCGAGCTGAGGATCAGGTCGTGCGTCGCTGCCGCACGGCGCAGCGCATCGCGGGTCGCCTCGAGCCGGTCGGGCACGACGCCCAGGTCAGTGACATCGCAACCCGCGGCCTGCAGCAGGCCGCGCAGCGTGAAGCGGTTGGCGTTGTAGATCGCGCCGGGCGGCAGGGCCGCCGCTGCAACGGCGCCCGGCATCACCAGTTCGTCGCCGGTGGAAAACAGCGCGACGCGCGGACGGCGACACACCGTCAGCGCCGCCGCGCCGACGCTGGCGGCCAGGCCCAGCGCCTGTGGCGTAAGGCGCGAGCCGCGCGCGAGCACGATGGCGCCGACGTGAACGTCTTCGCCGCGGCGGCGGATCCATTGGCCGGGCAACGGCGTGACATCGATGCGCACGCCGCCATCGAGCGCTGCACATTGCTCCTGCATGACCACGGCGTCGGCACCGGCCGGCACCTGCGCACCGGTGAAGATGCGTGCCGCGCTGCCGGCGGTCAACGGCGTGCCGACGCTGCCGGCGGCAATACGTTGGCTGAGCGGCAAGATCGCGCCCGGCTTTGACACATCGGCCACGCGCACGGCGTAGCCGTCCATCGAACTGTTGTCGGCGGGTGGCACATCGATGGCCGAGACCACATCGGCGGCCAGCACGCGGCCGAGGGCGTCGAAGGTCGACACCGATTCGACGTCGGCGATGCGCGCCGCGCCCGCGCCGGCCGTCAGGCGCGCCAGCACCTCGTCGAGGCTCGACAGCCGCGGCCGATCGTCAGACATGGGCTTCGATGTAGCACTTGACTGCGTTCACGTCGGCCGGTAGTACGGCAAAACACTTGGGCAGGGTTTCGATGCCGGCAAAACCCGGCGGGCGCTCGGGCTCGCGGCCGAGCGCTTCACGAATCGTCTCGGCAAACTTGGCCGGCAGAGCGGTCTCCAGCACCAGCAGCGCCTGCCCATTGCGCCGATGTTCGCGGCCCACCTTCAGGCCGTCGGCGGTGTGGGTATCGATGACCCTGCCGAAGCGCTGCCAAGTATCGCGGATGGTGGCCATGCGGTCGGCGTGGGTGCTCTTGCCGGAGACGAAACCGAACCCGGCGATGCGTGCGAACTCGTCGCGTGTGAGCGTGAAGCTGCCTTTCTCGCGAAGATCGACATCAAACAGTGTGCGCACGCGCGCGCCATCGCGGCCCAGCAGGTCGAACACAAAGCGCTCGAAATTGCTGGCCTTGCTGATGTCCATCGACGGACTCGAGGTTTCGTGCGTTTCGGCGTTCGCCCGCGGCCGGTAGGTGCCGCTCTTGAAGAACTCGTCGAGCACATCGTTCTCGTTGGTGGCGCAAACCAGGCGGTCCACGGCCAAACCCATCATGCGTGCGATGTGGCCGGCGCAAATGTTGCCGAAGTTGCCCGAGGGCACAGCAAAGCTGACCGGTTGCGAATTCGCCGTCGTCACCCGGAAATAGCCAGCGAAATAATAGACGACTTGGGCCAGCAGTCGCGCCCAGTTGATCGAGTTGACGGTGCCGATGCGGTACGCGCGTTTGAAGGCCAGGTCGTTGCTGACCGCCTTGACGATGTCCTGGCAATCGTCGAACACGCCGTCGATGGCCAGGTTGTGGATATTCGCGTCCTGCAGGCTGAACATCTGCGCCTGCTGGAACGGGCTCATGCGACCGTTCGGGCTGAGCATGAAAATGTTGATGCCGCGCTTGCCGCGCATCGCGTGCTCGGCCGCGCTGCCGGTATCGCCCGAAGTCGCGCCCAGGATATTCAGCGTCTGCCCGCGCCGCGCCAGTTCGTATTCGAACAGGCCGCCGAGCAGCTGCATCGCCATGTCCTTGAAGGCCAGCGTCGGGCCGTTGGACAGGGCTTCGAGCGCCACACCGGCTTCGAGCGGCTTGAGCGGCACGATGGCCTCGCTGCCGAATACCGCGGCGGTGTAGGTCTTGCGGCACAGCGCGCGCAAGTCGCCGGGCGGGATGTCGTCGATATACAGCGAGAGGATTTCAAACGCCAGGTCGGCGTAGGGCAGCCCGCGCCATTTTGTCAACGTGGCGCTGTCGATGTGCGGATACAGCGTCGGCAAATAGAGGCCGCCGTCGGGTGCGAGACCCTCCAAAAGAATGTCGCAGAAGGCGCGCGGTTTCGCGTCGCCGCGCGTGCTGATGTACTTCACGCCAGCTCTTCCTTGCGGATGCTGACGATGGGCGCCAGCACCGTCGGTAGCACCTGCATCTGCGCCAGCGCCTTGCGCAGGCGGCCTTCGACGGTGTCGTGGGTCAGAATGACAAGATCGGTCTGGCGCTCGCCTTCGGCAGATTCACGTTGCAACACGGCGTCGATCGAGATGCCGTGTTCGGCCAGGATGGTGGTGATCTTCGACAGCACCCCGGCTTCGTCGGCCACCGCCAGGCGCAGGTAGAAAGCCGTCACCACCTGCTCGATGGCCAGGATCGGCGTATCGGCCATCGCATCGGGCTGGAAGGCCAGGTGCGGCACGCGGTGGTCGGGATCGGCGGTTGCCAGGCGCGTGATATCGACCAGGTCGGCGACCACGGCGCTTGCCGTCGGCTCGGCCCCCGCGCCCTTGCCGTAGTAGAGCGTGGTGCCGACGGCGTCGCCCTGCACCATCACCGCGTTCATGGCGCCTTCGACATTGGCGATCAGGCGCTTGGCGGGCACCAGCGTCGGATGCACGCGCAACTCGATACCGTGCTCCCTGCGCTTGGTGATGCCCAGCAATTTGATGCGGTAGCCGAGCTGTTCTGCATAACGGATATCCACCGCGTGCAGCCTGGCGATGCCCTCGACATGGGCCTTGTCGAACTGCACCGGCACGCCGAAGGCGATCGCACTCATGATCGTCAGCTTGTGTGCCGCATCGACGCCTTCGATATCGAAAGTCGGGTCGCTCTCGGCGTAGCCCAGGCGCTGCGCTTCCTTGAGCACGGCGTCGAAGTCCAGGCCCTTGGCGCGCATCTCGGAGAGAATGAAGTTGGTGGTGCCGTTGATGATGCCGGCCACCCACTCGATGCGGTTGGCGGTAAGACCCTCGCGCAGGGCCTTGATGATCGGGATACCCCCGGCCACAGCGGCCTCGAAGGCGACCATCACGCCGCGCTCGCGCGCCGCGGCAAAGATTTGATTGCCGTGGATGGCCAGCAGCGCTTTGTTGGCAGTCACGACATGCTTGCCCCGGGCGATGGCTTCGAGCACCAGCGTGCGCGCGATGCCGGTGCCACCGATCAACTCGACGACGATGTCGATGGCGGGATTGGCGATCACGGCGCGCGCATCGGCCACCACCTCGACATGGTCGCCGACGATGCCCTTGGCACGCCGCACATCGCGGGCGGCGACCATCGCGATCTCGATGCCGCGGCCGGCGCGGCGGCGGATCTCCTGCTGGTTGCGCGCGAGCACCTTGAAGGTGCCCGAGCCGACGGTGCCGACGCCCAGCAGGCCGACCTGGATCGGTTTTAAAGTCGTCGAAGAAGTATTCACTGGTGATGCCGTTTGCGGTAATGGTCGAGAAAGCGCGCGATGCGGGCGATGGCTTCGCTCAGATCGTCGGAATTGGGCAGGAAAACGACACGGAAATGTTCGTTGTCGGGCACATTGAAGCCCGAGCCCTGCACGATCAGCACCTTTTCCTCGGCCAACAGCTCATAGGCGAACTGCTGGTCGTCCTGGATCGGGTAGAGCTTGGGGTCGAGGCGCGGAAACATATACAACGCGGCCTTGGGCTTGACCACGCTGAGGCCGGGAATCTGCGTCAGCAGCGCGTAGGCCAGATCACGCTGGCGGCACAGGCGCCCGCTCGGCGCGACCAGATCCTTGATGCTCTGGTAGCCGCCGAGCGCGGTCTGGATCGCCAACTGTCCCGGCGTATTGGCGCACAGGCGCATGGAGGCCAGCATATTCAGGCCTTCGATGTAGTCCCTGGCATGGCGCTTGTCGCCCGACACCACCATCCAGCCGGCGCGGTAGCCGCAGGAGCGGTAGTTCTTGCTCAAACCGTTGAAGGTCACGAACAACACGTCGTCGGCGAGCGAGGCGATGCTGGTGTGCGTATGGCCGTCGTACAGCGTCTTGTCGTAGATCTCGTCGGCAAAGACGATCAGCTGGTGCTGGCGGGCGATGTCGACGATGCCTTGCAACACATCGTCGGGATAGAGCGCGCCAGTCGGGTTGTTCGGGTTGATGACGACAATGGCCTTGGTCTTCGGTGTCACCTTTTTCCGGATGTCGTCCAGGTCAGGCAGCCAGCCCGCGCCTTCGTCACAGCGGTAGTGCACCGGCGTGCCGCTCGACAGCGACACCACCGCGGTGTAGAGCGGATAGTCGGGTGACGGGATCAGCACTTCGTCGCCGGTATCGAGCAACGCATTCATACTCATCGCAATCAACTCGGAGGCCCCATTGCCGAGATAGACGTCATCGACCGTGACCCCGGCCACGCGCTTTTCCTGGGTGTAGTGCACCACCGCCTTGCGCGGCGCAAACAGGCCCTTGCTGTCGGTGTAGCCCGCCGCGTGCGGCACGTTGCGGATCATGTCCTGCACGATCTCGTCGGGCGGCTCGAGGCCGAACGCGGCGATATTGCCGATATTGAGCTTGATGATCTTGTGGCCCTCGTCCTCCATCTGGCGGGCCTTGTCGAGAACCGGCCCACGGATGTCGTAGCCGACCTTGGCGAGCTTGGCGGATTTGGTAATGGGCTTCACGGAACCGGGCTGGTGACTGAGGAAATTAGAATTATCCACGCATGAAGTTCCAACCCGACAGCCTCGCCGGCACCAACACCATCTCGCGCCACGAGCGCGGCCAGGTGTGGGTCAATGGCGTACGTTGGGGCCACAGCGTGCTGGTGCCCTGGCGCGGCGATGTGCGGCCCTGGCCCCTCGACGAGCTGTCGGCGCTGGCGGCGACGCACTTCGAGCAAGTGCTGGCATTGAAGCCCGAGCTGGTGATATTCGGCAGCGGCGAACGCCTGCAGTTCGTCGCGCCGGCGACATACCGCGCACTGATCGATGCCCGCATCGGCCTCGAAACCATGGACACGGCGGCCGCCTGCCGTACCTACAACGTGCTGGCCAGCGAGGGGCGCTCGGTCGTTGCCGCCTTGCTGCTGCCGCCCAAGCCCTGAATCGACCACCCCTTAACGTCTGTGGCGGCCCCTGCAAGGGCCCTTGGGATGGCAATCCGCTCAGGGCGACCCGGTGCTGGGCGCAGGCAAGGGCCATGCCAGCACCCTTATAATTGCAGGTTGAACCTGTTTGCGCAGGTGATCACTGCCACTCGACGCCCATGACGCCAGCCCTCAACAAAGCCTTGCCGGAATTTGAAGCGCTTGCCACCAGCGGCCTGAAGATCGGCCCGGAGACGTTTCACAAGCAGGCTGTGGTGCTGTATTTCTACCCGAAAGACAACACCCCCGGCTGCACCACCGAAGCGATGCAGTTCCGCGACCGCCACAAGGATTTCATCAAGGCCGGTGCATTGGTACTCGGCGTGTCGCGCGACAACATGGCTTCACACGAGAAATTCAAGCAGAACCTCGAGTTGCCCTTCGAGCTGATCGCCGACACCGAAGAAAAGCTCTGCCACATGTTCGGCGTGGTTAAGAACAAGATCATGTACGGCAAGAAGGTCAAGGGCATCGAGCGCAGCACCTTCCTGATCGACGCCGAGGGCGTGCTGCGCGGCGAGTGGCGGGGCATCAAGGTCGCCGGCCATGTGGACGAGGTGCTCAAGGCCGTCACGCTGCTGAAGAAGGCCGCCTGACCCGCAATGCCCCTGCCCAAGCCTCCCGCCCGCAAAGCCACCTTCCTCGCCCCCGCTGACTTCGAAGCCCAGGCCGCCCCCCGAACGCCCCTGCGCTCGACCCAATCGCAGGCCAGTTTCGACGAGCCGGCCGCTGGCCTGTTCGACAGCGGCGCGAGTGTTGCCGCGCCGCCGTTGCCTTTGCCGATACCCAGCGCCAGCGCGCCCTTGCGGGTGCCACAGGCCCAGGCCAAACCGCGCAAGCCGCACGGCACCGGCCCGGTCAAGCTCTTCGTGCTCGATACCAATGTACTGATGCACGACCCGACTTGCCTGTTCCGCTTCGAAGAGCACGATATCTACCTGCCGATGATCACGCTCGAAGAGCTTGACGGCCACAAAAAAGGCATGAGCGAGGTTTCGCGCAATGTGCGCCAGGTCAGCCGCGATCTCGACGTGCTGGCCGCCGACGGCCTGCGCGACCCCAAGGAAGGCATTCCGCTGGCCAAGACCGGGCACCGCGAAGCCGGCGGGAAACTCTTCTTCCAGACCACCCTGCTCGATGTGAAATTGCCCGCCGGCCTGCCGCAGGGCAAGGCCGACAACCAGATCCTCGGCGTGGTGATGAGCCTACGCGAGCAACTGCCGCAGCGTGAAGTCGTGCTGGTGTCCAAGGACATCAATATGCGCGTCAAGGCGCGCGCCCTGGGCCTGCCGGCCGAGGACTATTTCAACGACAAGACGCTCGAAGACGGCGACCTGCTCTACACCGGCGTGTTGCCGCTGCCCTCGGATTTCTGGGAGCGCCACGGCAAGACGATGGAGAGCTGGCAGCAAGGCGGCCACACTTTCTACCGCATCGCCGGGCCGATGGTGCCGGTGCTGATGGTCAACCAGTTCGTCTATCTGGAAACGCCAGGTGCGGCGCCGCTGTATGCGCGGGTGACCGAGATCACCGGAAAGACTGCGGTGCTGAAAACGCTGAAGGAATACACCCACCAGAAGAACGCCGTGTGGGGCGTCACCGCGCGCAACCGCGAGCAGAACTTTGCGCTGAACCTGCTGATGGACCCGGAGTGCGACTTCATCACGCTCACCGGCACCGCCGGCACCGGCAAGACCCTGATGACCCTGGCCGCCGGCCTGGCACAGGTGATGGACGACCGCCGCTACAGCGAAATCATCGTCACCCGCGTCACCGTGCCGGTGGGCGAGGATATCGGCTTCCTGCCTGGCACCGAAGAGGAAAAGATGGGCCCCTGGATGGGCGCGCTGGATGACAACCTCGAAGTCCTCTCGCGCAGCGATTCGAGTGCCGGCGAATGGGGCCGCGCCGCCACCAATGACCTGGTGCGCAGCAAGATCAAGATCAAGAGCCTGAACTTCATGCGCGGGCGCACCTTCCTGAACAAATTCGTGCTGATCGACGAGGCGCAGAACCTGACGCCCAAGCAGATGAAGACCCTGATCACGCGCGCCGGGCCAGGCACCAAGATCGTCTGCCTCGGTAACCTGGCGCAGATCGATACGCCCTACCTGACCGAAGGCAGTTCGGGCCTGACCTATGCCGTCGATCGCTTCAAGGGCTGGCCGCACGGCGGCCACGTGATGCTGGCGCGCGGCGAGCGTTCGCGCCTGGCCGACTTCGCTTCCGAGGTGCTCTGATTCGCGATCGACCGAGCCGAGATGATTCTGGCTGTCCCAAGAGACGTGTTCAGCCGGCGGTTGGTGGGCTGATCGCTTCGAGATACATGACAGGAGTCTTCGCCATCGACGCAATGCGCGTGGCGTGGTTCAACCGGTAACTCCCGTGACACGCCCATTTCGCCTAGCGCTCTTCGCGGTACTAATGCGCTTGGCCGCGCTGACATTCGCGCTCATTGGCGTAGTCGTTGTTCCTGTGTATGCAACTTTCATGGTGGTCTGGATGCACGCGCCTATCGGTAAGGTGCTTGTCTTCGCCATGATCACGGTCGCAATATTGCTGCGCTCGTGGAAGATCGCATCTTCAAAGATCGCATCCAGGCGCTGCCGCAGGCGGCGGACGGTTTCCTGCACGCGCTCGCTCTTGAGGTTGCGCGCGCGCTCGTGCGGCTTCACGTCAAGCAACGCCGTCAGCAGTTCGGGCGGCGTGATGGCGCCGATCGCCTTGTTCCAGATTGTCGGCGGGCCATGGTTCTCCAAGCTGGAAATCCACTGCGCGGCATGCTTCGTGGTCTTCGTCGGCTCAATCACGCGCTCGTGATAGTCGCGGGCACAACGCTTCAGCGTCCAGTGGTCGATCGCGCGCTCGGCCTTCTTGGCCTCCTCGGCCTTACGCATGGCATCGCGGTCGTCGTCACGCGCGTCGATCGGGTCAATGCGGTTGCGCAGCAGTTCGCGGGCGCGGTGCACAGCCTGACGGGCGCAATCGAGTGTTTCGCCGGCCTGCTTGGTGCTGCCGCGATGCGCGACACCCAGGCCCATTTCGCGCCGCCGGCCACTCGGCGACGTGTACCGCAAGACCCAAGAGCACCCGGCGTCGCTGACGCGCAGCAACAGCCCGCCGCCATCCGCATGATCGCCCTTGCGTGCGTTCTGGACCTCGCGCGCAGTGAGCAGGTGGAGCCTTGCAGCGGTCCGCTTTGAAGTCGCCATGATTTCCTTTCCCCCAGCCATTCCCCCACCAAATTGCGAGAGCGTGGCGCACGACGTTGCACGGTCAGTGCACGATGCTGAGTGTGTGGCGGGGAAAAGATGTCGTCAAATCAACGACTTAGGACTGATCCCGCTGCACGTATCTGCACTGTTGTGCACGTTGGGGAAACAGTATCCTGGCGGAGTCGGAGGGATTCGAACCCTCGATGCAGGTTTTGCCCACATACTCCCTTAGCAGGGGAGCACCTTCGGCCACTCGGTCACGACTCCAGTGCGGCGGATTCTAGTTCAGGCTCTCAGGCCTGCGCCGGGCCGCCCCCAGCGGCCTGAGCTCCCCGCGGGGGGCGCGAACGCAGCGAGCTTGGGGTTGTCATGTCGCCGGCTCGCCGTCGAGCTCGAAGGTTCGGTGCAGCGCCCGCACCGCCAGTTCCATGTACTTCTCGTCGATAACCACGCTGGTCTTGATCTCGCTCGTCGAGATCATCTGGATATTGATGCCCTCCTCGCTCAGCGTGCGGAACATCGTCGCGGCCACGCCGACGTGGCTCTTCATGCCGATGCCGACGATGCTGACCTTGCAGATGCGCGGATCGCCGGTGACTTCGGCCGCGCCGGTGGCCGGCGCCACCTGGGACTTCAAAAGATCGAGCGTGCGCTGATAGTCATTGCGGTGCACGGTGAAAGAGAAATCGGTCTTGCCGTCGTGCGAGACGTTCTGGATGATCACGTCCACATCGATATTGGCTTCGGCGACCGCGCCCAGGATGCGGTAGGCCACGCCCGGCTTGTCGGGCACGCCGAGCACGGTGACCTTGGCTTCGTCGCGGTTGAAGGCGATGCCGGAGACGACGGCTTGTTCCATATTGGCTTCTTCCTCAAAAGTGATCAGGGTGCCCGATTTGGCTTCCTCTTCGATCGGGATATCCCACTCGGTAAAGCTCGACAGAACGCGCAGCGGCACGCGGTATTTGCCGGCGAACTCCACGCTGCGGATCTGCAGCACCTTGCTGCCCAGGCTGGCCATTTCGAGCATTTCCTCGAAACTGATGGTCGCCAGGCGGCGCGCTTCGGGCACCACGCGCGGGTCGGTCGTATAGACGCCATCCACATCGGTATAAATCAGGCACTCGGCGGCCTTCATCGCCGCGGCGATCGCCACCGCCGAGGTATCGCTGCCGCCGCGGCCCAGCGTGGTCACGCGGCCCTGGCTGTCGATGCCCTGAAAGCCGGTGACGATGACCACGCGGCCGGCGGCCAGATCGGCGCGCACCTTCTTGTCGTCGATGCTCTCGATGCGTGCCTTGGTATAGGCCGAATCGGTGACGATCGGCACTTGCCAGCCGGCGTAGCTCACCGCTTCCAAGCCCTCGGCCATCAGCGCGATGGCCAACAGGCCCACCGAAACCTGCTCCCCGGTGGCGGCAAGGGCATCCAGTTCGCGCATCACCGCGGTGCTGGTCTGCGCCGGTTGCAGCTCCTTGGCCAGGCCGAGCAGGCGGTTGGTTTCGCCGCTCATCGCCGAGGGCACGACCACGATCTGGTGCCCGGCACGAACCCATTTAGCGACCCGCTTGGCAACGCTGCGGATGCGCTCGGTGGAGCCCATCGAGGTGCCGCCGTATTTGTGAACGATCAGAGCCATAGGTAAAACGCGAAACTGAGTCGGCGAAAGCCTTTGATTGTATCGGCGACCCTCGGCGCGCCCTGCCTCACCTCACGCCGGGCGCACCCACGCCAGCGCACATTGCGCTTCTCCGGGGGCGGCCACGGCGCGTGCATCGATGCCCAGGCCGGGCACGAAGAGCAGGCGGCCGTCGGCGCTGAACAGCAACGGCGCATCGCGCTGCCAGGCCGGGATACTCGCGGCCTGGAACTGCTTCTTCAGGGCGCGCGGCGGCGTGCCGGCGGCGCGTTGAAATTGTTCGCCGCCGCTGCGTTCACGCCATTGCGCGTGGCGCAGCACGCTGAGTGCAACACCGCCCTGCTCTACCGGCGTCGATTGCAACGCGCCGGTGGGCGCCTCGCAAACCAGCCTGAGCCGGCCGCGATAGCGGTGCAGCGTGGCGCCTTCGCAGGGCCACTCGGCCGGGTCCGTGCCCGGCAGTTCCTGCATCAGGCGCTCGATCAAGGTTTGCGCCGCGCCGCGGCCGAGCTGCCCGCGCAGCCAGGCGCGCAGAGCGTTGCGCCGGCGCGCTTCGCTCAGGGCGCACCAGGGCGTCAATCGCAGCGATGCGCCTTCGCCGATGGCCGCCAAATCGGCCTGTGCCACTTCGTCGAGCACGGCCTGCGCCTGCGCGCATTGCGCGGCCGCTGCCGCCAGCGCGGCCTCGGCCTCGGCAAAGGCTTGCCGCAGGGCCGGCATCACGTTCGCGCGCAGGCGGCTGCGCGCGTAGCGCGGATCGGCATTGCTCGGGTCTTCAACGAACTTCAGCCGATGGCGGCGCGCATAGGCGGCGATGGCCTCGAACGGCATCTCCAACCACGGCCGCGCCCAGACGATGCCCTCGCGCTCGGCCTGCACGGGCATGGCCGCCAGGCCCGCCGCGCCGGCGCCGCGCAAGGCCTGGAGCAGAAAGGTTTCGGCCTGATCGCGGCGGTGGTGGGCCAGCAGCACGAGCCTGGCGCCCGCCGTGCGCGCCATCGCGGCCAGCGACGCATAGCGCCCGCGCCGCGCCCAGGCCTCGACGCTTTCGCCCTTGCCGGGCCTGCCGGCCAGGCGCTGCATCGCAAACTGAACGCGCCAGCGTGCGCAGATTTTTTCAAGCTGCTCGGCCCAGGTATCGGCTTCGGCCACCAGGCCGTGGTGCACATGCAGCGCGACAACCTCGATGCCTTGTGCCTTGGCCGCGCGCGCAGTGCAATGCAGCAGCGCCATCGAATCGCGGCCGCCGCTGACGGCCACCGCGACGGTTGCGCTCATCGGTCTTTGGTATCGCCAAAGCGCCCGTAGGACTGCAAGCGCTGGTAGCGGCGTTCGAGCAGTTCCTTGGGCTTCAAGTCAACCACCTGGCGCAGCGCATCGCCCAGCGCGCGCTTGAGCGAGGCGCTCATCGCCTTCGGGTCGCGGTGCGCGCCCCCCACCGGCTCGTTGACGATCTTGTCCACCAGACCCAGGGCCTTGAGCCGGTGCGCGGTGATGCCCAGCGCATCGGCGGCTTCGGCGGCGCGCTCGGTGGATTTCCACA
Organism: uncultured Burkholderiales bacterium; assembly: GCA_902825995.1. GTDB lineage: Bacteria > Pseudomonadota > Gammaproteobacteria > Burkholderiales > Burkholderiaceae_C > CADEEN01. The sequence continues at coordinate 30,177 of CADEDE010000008.1, forward strand.
GGATCGAGGCGCAGCCTTCGGGAGAAATCACCGAATAGACCGAGTACTGGAGCATCAGCAACTGGTCGCCCACCGACAGCGCCAGCGCGCCGCCCGAGCCGCCTTCGCCGATGATGGTGACGATGATCGGCACCTCGAGTTGCGCCATCTCGAAGATGTTGTGGCCGATGGCCTCGCTCTGGCCGCGCTCTTCGGCGCCGATGCCGGGGTAGGCACCGGGGGTGTCGACGAAAGTGAAGAGCGGCAGCTTGAATTTTTCCGCCAGGCGCATCAGGCGCAGGGCCTTGCGGTAGCCCTCGGGCCGGCTCATGCCGAAATTGCGCAGGCCGCGTTCCTTGGTATCGCGGCCCTTCTGCTGGCCCAGCACCATGCAGGCCTGGCCGTTGAAGCGCGCCAGGCCGCCGACGATCGACAGGTCGTCGGCGAAGCTGCGATCGCCATGCAGTTCGGTGAAATCGGTGAACAGCTCGTTGATGTAGTCGAGCGTATAGGGCCGCTGCGGATGGCGCGCGATCAGCGTCATCTGCCAGGGCGTGAGGCTCGAATAGATATCCTTGGTGAGCTGCTGGCTCTTCTTGTCCAGGCGCTCGATCTCATCCGAAATATCGACGGCCGATTCGTTCTGCACGTAGCGCAGCTCTTCGATCTTGGCGTCGAGTTCGGCGATCGGGGATTCGAACTCGAGGAAGTGGCGTTTGCTCATGCGCAATGCTCCTCAATATTCAACCGGCAGCGGGTCCAGGCTGCGCCAAACGTACCACGTGGCGACCGATTTGAACGGCGCCCAGGCTTCGCCGACTTCGCGCGCCTCGGCGCGTGTGACCGGCTCGCCGCTGAAATAGTTGACGCTGATGCCCTTGATGAGGCCCAGGTCGTCCAGGGGCATCACATTGGGGCGCAGCAGGTGGAAGATGAGGAACATCTCGGCCGTCCAGCGGCCGATGCCGCGAATCGCCACCAACTCATCGATGATGGCATCGTCATCCATCGCCTGCCACTCGCGCACATGCACCAGGCCGCTGTCGAAGTGCGCGGCCAGGTCGCGCAGATATTCGCATTTGCGCGCCGAAAGGCCGGCGCTGCGCATGGTGGGCCTATCGAGCGCGAGCACCCCATCGGGGGCCAGGCGCCTGGGCGGCGCGGGCAGCAGCGCGGTGAAGCGGTCCCACACCGATTGCGCGGCCTTCACGGAAATTTGCTGGCCGACGATCGAGCGCGCCAGCGTGGTGAAGGCGTCGCCGCGGCTTTGCAGGCGCGCCTCGCCAAATTGCGGGATCAGCTTTTTCATCACCCGATCCCGCTTGGACAGGTGCTTGCAGGCATCGTCCCAGTAGCCGGGGGTGACGATGGCGGTGGCGGGCGCGCGGACCATTTCAGTCGGCGAAGGGCCGCTCCCGAGCAGACTGAGCGCCCCCAGGGCCACCAATTGGCCCGTCCCGGTCCATGGGGGCAGCCAACGTAGTGAGCGTGGGGGTCGTCATTTCAGGCTTTCACCCAGGTGGTGCCGGCGGCCGAATCTTTCAGCTCGATACCCATCTCAGCGAGTTGCTGGCGGATCGCGTCGGCCCGGGCGAAATCGCGCAACTGCTTGGACGCGTTGCGCGCGGCAATCAGCGCAGCGATGGCACCTTCATCGACGCCGCTGCCGCCCTGCAAATAGGCGCGCGGTTCGAGTTGCAGCACGCCCAGCGTGGCGCCGAGCGCTTTCAGCAACGAGGCGGTTTGCGGCGAGCGCGTTCGGTTCAGCTCACTCGCCAGATCGAACAGCGAGGCCAGCGCCAGCGGCGTATTGAAATCTTCGTTCATCGCGGCATGGAAGGCCGCGGCCTGGGGTTGCGCCCAATCGATATCGACACGCGGCGCAGCGACGCCGTCCAGCGCGGTATAGAGACGCCGCAGCGCGGTGCGCGCGTCGTCGAGATTGACATCGCTGAAATTGAAGGGGCTGCGGTAGTGCGTGCGCAGCATAAAGAAGCGCAGGGTCTCGCCGTCGTAGCGCTTCAAGACTTCGCGGATAGTGAAGAAGTTGCCCAGCGATTTGGACATCTTTTCGTTATCGACATTCAGGAAGCCGTTGTGCAGCCAGTAGCGCACGAAGGGGCCACCGCTCGCGCCTTCGCTCTGCGCGATTTCGTTCTCGTGGTGCGGGAAGGTGAGATCCATGCCGCCGCCGTGGATATCGAAGGGCTCGCCGAGCATGGCGCAGGCCATTGCCGAGCATTCGATATGCCAGCCCGGCCGGCCGGGGCCGTACTGGCTTTCATAAGTGGCATCGGCGGGTTCGTCCGGCTTGGCCGCCTTCCACATCACGAAGTCGAGCGGGTCTTGCTTGCCTTCGAGCACGGCGACGCGTTCGCCGGCGCGCAACTCGTCGAGGCTCTTGCCGGAGAGCTTGCCGTAGCCGGGGAACTTGCGCACCGCGAAGTTCACGTCGCCGTTCGGCGAACGGTAGGCCAGGCCTTTTTTCTCGAGTTGGCCGATCAGTCCGAGCATCTGCGGCACATAGTCGGTGGCCCGCGGTTCGTGCGTCGGCGCAACGACGCCTACGGCAGCCAGGTCAGCGTGCATCGCGGCGATCATTTCGTCGGTGAGTTCCCGCAGCGTGATCCTGCGCTCGAGCGCGCGCTTGATGATCTTGTCCTCAATGTCGGTGATGTTGCGCACATAGGTCACCTCAAAGCCCAGCGTGCGCAGCCAGCGGTAGATGACGTCGAAGGCCATCATCATGCGCAGATGACCCATGTGGCACAGATCGTAGATGGTCATGCCGCACACGTACATGCCGACCTTGCCGGCACACAAGGGAACAAACTCTTCGAGCGAGCGGCTCAGGGTGTTGTGAATGCGCAGAACCATCGATGCAAGAAACGTGACAGCGGCCTCGGTGCAGATGAGTGCAGGAGGCCGCTCGGTAGAATCAAAACCCAGTATAGCGGGCACATGGCCTGCGCCGATGGAGCCGATACCCAATGAAAACCCGTGTTGCGATCGTATTGTGCGCTGCGCCAATGAGTGCCCCAGCCCTGGATGGCCTCCCCCTCAGCCAGCCGCGCATGTCCATTGCAACTGCGGTTCCAAGATCGTCCTATTGGATGCGCGATGCTTGACCGGTGTCATCACTCATTGTGGGAGAACGGAATGCGCCGGTGCCTTGCGACGATCACTGCGCTTGCGATGAGTGCGACGGCGGCCGCCCAAGTTTCTGGAAGTGGATTCTTCATTACATCGTCAGGCGTTGCCGTAACGAACTATCACGTCATTGAGGATGCCGCGGCGGTCGAGGTCGTCGATGCCTCCGGCGCCAAGTACGACGCAACAATACTGCGCGTCGACATAGCGAATGACTTGGCTCTTCTTCAAGTGAGCAAGGTAGGCGCCGCGTTTGTCCGCCTTGGGTTCTCTTCGTCCATACGTCGCGGAGATAAGGTCTTCGCGTTAGGCTTCCCTCTGACGACTATTCAGGGAGTGGAACCAAAGCTTACGGACGGAATCGTGAGCAGCTTGAGCGGAATTCGCGACGAGCCGCGCACATTTCAGATTACCAATGCAATCCAGCCCGGGAACTCTGGTGGCCCACTGTTTGCTGATGATGGCCAGGTTATTGGTGTCGTTGTCGCCAGTCTGAATGCCTCGCGAGTACTTGAGGCCACCGGCGTACTTCCGCAGAACGTGAACTATGCGGTCAAGTCGAACTACATACTTGAGCTGGTTGCTTCCGTTGGAAGCATTCGTTTGCCCGTAGCCGTGCCGCAACGGCAAAACCGGCGGGTAACGGATGTAGTGGCCGACGCTGAGCGTGCGCTCCTACGTATACTTGTGACGACAACCAAGTTGCCAAAGGCGCGTGCGCCTTCACCGATTCCGCCAGCGGCCCCACATGTGCCTCGACCCTCCACCTTGAATCCGGAAGTGCGCTTGGCTACCAGCCTAGGTGATATCGTGATCGAACTCGAAGCGGCCAAGGCACCGAAAACAGTCGACAACTTCTTGCAATACGTCAAGGCCGGCCATTACGACGGCACCATCTTCCACCGCGTGATCGAAAACTTCATGATCCAGGGCGGCGGCATGAAGGCCGACATGAGCGAGAAGAGCACGCGCGCGCCGATTCCGCTGGAGAGCCGCAGCGGCCTGTCCAACATTCGCGGCGCGATCTCGATGGCGCGCACGATGGACCCGAACTCCGCCACGGCGCAGTTCTTCATCAACGTCAAGGACAACCCGAACCTGGACCAGCCGAATTCGCGCGATGGCAACGGCTACGCGGTCTTCGGCAAGGTGGTGGCCGGGATGGAGGTGGTGGACAAGATCAAGGCGGTGACCGTCGCCGACAAGGGCGGCCACCAGAATGTGCCGACAACCCCGGTGCTCATCAAGAAAGCTTCTGTGGAGAAAGACAAATGAAGACAGTTGAAATGACCACCAGCGCGGGCACCCTGCGCATTGAGCTCGACGATGTGAAGGCGCCCGCCAGCGTCGCCAATTTCCTGGCCTACGCGGCCAAGGGCCACTACGACAATACGGTCTTCCACCGTGTCATCAAGGGCTTCATGGTGCAGGGCGGCGGTTTCGAGCCCGGCATGAAGCAAAAGCCCAGCGACGCACCGATCGCCAACGAAGCCAACAACGGCCTGAAAAATCTGCACTACACGCTGGCCATGGCGCGCACCTCGGCGCCGCATTCGGCCACGGCGCAATTCTTCATCAATGCCACCGACAACGCCTTCCTCGATTTCAAGAGCGAATCGGCGCAGGGTTGGGGCTATGCGGTCTTCGGCCGCGTGGTCTCGGGCACCGAGGTCGTGGATGAGATCGAGGGCGCGAAAACCGGACGCAAGGGCGGGCACGACGATGTGCCGCTGGAGGATGTGCTGATCAAGAGCGTGGCGGTCGTCTAGGCCCGCTCTCCGGTGCCGCCTTTCCATGAGTTGAAGGCCGAGCCGTCATGGCGGCTGATCGAATTCATCTCCGACCTGCACCTGAGCGAGCTGCAGCCGCGCAGCGTGGCGGCTTGGGCTGACTATTTGCGCGGCAGCCGCGCCGATGCGATCTACATCCTCGGTGATTTGTTCGAGGTCTGGATCGGCGACGATGCCCGCCAGCCCGGGCGCTTCGAGCAGGCCGCCGCCGATGTGCTCGCGCAAGCGGCGCAACGGCGCGCGATCAGCTTCATGGCCGGCAACCGCGATTTTCTCCTCAGCGACGAAATGCTGCGCGCTTGCGGCATGAGCGCCCTGCCCGACCCGACCGTGCTCTGTGCGTTCGACCGGCGCGTATTGCTTACGCACGGCGACGCACTTTGCCTCTCCGATACGGCCTACCAGGCCTTTCGCACGCAGGTACGCGGCGACGCCTGGCGCGCGGATTTTCTGCGCCACCCGCTGGCCGAGCGCGAAAACCTGGCACGGCAGATGCGCGATGCCAGCGAAGCCAACAAGCGCGGCAAGCCGGTGGCCGATTGGAGCGACGTCGATGCCGGCGCCGCCGCGGCCTGGCTGCGCGCGGCAGGCAGCCAGGAAATGGTTCACGGCCACACCCATCGGCCCGGCAGCGAGGCGCTGGCGCCAGGCTTTACCCGCCATGTGCTGAGCGACTGGGATTGCGACGTGTCGCCGGCGCGCGCGCAGGTGCTGCGCCTCACGCGCGAGGGCTTCGCGCGCATCGACCTCGTGCCGTGATCGCGCGCTGGTGGCGGGCACGCAAGGAGCGCCGATCCTTGGAGCGGCGGGCGATCGGCGACGAGTTGTGGCAAGAGGTGCTGGCCCAACTGCCCTTCCTGGCCAGCCGTTCCAGCGACGATCTGGCGCGCCTGCGCCGCATGGCTAGCCTCTTCCTCGACCGCAAGGAATTCAGCGGCGCGGGCGGTTTTGTCGTCGATGACGCGACGGCGCTGTCGGTGGCCGTGCAGGCCTGCCTGCCGGTGCTTGAACTCGGCATCGAGCAATACGACGGCTTCGTCGGCATCGTGATGCATGCCGACGCGGTGGTGGCCGAGCGCGAGTTCACCGATGCCGATGGTGTCGTGCACCGCTACGACGAGGTGCTGGCCGGCGAGGCGATGGAAGGCGGGCCGGTGATGCTGAGCTGGGCCGATGTGCGCGGTGTCGGCGCCGAAGACTCAACCAGCGCCTACAACGTCGTGATCCACGAGTTCGCCCATGTGCTCGATATGCGCGACGGCCAACCCGATGGCGTGCCGCTGCTGGCGAGCGCTGCGGCGCGCGAAGCCTGGCTCGCGGTACTGATGCCCGAATACGACCGCATGCGCGAGCGCGTGGTCTGCGGCTACGAGACCGTGCTCGATGCCTATGCCGCCGAATCGCCCGACGAGTTCTTCGCCGTCGCGTCGGAGGCCTTCTTCGTCACGCCGCGCGAGCTGAAGGAAGAACAGCCGGCCCTGTACCGGCTGCTCGCTTCGTACTACCGCCAGGATCCGGCCGATATGGCTCCCTCTCCCCTTGGGAGAGGGTTGGGGTGAGGGCTGGCCGGGCTCCCGCGGGCGCCGACAGCACTCCATCCTCCACCGCGCCCTCACCCTGCCCTCTCCCAGAGGGAGAGGGGAAATCCAACTACGCCGTCGCCGGCTCGGCCTTGGGCTTGTCGCTCTTCTTCGGCGGCTGGATATCGAGCAGGGTTTCGCCCTTGTCATCGACATCCACCGTCAGGCGCCCGCCATCGACCAGGCGGCCGAACAGCAACTCATCGGCCAGCGCGCGGCGCACGGTGTCCTGGATCAAGCGCTGCATCGGCCGCGCGCCCATCAGCGGATCGAAGCCCTTCTTGGCCAGGTGCGCGCGCAGCTTGTCGGTGAAGGTGACCTCGACCTTCTTCTCGGCCAATTGCGCTTCCAGCTCGAGCAGGAATTTATCGACCACGCGCATGATGATGGCTTCGTCCAGCGCGCGGAAGCTGATCGTCGCATCCAGGCGATTGCGGAACTCGGGCGTGAAGAGGCGCTTCAGGTCGGCCATCTCGTCGCCCTGCTCGCGCTTGGTGGTGAAGCCGATGACCGATTTGTTCATCGTCTCGGCGCCGGCATTGGTGGTCATGATGATGACCACGTTGCGGAAGTCGGCCTTGCGGCCGTTGTTGTCGGTCAGCGTGCCGTGGTCCATCACCTGCAAGAGCACGTTGAAGACATCCGGGTGCGCCTTTTCGATTTCATCCAGCAGCAGCACAGCGTGCGGCTTCTTGCTGATCGCCTCGGTGAGCAGCCCGCCCTGGTCGAAGCCGACATAGCCCGGCGGCGCGCCGATCAGGCGGCTGACCGCATGGCGCTCCATATATTCGCTCATATCGAAGCGGATCAGCTCGATGCCCATGATAAAGGCGAGCTGCTTGGCGACTTCGGTCTTGCCCACGCCGGTCGGGCCGCTGAAGAGGAAGGAGCCGATCGGTTTTTCCGGCCGCCCCAGGCCCGAGCGCGCCATCTTGATCGCCGCGGCCAGGGCGTCGATCGCCGGGTCTTGCCCGAAAACCACGCTCTTCAAATCGCGATCGAGCGTCTTCAATTTGCCGCGGTCGTCGCTGGAAACGCTGGCCGGCGGGATGCGCGCGATCTTCGAGACGATCTCCTCGACCTCGAGGCGCGTGATGGTCTTCTTCTGCTTGTTCTTGGGCAGGATGCGCTGCGCGGCACCGGCTTCGTCGATCACGTCGATGGCCTTGTCGGGTAGATGCCGGTCGTTGATGTACTTGGCCGAAAGCTCGGCGGCAGCCTGCAAGGCGCCCAGCGCGTATTTGACGTTGTGGTGTTCCTCGAAACGCGATTTCAGGCCCTTCAGGATCTCCACCGTCTGCTCGATCGAGGGCTCGACCACATCGACCTTCTGGAAGCGCCGCGACAGCGCCGCATCCTTCTCGAAAATGCCACGGTACTCGGTGAAGGTGGTGGCCCCGATGCACTTGATCTGCCCGTTCGACAGCGCCGGCTTCAGCAGATTGCTCGCATCCAGCGTGCCGCCCGATGCCGCGCCGGCGCCGATCAGGGTGTGTATCTCGTCGATGAAGAGGATCGCGCCGGTCTGCTCCTTGAGCTGCTTCAAGACGCCCTTCAGGCGCTGCTCGAAATCGCCGCGGTATTTGGTGCCGGCCAGCAGCGCGCCCATATCCAGCGCATAAACGGTACCGTCGGCCAGGATTTCGGGCACCTCGCCCTGCGTGATGCGCCAGGCCAGGCCCTCGGCAATGGCGGTCTTGCCCACCCCCGCCTCGCCCACCAGCAGCGGGTTGTTCTTGCGCCGCCGGCACAGCACCTGGATCACGCGCTCGACTTCGAGTTCGCGGCCGATCAGCGGGTCGATGCGGCCGTCGCGCGCGGCCTGGTTCAGGTTCTGCGTGAACTGGTCCAGCGGCGAGGCCTTGGCGTCGGCGGACTCTTCCTTTTCGCCCTCGCTGCTGCTGCTCTCGTTGGATTTGGCGGGTTCGGGCGGGTCGCTCTTCTTGATGCCGTGGGCGATGAAATTCACCACGTCCAGCCGCGTCACGCCCTGCTGGTGCAGGTAATAGACGGCGTGCGAATCCTTCTCGCCGAAGATCGCCACCAGCACATTCGCGCCGGTGACTTCCTTCTTGCCGCTGCCGGTGCTTTGCACATGCATGATCGCGCGCTGGATCACGCGCTGGAATCCCAGCGTGGGCTGCGTATCCACCTCGTCGTCGCCGCCGACCGTGGGCGTATTTTCCTTGATGAAGCCGCCCAGGCTCTTGCGCAAATCCTCGATATTCGCGGCGCAGGCGCGCAGGACTTCGGCCGCCGACGGGTTGTCGAGCAGGGCCAACAGCAGGTGCTCGACGGTGATGAATTCGTGGCGCTGCTGGCGCGCCTCGACGAAGGCCATGTGCAGGCTGACTTCCAACTCTTGCGCGATCATTTAAGCGGACTCCATGATGCATTGCAGCGGGTGCCCGGCGCGTTTGGCGGCGGCTTGCACCAGTTCAACCTTGGTCGCGGCGATATCCCTGCTATAGACGCCGCACACCCCACGCCCTTCGTGGTGGATTTTGAGCATGATTTGCGTCGCCGTGTCGATATCGCGCAGGAAGTATTCCTGCAAAACCAGAACCACGAACTCCATCGGCGTGTAGTCGTCGTTGAGCAACACCACCTGGTACAGCTTGGGCGGCTCGACGCGCTGCTCCTGGCGTTCGGCCAAAACCGTTCCCTGGCCGTCGTCGTGCCGGGGCACGCTGGGCGTTTTGGGGGGCGGCGGCGGGGGCTCGGCGGACATGGCGAGATTCTATCGAGTCGCATTCAACGCGGCCCCGTTCGGGTCGGGTCGACGTTTCGTCTGTGTACAGTGTGGCCATCGCCGGCCCGGTAAGGCAGGGCCATTCGGCCCGATGCGGCGAACCATCACTCCAACCTCGGTCATGTCTTCATTCGGTCAGCAGACGCTTCTGCGTCAGCGTTTCCACCACCTGTCGGATGCGCCGGCGCAGGCCAAGCGAGCGCGCGCAATGCTGCAACTGCTGCTGTGCCAGGACGGATCGACGACCCGATTGTGCGAGGCGATCGCCGCAGAACCGGTTTCGCTAGAGGTGCTGGAACAGCGGGTCGTGCATGCCGTGCCGGCCGAAGTCCGTAGCGCGCTGCCGGGCACGAGCTTCATCGAGCGCATCACCTGTCTGGCCGCGCACGGCCAAGTGATGATGGACAACCTGTCGTACATCGCACTCGAAGGCCTGCCACCGGACCTGCGTGGCGACATCGAGGGCGGAATAATGCCGATCGGCCATTTGCTGGCCCGGCTGTGGGTGCGCCGCTCATTCGTCGCTGCGGCCCCGGTATTGTTCGAGCGACTCTGGGGCGTCGTCGGATGGCCTGACCTCGACGCCTCGCGGGCCTACTGCATCGTCACGCCCGAGGGGCCGCGCATGCTGATCGCCGAAACCTACCGCCGCGGCATGCTGATGGAACGAGGCCGTCCGTTCAGCGCCTGATACCCATCAGAGCGCAGCGGCAATGGCCTGACGCACCGGCAACGCGCTCAGACCGCGATACACCGCATTGCCGCTCCAGTGCGGCTGGGCATCAACCAAATACAAGCGCGGGAATCGGCGCAGCAAGCGGCCGAAGGCGATTTCGGCCTCCATCAGCGTCAGGCCGGCACCGATGCACACATGCGGTCCGGCGCCGAAGGACAACAAGCCACGCGAGCTGCGCGCGATGTCCAAGTGATCGGCGTGCGAATAGCGAGCCGGGTCGCGGTTGGCGCAGCCGATCAGCGCGACGACCAGATCGCCGCGCCGCAGCTGCTGGCCGTGCAACACCAGGTCGGCCGCGACGCGACGGCCGGTGTACTGCACCGGGCTGTTGAAGCGAAGCAGCTCGCGCACCGCACCCGGCAGCAGCCCGGGCTCGCGCTGCAGGCGCTGCCACTGCTGCGGATCGGCGAGCAGCGCCTGCAGGCCGTTGCCGAGCAGGTTGCGCGTGGTCTCGTGACCGGCAAACAACAGCATCGCGCATTGGGCGAGCAGTTCGGCACCGGGCCGGACTTCGCCTGCCGCCTCGGCCCGCAGCAGCCGACTGACCAGATCGTCGCCCAGTGCATTTCGGCGCTGCGGCACGAGCCGCTCGAAGTAGCCGCTCATCGCCAGCAGGCTGGTCTGCGCGCGGCGCGCCTGCTCAAGCGACGGCATCGTCGCGCCGATGAACGCCGCCAGGTCGTCGGACCAGGTGATGAAGTCGCTGCGGTCGGACGCGGGAATGCCCATCAGCACCGCCATCACATCGGCCGGCAGCGGCCGCGCCAGCGCCTGCATGAAGTCGAAGCCCGCCTCGGCGTCCACCGCGTCGAGCAGGGCATCGACGCCCTGCTCGATGGCCGGCACGAGCCGCTGCAGCACGTCGGTCCGAAACCCCGCATTGAGCACGCCGCGGATGCGCGCATGGTCCGGCGCATCGAGGAACGGCAGCGCGCGCGCAAACAACTGCTGGAAGCCCTTCAGTTCGCCGCGGGCGGCTTGGCTTTGCATCACCCAGCCGCCGGTGCGTTGCGCCGAGAAGCGTGCCGAATCGCGCAGCACCGCCGCCACATCGGCATGGCGGGTCAGCAGCCAGGCTCCGCCGAAGAACTCTTCGCTCCAGTGGATCGGTCCGGCCTCGCGCAGCGCGGCGTAGGTCGGGTACGGGTCGGCCAGGAACGCGGCGTCGATGATGGCTTGACCGGCCGGCCAGGATCGTGGCGCGGGGGATCTCAACGAAGACCAGGCCGCCGTCGAGCTCATTCGAGATCCAGGGGCGCAGCGGGTGCACCGCTCTCTCGGCGGCCGAACGCCGATCGCAACGCCGCGTCGTTCAGATGGGCGGCAATAGCCTGCGGGCAGGGATTGCCGAGCCAGGGCACCACGCCCAGACACGGTGCCTGCTGGCGTTGGCCCAGTTCATGCTGCAGCGTGAACAGGGTCTGCGCCGGATACGCCATGCCCGGATCGATGCTGTTCACGACCCAGCCGGCCAGCGGCAGGTGGCGCGCCTCGATCGCCTCGGCGGTCAGCAGCGCGTGATTGAGACAACCCAGCCGCAGGCCGATCACCAGGATGACCGGCAGCGCCAGACCGCAGGCGATGTGGCTGCTGTCCCAATCGGGGCCGAGCGGTACGCAGAAACCGCCCACCCCTTCGACCACCAGGAAATCGCTGCGCGCCAGCAGCGCGCGGCCCGCCTCCAGAATCGCCTCGCGGTCGATCGATCGGCCTTCGAGCGCGGCGGCGATATGAGGGGCGCAGGCAGCGTCGAATTGGAAGGGGCCGACCTCCCCATCGGTGACGTTGGCCGAGCTCGCCTCGCGCAGCCTGCGCACGTCCTCGTTGACACGCCTACCCTCGATCAGGCTCGTTCCGGCGGCGACTGGCTTGAAGCCGGCCGCGATCTGCCCGCCCAGGGCCATCCAGTGGAGCAGCGCGGCGCTGATGCGCGTCTTGCCGACCCCCGTGTCGGTACCGGTCACGAAGCAGCCTTTGGGCAAGGTGCGCGCGTTCACGCCAATGCCTTCGCCGCATGTTCGAGACTGTCGGCCAACTTCAACACATCGTGCGCACTGTGCGCAGCGCTCAGCGTGATGCGCAGCCGCGCCGAACCGGCCGGCACGGTCGGCGGCCGGATCGCCGGCACCCACAGTCCGCGCGATTCGAGGGCCGCGGACAGCGCCAGCGCGGCCTCGTTGCCGCCCACGATCAGCGGCTGGATGGCGGTGGACGAATCGGCCAGCGTCCAGCCCCGCTGTGGCGCTGCCGCGACGAACTCGCCGAGCCGTTGGCGCAGCAGGGCGATCAGGGTGGTGAGCTGGGCGCGTCGACGTTCACCCTCTTCGCCGCGGATGAGCTGCAGGCTGGTGCGCAGCGCATGCGCGATGGCCGGCGGCGCAGCAGTCGTGTAGATGTAGGTGCGCGCCGCCTGGATCAGCCACTCGACGATGGTTCCATGGGCCGCGACGAAGGCGCCGGCAACGCCAGCCGCCTTGCCAAGCGTGCCCATGTAGATCAAGCGCTCGCTGCGCAGGCCGAAGTGCGACAGTGTTCCACGACCCTGCTCGCCCAGCACGCCAAAACCGTGGGCGTCGTCGACGATGAGCCAGGCGTCGAAGCGTTCGGCCAACGCCAGCAGCTCGGGCAGCGGCGCCAGATCGCCGTCCATGCTGAACACCGCATCGGTCACGATCAATTTGATCGGCGTGCTGCAGTGTTCGAGCTGGTTGGCCAAAACATCGATGCGGCCATGCGCGTAGCGCTGCATCGGCGCCTTGGCCAGCAAAGCGCCGTCGATCAACGAAGCATGGTTCAGCTTGTCGGCGAAGATCGTGGCCTTGGCGTCACCGAGCGCCGTGAGCAGCGCCAGATTGGCCATGTAGCCGGTGCAGAAGCCGAGCGCCCTGGCCTTCGGAATGCACGGTTCCAAAAACTCGGCAAGATCGGTTTCGAGCGCTGCATGCACGCGAGAGTGGCCGCTGATCAGGTGCGAGGCACCACTGCCGGCACCCCAGCAATGAGCGCCTTCGGCCAGCGCCGCGCCCAGGGCGGGATGACTTGCCAGGCCGAGGTAGTCGTTGCTGCAGAAGGCGAGCAGCGGGCGGGCGTCGCGCCCAACGCTTGCGACCGTCAAATGCGGCAAACACGGCGCCTCCACCACGCGGCGGCGGCGGCGCATCGACTGCGCATCGCGCTCACGCAGTTGCTGGCTCAGGTGCTGGATCAGCATGGGGATCGCCTGCATGGGTCAGCGCATCGAGGGTTGCCATGACACGCTCGCCGAGCCAGCCGGACAGCGCGTCGTCGAGCACGTAGGGCGGCAGCAGATAGACCGTGCGTCCGATCGGACGGATCAACAACGCCTGTGCGCGACCGGCAAGATGGAAACGCTCGGCAAAGCGCGGACCCGCCGCTTCCTCCCGCACATCGAAGGCCCAGATCATGCCGAGCTGACGAAAATGCTCGATGCGGGGATCGATCTTCAGCGCCGACAAGGCCTGGGTCAGCGCAGCCGCGCGCTGCCGGTTGACACGCAGCACGTCGTCCTGCTCGAAGCGGTCAAGCACCGCCAGCGCGGCGCGGCAGGCCAGCGCATTGCCGGTGTAGGAGTGCGAATGCAGGAAACCGCGCGCCACGTCGTCATCGAGGAATGCGTCGTAGATCCGGTCGCGCGTCATGACCAGCGACAGCGGCAGGTAGCCGCCTGTGATGCCCTTGGACAGACAGATAAAGTCCGGCCAGACGGCGCCGTCACCCGGCAACGCGGCCTGCTCGAAGGCAAAGAAGCTGCCGGTGCGTCCGCAGCCGACGGCAATCTCGTCGGCGATCAGGTGCACCTCGTATTCGTCGCACAGCGCGCGCAACGCGCGCAGGTAACTTGGGTCGTGCATCGCCATGCCGGCCGCACATTGCACAAGGGGTTCGACGATGACGGCGGCGATCTGGCCATGGCTTGCTTCGAGCCGCTCGCGCAGGTCGGCAGCGGCGCGCGCCGCGACTTCTGCCGGCAACTCGCCGGGCAGCGCCTGGCGTGCGTCGGGCGACATCACCGTGTGGGCCCGCATCAACAGCGGGTCATACGCGTCGCGGAACACGGCTACGTCGGTGACCGCCAGCGCACCCAAGGTCTCACCGTGGTAGCCCTGGCGCAGGCAGACGAATTCGCGCTTGGCGCGGCGTCCGACATTGCGCCAATAGTGAAAGCTCATCTTGAGCGCGATCTCCACCGCCGATGCGCCATCGCTGGCAAAGAAGCAGTGGCCCAGCACGCCACCCGTCAGGGCCGACAGGCGCTCGGCGAGTTCGACGGCCGGCGCGTGGGTACAGCCGGCCAGCATCACATGCGGCAGGCGGTCGAGCTGGTCCTTCAGCGCGGCGTTGATGCGCTCGTCGGCGTGGCCGAACAGGTTGACCCACCACGAACTGGTGGCATCGAAATAGCGCCGGCCCTCGTAGTCTTCCAGCCACGGGCCCTGACCTCGCACGATGGGCAGCGGCGGCAGCTTCATCGCTCGCTGCATCTGCGTGCAGGGATGCCACACGTGGCGCAGGCTGCGGCGTTGCCAATTCGCGTTGCCTTGGGTCGAGGTCGTCATGCGGCCACCCGCCTGGACAGGCCAGCGGTGTGCATCGGGGGCAGGCGGTGCAGGGTCATCGGTTGACGATTCGCGCTCATGGCGCGAGCGCTTGCACAGCAACCGTGCGCTTGAGTTCGGTGGCCCGATTCTCGGCGTCGACGAAGACCAGGCGCGGCAAGTGGGGCGCGGATTGCGAATCCGACACCATCCCGAACGCCGCGATGATCACCAGGTCGTCCACCGAGGCACGCCGCGCCGCCGAACCGTTCAGCGAGACGATGCCGCTGCCGCGCTCGGCGCGAATGGCATAGGTGACGAAACGCCCGCCGCTGTTGACGTTCCAGATGTGGATCTGTTCGTTCTCGCGAATGTCGGCGGCGTCGAGCAGGTCTTCGTCGATCGCGCACGAACCCTCATAGTGCAACTCGCAGTGCGTGACGGTGGCGCGATGGATCTTGGATTTGAGAAGATGACGAAACATCGGAGTACACGGTTCGATGGCGGGCCGCGGCGCGGCATCCTTCAGGTGCGCGTCTTCAGGCCCAGACGCTCGAACAGCGCGCGGTCGCGCGCGGTCTGCGGATTGCTCGTGGTCAGGAGCTTGTCGCCATAGAAGATCGAGTTGGCGCCAGCGGCGAAGCACAGCGCCTGCAGCGCCTCGTCCATTTGCTCACGCCCGGCCGACAGCCGAACCATGGCTCGCGGCATCGTGATGCGGGCGACCGCGATGGTGCGCACGAATTCGAACGGATCGAGCGGCTCGACGCCGGCCAGCGGCGTGCCCTCGACCTGGACCAGGTTGTTGATCGGCACCGACTCGGGACAGGGGTCGAGGTTGGCGAGCTGCGCGATCAGCCCGGCGCGCTGCGCGCGGCTCTCACCCATGCCGACGATGCCGCCGCAACATACCTTGATACCGGCGTGGCGCACATGGGCCAAGGTGTCCAGCCGATCCTGGTAGCTGCGCGTGCCGATGATTTGGCGATAAAACTCGGGCACGCTGTCGAGGTTGTGGTTGTAGTAGTCGAGCCCGGCGGCGTCAAGGGCCTGGGCCTGTTCGGCATCCAGCAGGCCCAGTGTCATGCAGGTCTCCAGGCCCAGCGCCTTGACCTCGCGGACCATCTCGGCCACGCGTTCCATGTCACGCGCCTTCGGGCTGCGCCAGGCGGCGCCCATGCAAAAGCGCGTGGCGCCCTGGGCCTTTGCGGCCCGCGCCGCTTCGACCACCTCCTGCAATGGCATCAGCTTGCTGGCCTCGACGCCGGTGTCGAAATGCGCGGACTGCGGGCAGTAGCCGCAATCCTCCGGGCAGCCGCCGGTCTTGATGGACAGCAGCGTGGACAACTGCAGCTCGTTCGCGTCGAAGTGCTCGCGGTGCACCTGCTGCGCGCGGAACAGCAGATCCATCAACGACAGCGCAAACAAGGCTTCGACGTCGGCGCTGAGCCAGCGTGCCTCGGTCAAAGCCGGAGCACGGGCGGCCGTGGCGCACACGGCGGACAGGGGGATGGTGGAAATCGAGGTCATACCGGCTCGCGGGCAACAGGTGCAAGAGCGCGCCGCGTCCGGCCTTCGCGAGGCGGCGGGCGCTTCGCTGTCCCGACAGGCGACGACAACTCGATGGGGCGCTTGGTCATGCCGATTCGCTTGGTGAGTGAATGCCGATGGATTATGCTGCAACGCAGCACCGGACTCGATCAAAGTTGATCACCGCCGGCGCACCGGCGAGCGTCGAGCGGCGCCCCAGCGTCCGCTCCAACGCGAGCAACAAAACCGGCGGCAAAGCCGTCCGGGTTTTGTCAGAAATGGATCCCCCGCATCATCTGCGCCATCGCCACCGCCTCCGGCGACAAGGTCGGCTTGGCCAGCTTCTCACCCTTGGCCGCCGCGCTGTCGGGGAACATGCGGAAGGTGGTGTTCATGATGATCTGCGTAATGCGCGGCGCGGCGGCGTGCAGGGTGGCGCCGAAGATGCCCAGGCGCGTGGCCACGCGCACCGGCTTGTCGATGCAGGCCTGGATGATCAGGTCGGCGGCTTCTTCGGGCTTCAACAGCGGCATGTTCTCGTAGATCTTGGTCGGCGCGGTCATCGGCGTGCGCACCAGCGGCATGTTGACGGTCGTGAAGGTCACGCCCTGGTCGGCATATTCGCTCGATGCGCAGGCGGTCCAGGCGTCGAGCGCGGCCTTGCTGGCCACATAGGCTGAAAAGCGCGGCGCATTCACCAGCACGCTGATCGAGCTGATATTGACCACGTGGCCCTTCTTCTTGGCGACCATGCCGGGCAGCAGGCCCATCGTCACGCGCAGGCTGCCGAAATAGTTGAGCTGCATGGTGCGCTCGAAATCGTGGAAGCGGTCGTAGCTGGATTCGATGGCGCGGCGGATCGAGCGGCCGGCGTTGTTGACCAGGAAATCGACGCCGCCATGTTCGGCGTTCAGCTTGGCGACAAATTCGGCGCAGCTCGCGGCGTCTGAAATATCCACCGAGTAGCTGAAGACCTTGGCCTCCTTGCCGGCGTAGGCCTTGATCTCCTTGACCGCGTCGCCGAGCTTGTCTTCACCGCGCGCGCAAATGATGGTGATGGCGCCAGCCTCGGCGAAGCGCAACGCCGCCGACAGGCCGATGCCCGAGGAGCCGCCGGTGACGAGGACCACCTTGCCGCCAACGGTGCCTTTGAGCGAACGATCGACGAACAGCGCCGGGTCGAGATAGCGCTCCCAGTAATCCCACAGGCGCCAGGCGTAGTCGTGCAGGTTCGGGCACTCGATGCCGCTGCCCTTGAGCGCGGCATCGGTTTCGCGGCGGTCGAAGCGCGTCGGGTAGTTGACGAAGGTCAGCATGTCCTCGGGCACGCCCAGATCCTTGATCACCGCATTGCGGATGCGCCGCACCGGGGCCAGCGCCATCAGGCCCTTCTTCACGCTCTTCGGGATGAAGCCCAGCAGCGCGGCGTTGATGAAGAGGTTCATCTTCGGCGCATGCGCGGCCTTGCTGAAGATATCCAGCACATCGCCAATGCGGTAACCCACCGGATCGACCAGGTGATAACAGCGGCCGCTGGCATGGAAGTGGTGGCTGATGTGATCCAGCGCGGCGACGACAAAATCCACCGGCACGATATTCACCCGCCCGCCTTCGATGCCGATGCTGGGCAGCCACGGCGGCAGGATCTGGCGCATGCGCTGGATCAGCTTGAAAAAGTAGTACGGGCCGTCGATCTTGTCCATCTCGCCGGTCTTCGAGTCGCCGACCACCATCGCCGGGCGATAGACCGTCCAGGGCACCTTGCACTCCTTGCGCACGATTTTTTCGCTCTCGTGCTTGGTCATGAAGTAAGGGTGGTCCAGGCCCTCGGCTTCCTCGAACATATCCTCGCGGAAGACGCCTTCGTAAAGGCCCGCCGCCGCAATGCTCGAGACGTGATGGAAGTGCTTGGCATCGATAGCCTTGGCAAATTCGACCGCGCTGCGCGTGCCTTCGATATTGACCTTGACCTGGCTCTCTTCGTCGGCCGAAAGGTCATACACCGCGGCCAGGTGGTAGAGATGATCGATGCTGCCTTTGAGGGCCTTCACCTCATCGGCGGCGACGCCGAGCTTCTTGCTCGTCAAGTCGCCATAAACCGGCACCGCGCGCGCCTTGCCCACGCCCCAATAGTCGAGCAGTGCAGGCACCTTGCCCTCGCTCTCGGGCCGCAGCAGAAAATAGACGACGGCGCCTTTGCGCGCGAGCAAGGTCTTGACCAGGCGCTTGCCGATGAAGCCGGTGGCGCCGGTGACGAAATACTGCATGCGGTTCTCCTTGCGGGCGATCGAATGGGTCATTTTTCCCCCAAAGCCGAGGCGCCACGCTGCGCGCTTACCCCAAGTCCTTGCATAGAGCCCTCTCACTAGAGAAAGCGCTGCGCGCCGCAGGTGGGCGCTCCTATAGTTGCCCTTCGTCGATCCGCGACGACAAAGGACAGCACCATGGTCAAGAAGCTCCAGAAGATGGCGGAGAAGAAAACCGCCTCGGCCGCCAACCTGCTCGACAGCCAGTTGGCGCATTCGGTCAAGGAATCGGCGCAGCAAATCTGGCTGGCCGGCATGGGCGCATTCGCCAAGGCGCAGGCAGAGGGCGGCAAGGTTTTCGAGGCCCTGGTCAAGGAAGGCGTGAGCCTGCAGAAGAAAACGCAAGGCCTGGCCGAAGAGCGCCTCAGCGCCGTCACCGGCAAGATGACCGCCATGGCCGACGGCATGAGCCACAAGGCCGGCGCCCAGTGGGACAAGCTCGAGTCGATCTTCGAAGAGCGCGTGGCCAAGACCCTGAACAAGATGGGCGTGCCCTCGAGCAAGGATATCGACGCGCTGATCGAACGCATCGACGGGCTGTCGGCCAAAGTCCGCGACAAGGCCCCACCGGCCAAGCCGGCTGCCAGGAAGCCAGCGGCGAAGGCGCCCGCCAAACGCGTGGTCCGCAAGGGGCCGTGAGCATGGTGACCCGGCGTGGCGGTGCCAAGCTGCCACGCATTGGTTTGGCGCTGGCCGGCGGCGGACCGCTCGGCGCGATCTACGAAATCGGCGCACTCTGCGCGCTCGACGAAACACTCGACGGTCTGGACTTCACGCAGCTCAGCGGCTACGTTGGCGTCTCGGCCGGCGGTTTCATTGCCGCGGGCCTGGTCAACGGCATGACGCCACGCGAGCTGTACGCGGCCTTCATCGAAAACGACAGCCGCGACGATGGCGACCTGTTTCGCCCTTCGCTGCTGATGCGCCTGGCCTGGGGCGAGTACCTGCACCGCCTGGCCGCCCTGCCCGGCTTGGCCGCGCAGGCCGCCCTGCACTATGCCTTCAAGCGCCGCTCGCCGCTCGAAGCCTTCGAGCGCCTGGGGCGTGCGTTGCCCGCAGGCCTGCTCAGCGGTGCGGCGATGGAGCGCCAAGTGGCGCGCTTGTTTTCAGCGCCCGGCCGCAGCAATGACTTTCGTCAATTGAATCGGCAACTGGTCTTGGTGGCCACCGATCTGGACAGCGGCGACGCCGTGCCCTTCGGCCAGCCTGGCTTGGATGACGTGCCGATCTCGCTGGCCGTACAGGCCAGCGCCGCACTGCCCGGCCTGTATGCGCCGGTGCAGGTCAAGGGCCGCACCTGCGTCGATGGCGTGCTGAAGAAAACACTGCACGCCTCGGTGCTTCTCGACGAGGGGCTGGACCTGTTGATCTGCCTCAACCCGCTGGTGCCCTTCGACGCCACCCATGCCGCGCGGCACAAAGTGTTGGGCAGCGGCGAAGCGCGCATCCCGCGCCTGGTCGATGGCGGCCTGCCGGTGGTGCTGTCGCAGACCTTCCGCTCGCTGATCCATTCGCGGCTCGAACTGGGTCTGAAAGGCTATGGCCAGAGCCATCCGGGCACCGATATCGTGCTCTTCGAGCCGGACCCCCGCGACCCCGAGATGTTCCTGGCCAATACCTTCAGCATGTCGCAGCGTCGTTTGCTCGCCGAGCATGCTTATCAGCGCACACGCGAGTTGCTGCGTTCGCGGCGCTCGTCGCTGGGCGCGCAACTGGCGCGGCATGGCCTGTCGATCAACGACACCGTGCTCGACGATCCCTTGCGCCGCTTGCTCGGGCGGCAACGGCGCCTGGCGGGAACGCGATCGGCGCGGGCGCTGAAGCGGCTCGACGAGGTCTTGAACGACCTCGAACTGGCGCTGGGTTAAGCCAGGTACCGCGCCTCCAGATGCGCCTTGAAAAAGGCCGGATTCAAAACCTCGCCACTGGCGCGAACCGCCAGTTCGTCGGTGGTCCAGCGCGAAGCCTGCGACCAGATCTTGTTGCGCAGCCAATCGAATACCGAGGCCCAGTCGCCAGCCGAAATCCGCGCGTCCAGATCGGGCACCGCGCGCCGCATCGCCGCGAACCACTGCGCCGCATACATCGCGCCGAGCGAATAGCACGGGAAATAGCCGAACAGGGATTCCGGCCAGTGCACGTCCTGCAACGGGCCGTCCTTGAAATTGTCGCGCGACTCCAGGCCGAGCAGTTCCTGCATTTTCGCGTCCCACAGCGCCGGCACGTCCTCGGCCTCGATCGTGCCTTCGATCAGCGGGCGCTCGATCTCGTAGCGCAGGATGATGTGCGCCGGGTAGGTCAGCTCGTCGGCATCGACGCGGATCAAGCCGCGCTTCACCCGCGTCAACAGCTTGTGCAGGTTGCCGGGCTCAAAAGCCGGCTGCGCGCCGAAGGCTTGGCCGAGCAGCGGTGCCACCGCCTGCGCGAAACCCGGATGGCCACCGAGTTGCATCTCGAACGACAGCGACTGGCTTTCGTGAATCGCCATCGAGCGCGCTTCGCTGACCGGCTGGCCGAGCCATTCGCGCGGGCGGTTCTGCTCATAGCGGCCGTGGCCGGTTTCGTGCACCGTGCCCATCAGCGCCGGCAGGAACCGGTCTTCGCGGTAGCGCGTGGTCATGCGCACGTCTTCGGGTACGCCGCCCGAGAACGGGTGCGTGCTGGTGTCCAGCCGGCCGGCCTCGAAATCGAAGCCGAGGCGGCGCACCACCTGCTGGCACAGGGCGCGCTGCGCTTCGAGCACGAAAGGTCCGACGGGTTCAAGCACCGGTTCGCGCGATTGTTTCTCGATCACGCGCTGAATCAAATCCGGCAGCCACTGCCGCACCGCACCGAAGACGCGATCCAGCGCCACGCCGGTCATGCCCGGCTCATAACGGTCCAGCAGCGCATCGTATTTCGACAAGCCGGATTGCCTCGACAACAGCGCCGCCTCCTCGCGGGCGATCGCCAGTACCGGCTTCCAATGGGCGACGAAACCCTGCCAGTCATTGGCCGGGCGCAGCCAGCGCCAGGCGTGTTCGCAGCGCGAAGTGGCCAACTGGCGGCGCTGCACCAGCTCGGTCGGCAGCGCATTGGCACTGTGCCAATCGCGCCGGATCTCGCGCAGGTTGGCGCGCTGGTGGTCCGACAGTGGCTCCTGTTCGGCGCGCGCCAGGCGCTCGGCCAACGTGGTGTCGGTGCGCATGCGGTGCATCAGCGCCGCCAGCTCGGCCAGCGCCGCGGCGCGCGCCTCGTTGCCCTTGGGCGGCATATGGACCGCCTGGTCCCAGTCGGCGATCGAGCCCAGGTGCTGGAAGTGATGCAGGCGCGTGTAGTGCCTGGCGAGTTCGTTGTAAGCGGGGGTGGCGGTGCTGCTCATCAGGGTACCTTCGGGCTTCGCCCTGCGGAATTCGCCCTTGGGGCGGCCCGGCGGGCTCATGGCGCGATTGTCGGCCAGCCGATCGCAACGCCGAGCCAGCGCCGATGCGCCGAACTCCGGAACGTCCAAGCTGCGCCGCTACACGATCAGCAAGGCCCGGAAATCATTGACATTGGTAAATGTCGGCCCGGTGACGACCAGGTCGCCCAGTTGCGCAAAGAAGCTGTAGGCATCGTTGCGGTCGAGGAACTCCGCGGGCTTGATGCCCAGCGCGGCCGCACGGGCCAGGGTATCGGGCGCGACGATGGCGCCGGCGTTGTCTTGGCTGCCGTCGATGCCATCGGTATCGGCGGCGAGCACGAAGACGCCGGGCTCAGCCCGCAGTGCGATCGCGCAGCCGAGCAGGAATTCGCTGGCACGGCCACCCCGCCCGGGAGGGGTTCCAGGCGACCCTGAGTCACCGCCCCGGCTCTTCACGGTGACCGTCGTCTCGCCACCCGACAGGATCACGCAGGGTTTGGCGAAGGGCCTGCCGCGCCGCGCGACGGCGCGCGCCAGTGCGGCGTGGACCTTGCCAACCTCGCGCGATTCGCCTTCGATCGCGTCGGACAGGATCTGCGCCTCGATGCCCGCGCTACGTGCCAGGGCCGCGGCGGCTTCGAGGCTTTGCTGCGGCGTGGCGATCGTGCGCACAGTGTGGCCGGCAAAGCGTGGGTCGCCGGGCTTGGGCGTTTCATACGCGCCGCTTTCCAGCCCGGCGCGCGCGACCTGCGGCAGTGCGATGCGCAAGCGGTCGATGATCGCCAGCGCGTCGGCGCAGCTCGTCGGATCGGGCAAGGTCGGGCCGCTGGCGACGACCTCGGGCGTATCGCCGGGCACATCGGAGATCAGCAGCGTGAGCAGGCGCGCCGGAGCACAGGCGGCCGCCAGTTGCCCGCCCTTGATGGCCGAGAGGTGCTTGCGCACGCAGTTCATTTCGTCGATCGAGGCGCCGCTGGCAAGGAGTGCGCGGTTGACCTGCTGCTTGTCCTCGAAGCTCAGGCCCGCGGCCGGCAAGGACAGCAGCGCCGAGCCGCCGCCGCAGACGAGTGCGATCACCAGATCGTCGGCCCCGAGCCCGCGCACGAGATCGAGCATCTGCAGCGCACCGCGACACCCGGCGGCGTCGGGCACCGGGTGCGCAGCCTCGAGCACGCGGATGCGGCCGGGCCTGGCGGCGTAGCCCGGCGGCGTATGCCGGTAGCGCGTCAGCACCAGGCCTTCGAGCGGCGCGTCGGCAGGCCACAGGGCATCGAGCGCGGCAGCCATTGCGCCGCTGGCTTTGCCAGCGCCGATGACGAGTGTGCGGCCCCGGGTTGGATCGGGCGGCGCGGGCAGGTGCCCGGCCATCGTCCGGGCAGGCAGCGCGCATTCGACCGCGGCGTCGTAGAGCGCACGCAGGAAGGCGCGGGGGTCTTGGGTTGGGGCGGGCTGGATCAAGGTATCGAGCTTCAGACCCGCAGCGTAGCCTGACTTCAGGTCTCCAGCGCCTCGCCCGCCCACAGGCTCTCGATCTGCGGGAAGTTCCAGGCCTCGCGCGGCTCGCGGCCGGCGATGCGTTCGCGGCTGTGGGCCAGGTCGATCGTCTGCACCGGCAGCGGCAGATTGGACTCGGTCGAGAAGAAGGCTTTCACGCTCGGCAGCGTGGTGGCTTGCGGGTTCTGCCCGACCACCACGGCCAGCTTGCCCGACGCCAGGCGCACCAGCGAGCCGGTCGGGTAGATGCCCACGCTCTTGACAAAGGCAGCAAACACCGCAGGGTCGAAATGCCCCTGCCACCGCGCCATGCGGGCCATCGACTGGGCCGGATCCCAGCCGGCCTTGTACGGGCGGTTCGAAGTCACGGCGTCATAGACATCGCAGACCGCGCCCATGCGCGCCAGCAGCGTGATCCGCTCGCCGGCCAGGCCATGCGGGTAGCCGCTGCCGTCGATCTTCTCATGGTGGTGCAGGCAGACGTCGAGCACCGGTTCGCCCACGCTCTGGCCTTCGCGCAACAGGGCCCAGCCGCGCTCGGGGTGGCTGCGCATGACGGCGAATTCCTCGTCGCTCAATTTACCGGGCTTGTTCAGGATCTCGATCGGCATCAGCGCCTTGCCCATATCGTGCAGCAGTCCGGCCAGGCCGGCTTCGCGGCAGGCCGCGTGGTCCAGGCCGAGCGTGCGGCCCAAGGCCACCATCAGCGCGCACACCGCCACCGAGTGCATATAGCTGTAATCGTCGGCGGTTTTCAGGCGCGCCAGACTGACCAGCGCTTCGGGGTTGCGAAAGACCGCGTCGGAAATCTCCTGCACCAGGGGCAGGCATTGCTGGGCATCGAGCGCGTGGCCCAGGCGGACTTCGGCAAACATCGATTTCACGGCGGCGCGCGAGCGCTTGCACAGCTCGGCGGCACGGCGCAACTCGTCGGCCAGGGTCGTCGGCTGGTTGCGCGGCGGGGGTGGCGCTTGGACCGACGCGGGCTCGATGGCAGCGGCGGCAGGGATCGTGGCGGGCGTGTCGGGTGGTGCCAGATCCAGGCCCAGATCGGTATCGATCCAGCATTCACGCACTGCGCTCGACTGCGCTGCGCGCAATTCAGCCGCGTCGGCGATGATGAAGCGCACGCGCCAGAATGGGTGATCGATCCAGGCGCCCTCGAAGCGATGCAGGTGCATGCCCAGGCGCAGGTCGGCGACAGCGATTTTTTTCAGCATGTTGGCGACGCCGACTGCGCTGACGCAGGCCGGTGAGCTGCCCGCATTGTCGGCGCGTCGGACCGGCCGGGATGGCGCAAGAAGAACGCCGAATGGCGGTCAGTTATGGCGGCTGTCAGCGGGCCGCGCGCCATGCCAGGCTGCGGCTGCGCCAGCAGCACAGCGCTGCGGCGGCGGCCACCAGGGCCGCAGCGGCAAACACCGCCTCGAAGCCCCAGCGCTGGCTGATCGCGCCGCCGGCCACACCCCCGATCACACCCGACAGGCCGTAGCCCAGCGTCGAGTACAGCGCCTGGCCACGGCCGCGCAAGGGCCCGGAAAAATAGCGATCGATCAGGCTGATGCAGGCCGCATGCTGGGCTGCGAACGTCAGCGCGTGCAGGCTTTGCGCCAGCACCAGTACCAGCCAGGAGCCGCCGAGCGTGGCCATCGCGCCGAAGCGCAACACCGATGCCAGCGCCGCGGCCACCAGCCAGGTGTGTGCGCTCCAGCGCGCGAACCAGCGGCCCTGGGTCCAGAAAAAGGCAATCTCGAGCCCCACGCTGACAGCCCACAGTGCGCCGACCTGGCCCTTGCTGTAGCCCAGCGCGTCGAGATAAAGCGACAGGAAGACATAGAGCGAGGTGTGGGCCAGCACGGTCAAGAAGATGCCGGCAAAAAACCACGCCACCTCGGGCCGGCGCAGCACCTGCCAGAGGCTTTGGTGTCCCGGCGCAGCCGGCGCAGTGGGCCTGCCGCGCGGTGGTCGTGGCAAGCGCCACGCGGCAGCGGCGAGCAAACCGAGCACCAGCACCAGCCATCCCGGCAAGGCCGCAATGCCGGTGCTTTGCAGCACCATGCCGAACAGCGTTACCGCGGCGATGAAGCCGATCGAACCCCACACGCGCACGCGGCCGTAGCGGCCCATGTCGATGCCCTGCCCGGTGGCCAGGCGCTGCGCGACCACGGCTTCCGTCAGCGGCACCACGGCACCGTTGGCGACGAAGATCAAGGTCACCACCAGCGCCACCGCAACCACGTCGGTCACGGCCAGCAGCCCGAGCGAGACGACCAGCATCAGCGCGGTGGCGATGCGCAGCAACTCGACGCGGCGGGCGCCGCGGCCCCAGTGGTCGCCGAGCCAGCTCCAGCCATAGGGCGCGACGACGCGCGTCCAGGCCTGTAACGAAGCGATCGTGCCGATGGCCAGCGTGGAAAACCCGAGCGACTGGAACCACAGCGGCGCATACGGGTTGAACAACCCGATCGACGCGA
Source organism: uncultured Burkholderiales bacterium (assembly GCA_902825995.1). Lineage (GTDB taxonomy): Bacteria > Pseudomonadota > Gammaproteobacteria > Burkholderiales > Burkholderiaceae_C > CADEEN01. The sequence goes on from CADEDE010000008.1 coordinate 55,906, forward strand.
AATACATGCAGCTCAACGCAGCGTAAGGACGCAGCGAGCCCTGGGGCTCGCCTGGACTCACGGCGCGTTGCCGGGAATCGGGGCCACGGCCAAGGTCACGTCGGCGCACTGCGCACGCTGGCGCAAGGCATGGTCCATGACCACCAGCGCCAGCATCGCCTCGGCAATCGGCGCGGCACGGATGCCCACGCAGGGGTCATGGCGGCCGTGGGTTTCAACCGTCGTCGGCTGCACAGCCCGGTCGATCGACGCGCGCGGCAGGCGGATCGAACTGGTCGGCTTGATGGCGATGGCCACGCGCAGATCCTGCCCGGTCGAAATGCCGCCGAGAACACCGCCTGAGTGGTTGCTGCGAAAGCCTGCCGGGCTCAACTCGTCGCCATGCTCGCTGCCGCGCTGGGCCACGACCTTGAAGCCATCGCCGATCTCGACGCCCTTGACGGCGTTGATGCCCATCATCGCGTAGGCGATATCGGCGTCGAGTTTGTCGAACAACGGCTCGCCCAGACCGACCGGCACGCCCTGCGCCAGCACCTCGATGCGCGCGCCGACCGAATCGCCCGACTTGCGCAGCGCGTCCATGTAGGCTTCGAGCCGTGGCACGATGCTGGCATTGGGCGCGAAGAACGGGTTGTTCGAGATCTCGAAAAAGCTCTCGAAGGCGATCTCGATCTCGCCCAGCGCGGCCATCCAGGCGTTGAACACCGTGCCATGCTTTTCACGCAGCCATTTCTTGGCGATCGCACCGGCGGCGACCATCGGCGCCGTCAGGCGCGCCGAAGCGCGGCCGCCGCCGCGCGGATCGCGCAGGCCGTATTTGCGCCAGTAGGTGTAGTCGGCGTGGCCCGGGCGGAAGGTATCGAGCAGGTTGCCGTAGTCCTTGCTGCGCTGGTCGGTGTTGTGGATCAGCAGCGCGATCGGCGTGCCCGTCGTCAGGCCTTCATAGACGCCCGACAAAATCTGCACCGCATCGGCCTCGTTGCGCTGCGTGACATGGCGGCTGGTGCCGGGCCGGCGGCGGTCCAGATCGGGCTGGATATCGGCCTCACTCAAGCGCAAACCCGGCGGACAGCCGTCGATCACACAGCCGATCGCCGGGCCGTGGCTCTCGCCGAAATTGGTAACGCAAAAGAGGTGGCCGAAGGTGGAGCCGGACATGGCACTGGTTGCGATTGGGCAGGGGTCGATTGTGACAGTGCAAGCGCCGGCATCCGTGCCAACACAGCCATAGACCTTCATGTCATCTCCTGGCAGATGTTCGGGTGGCAGCTTGGCGTCAGTCATCGTCATCATGGTGTCGTTCCGACGAGAACTGCGCTGCCCCCTGGGCCGGGATCAGCCCGTTGGGCGATTGCTGCGATTCCCAGCCGACGAAGGCCACCACCGCGATCAGCAGCAGGGCCGCCAGCCAGGCGTGGTTGCGTTTGACGAGGTCCGGCCCAGCGCCATCGATGCGCCCGGTCAGCATCGGCCGCGCCTGGTTCTTGCGTCGCAACACGCTCAGCCCCACGATGAGGGCGATGTGGCCGAGCACCACGGCCAGGACGGCCTCGCCGAAAAAATCGTGCACGTCTTCGAGCCAGTCACCTCCGAGGAAGTCGCCCCACTCGTTGTTCGTGCCGTAGCCGCTGAGCGTGAGAGGGACGACCATTGCCAGCAGCGCCACGACCACGAGCGCCATCAGCAGGTTCTGACCTTGCCGCCAGTTGATACCGTTGGTTGTGCGGTGGCTGAAGGCTTGCGCGACCGAGCGGAGCCACGTCGGCGCGCTGCCGAGCTTGCGCAACAGGAGCCCCAGGCCTGCGTGGCGAGGCCCGAACAGGCCGTAGAGCACACGGAACGCGAGCAGGCCGGCCAGCGTGTAGCCCAGCGTGACATGCAACGCACGCCAGCCTTCGCCGTCGGCCGTGAAGTAGGCGCCGACGAAGCTCAGCGCGAACAGCCAGTGGAACATGCGCGTGGGCGCGTCGGTGATGAGACGCTGCGGCGCGGCGGCCGTGCATGAGGGTCCGGCGGCGGCCGGTTGAAATGCGGGGGCTGTTTGCATATGGGGTCTCCTTCGCGTTCAGTCGTTCCAGGGCCGGCGCAGACGCGCGTCCAGCCCCTCGGGGAACTTCAGGTCGTCATCGTCGAAATCGCCGCGATCGGCGCCCGTGTGGCAGGCCGCGCAGTTGGCGGTGCTCTTGACGCTGGCCAGCTTCCAGACCGAGGGGTCGATCTTTCGGTGCTTGCGCTCGAACCAGGCCGAGCGAGTGATACGGTCCTGAGGAGGCTCCTCGCGCACCCGCTTGTAGGTGCCGGCATAGGCCTGCAGCCAGGCATTGAGCTGTTGCACGCTCGCCGCGTCGAGCGAGGCATCCGTGCCGTAGTGCTTGTCCAGGCCGCCCATGACGCGTTGCCATGAGCGCGCGGGCAACATGCCGGGCGGATAGGCCGTGTGGCAGGCCGCACATTCCTGCCTGTACGCAGGGGGTACGTTGAGCGGCATCGGCCTGCCGCCGTCGGCCTGGGCAGACGTGATGGCGATCAGGCCGAGAACGGCGGCCAGGGTCCAGGTGCGTTGTCGAGGTTGGTAGGTCATGGTGGGCTTCGGCGAGGACCGAACGGCGCGTCGTTTCACGGCTTGAGACTGACCAGATAGGCCAGCACGTCGGCCTTCTCACCTGCACTGCACTCGCGCTTGAGCACGTCATTGCAGTTGCGGCGAAACCACTTGTCCACCTTGGCGGTGTCGGTGAACGCCTTGGGGTTCACGGCCGGCGCCATCGGATCGATGACCTTGCCCGTGCTGGCATGTTTGCCCTGTGTCGTCGGCGAGCTGCCGTGGCACGTGGCGCACGACCATTCGCCCCCATGCCGGCTGGTGAAGAAACCGCGACCCCGTTCGGGCTGGCCAGGCGCCGCAGCCTGTGCGCTCCAGCGCTCGAGTTGCTGCGCGGCAGACGTGTCGGCAGCCTGCACCGCCACGCACATCATGGCCAGACTGGCGCCCGCCATGAGCCCGCCGGGCCGCCCCAAGGGCGAATACCGGAGTGCGCAGCACGAAGGT
>CADEDE010000009.1 GCA_902825995.1 uncultured Burkholderiales bacterium
ACCGCCGCAACCTGATCGTGCTGCTGATGGCCATCGAGCTGATGCTGCTGGCCGTGAACCTGAACTTCATCGCCTTTTCGCATTACCTGGGCGACATGGCCGGCCAGGTATTCGTCTTCTTCATCCTCACCGTGGCCGCCGCCGAATCGGCCATCGGCCTGGCGATTCTGGTGGTGCTGTTCCGCAACCGCGAGTCGATCAACGTGCAGGAACTGGACAGCCTCAAAGGTTGACGATGGCCGTAACGATTGCCCAATCCCTGTTGCTCACCGTCGCGCTCGCGCCGCTGGCCGGAGCCATCGTCGCCGGCTTCTTCGGCAAGACCATTGGTCGCCGCGGTGCGCACACGGTCACGATTCTCGGTGTGCTGGTGTCGTTCATCGGTTCGGCGATGGTGTTGAAGCAGGTGGCCATCGACGGCGCGCGCTTCAACGCCACGATCTACGAGTGGATGGTGCTCGGCGGCCTGAAGATGGAGATCGGCTTCCTCGTCGATGGCTTGACCGCGATGATGATGGCGGTGGTGAGCTTCGTCTCGCTGATGGTGCATATCTACACCATCGGCTATATGGAAGAGGATCCCGGTTACCAACGTTTCTTCTCCTACATCTCGTTGTTCACGTTCTCGATGTTGATGCTGGTGATGAGCAACAACTTCCTGCAACTGTTCTTCGGCTGGGAAGCGGTGGGCCTGGTGTCCTATCTGCTGATCGGCTTCTGGTTCAAGAAGCCGACGGCGATCTTTGCCAACATGAAGGCCTTTATCGTCAATCGGGTTGGCGACTTCGGCTTCATCCTGGGCATCGGCCTGATCGCGGCCTATGCCGGCACGCTGAATTACGCCGAGGCCTTCGCCAAGGGCGGCGACCTGGCGCGCATCGTCTTCCCGGGCAGCGACTGGATGCTGATCACCGTGGCCTGCATCTGCCTGTTCATCGGTGCGATGGGCAAGAGCGCGCAATTCCCGCTGCATGTCTGGCTGCCGGATTCGATGGAAGGCCCAACGCCGATTTCGGCGCTGATTCACGCCGCGACGATGGTCACGGCCGGCATCTTCATGGTCGCGCGCATGAGCCCGCTGTTCGAGCTCTCGGACACCGCGCTGTCCGTCGTCCTAGTCATTGGTGCGATCACCGCGCTGTTCATGGGCTTCCTGGGCATCGTCCAGAACGACATCAAGCGCGTGGTGGCGTATTCGACGCTGTCGCAACTGGGCTATATGACGGTCGCGCTCGGCGCCTCGGCCTATTCGGTGGCGGTCTTCCATCTGATGACGCATGCCTTCTTCAAGGCGCTGCTGTTCCTGGCCGCCGGCTCGGTGATCATCGGCATGCACCACGAGCAGGACATCCGCAACATGGGCGGCCTGCGCAAATACATGCCGATCACCTGGATCACCTCGCTGCTCGGCTCGCTGGCGCTGATCGGCACGCCGCTGTTCGCCGGCTTCTACAGCAAGGACAGCATCATCGAAGCGGTGCATGCGAGCCGGCTGCCGGGCGCAGGCTTTGCGTATTTCGCGGTTGTTGCGGGCGTCTTCGTCACGGCCTTCTACTCGTTCCGGATGTACTTCCTGGTTTTCCACGGCGAGGAGCGCTTCCGCCACAAGCCTTTCCCGGGCGAGCACGATCATCATCACGCCGCCACGCCGCCGCATGAGTCGCCGTGGGTCATTACCGCGCCGCTGATCCTGCTGGCGCTGCCCTCGGTGGTGATCGGCTATATGACCATCGGCCCGATGCTGTTCGGCGATTTCTTCAAAGGCTCGATCGTCGTCGATGCGGTACGCCACCCGGCGATGGCCGAAATGGCCGGCGAGTTCCATGGCGCCTGGGCCATGGCCATGCACAGCCTGACGACGCTACCACTGTGGTTGGCGGTCGGCGGCGTCGCCGCCGCCTGGTGGTTCTACCTGAAGCAGCCCGCCATCCCGGCCGCGCTCAAGGCCCGCTTTGCCTGGCTCTACCGTCTGCTCGACAACAAGTACTACATGGACTGGTTCAACGAGCATGTGCTCGCCGCCGGCGCACGCCTGGCCGGCGTGGGCCTGTGGAAGGGCGGCGATGTCGGCCTGATCGACGGCGCATTGGTCAACGGTTCGGCGCGCGCCGTCGGTGCCGTCGCGCAGGTCACGCGCCTGCTGCAAACCGGCTACCTGTATTTTTATGCGCTGGTCATGCTGCTGGGCCTGTTCGGCCTGATGACCTGGCAGTTGTGGCCGCAGGTGCGCCGGCTGTTCGGGCTGTGAACGGCCTGTAGCCAAGAACTCGAAAGAAAAGACGATGGGCTTGTTGAGCGTTGCGATCTGGCTGCCGATCCTGGTGGGTGGCGTGCTGCTTGCGCTCGGCCGCGACGAATACGCCGGCACGGTGCGCTGGATTGCGCTACTCGGTGCGATCGCCAGCTGCTTGGTCACGATCCCGTTGGTCACCGGCTTCGACGTCGCCAGCGCCGCCATGCAATTCCAGGAAAAGCTGCCCTGGATCGATCGCTTCAAGGTTTTCTACCATCTGGGCGTCGATGGCATCGCAGTCTGGTTCATACCGCTCACCGCCTTCATCACCGTCATCGTGGTCATCTCGGCCTGGCAGGTCATCACCAAGCGCGTCAACCAGTACATGGGCGCCTTCCTGATCCTGTCGGGGCTGATGGTCGGCGTGTTCAGCGCACTCGACGGTCTTTTGTTCTACGTCTTCTTCGAGGCCACGCTGATTCCGATGTACCTCATCATCGGTATGTGGGGTGGTTCGCGGCGTGTCTATGCGGCCTTCAAGTTCTTCCTCTACACACTGCTCGGCTCGCTGCTGATGCTGGTGGCACTGCTGTACCTGTACTTCAAGTCGGGTGGCAGCTTCTCGATCCTCGACTGGCACAAACTGCCGCTACCGCTGTCGGCGCAGAGCCTGTTGTTCTTCGCCTTCTTCGCCGCCTTCTCGGTCAAGGTGCCGATGTGGCCGGTGCATACCTGGTTGCCGGATGCCCACGTCGAAGCCCCGACCGGCGGCTCGGTGGTGCTGGCCGCCATCATGTTGAAGCTCGGCGCCTATGGCTTCCTGCGCTTTTCGCTGCCGATTGCGCCGGACGCCAGCCGCGAGTGGGCCTGGCTGATCATCGCGCTGTCGCTGATCGCGGTGATCTATATCGGCCTCGTCGCACTGGTGCAGCAGGACATGAAGAAGCTGGTCGCCTATTCGTCGATCGCGCACATGGGCTTCGTTACCCTGGGCTTCTTCATCTTCAGCGAACTCGGCGTCTCCGGTGGCATTGTGCAGATGGTCAGCCACGGCTTCATCTCCGGCGCGATGTTCCTGTGCATCGGCGTGCTGTACGACCGCATGCACTCGCGCGAGATCGCCGACTACGGCGGCGTGGTCAATACGATGCCGAAGTTCGCTGCCTTCGCGGTCTTCTTCGCCATGGCCAACAGCGGCCTGCCCGGCACCAGCGGCTTCGTCGGCGAGTGGATGGTGATCCTCGGCACCGTCAAGGCCAATTTCTGGCTCGCTGCGCTGGCCGCCACCGCGTTGATCTTCGGCGCCGCGTACAACCTGTGGATGGTCAAGCGGGTCTATTTCGGCGAGGTGGCCAATGCGCATGTCAAGGCGCTGGCCGACATCGACGGCCGCGAGTTCCTGATGCTCGCGCTGCTGGCTGCGGCGGTGCTCTGGATGGGCGTCTATCCGAAGCCTTTCACCGACGTGATGCATGTGTCGGTTACGCAGTTGCTTCAGCACGTGGCGCAGAGCAAGCTGAACTGAGGCCGGGGATGAATACCATGAACTGGCAAGTGCTGTACCCCGAGATCGTGTTGCTGGCGATGGCCTGCGTCATCGCCATCGTCGATCTGTTCGTCACCGATCCGGCGCGCCGGCTCACCTTCTGGCTGACCCAGGCGACGCTGGCGGCGGTGGCCCTGCTGCACCTGCAGGCGCTGATGGCCGGCCAATCGCTGTTCGGCATGCAGGGCATGGTGGTGGCCGATCCGCTCGGCCACCTGCTGGCCTTCTTTGCTGCGCTGTCGGTGATGGTGACGCTGGCCTATGCCCAGCCCTACATCGGTCCGCGCGACATGCTGAAAGGCGAGTTCTTCACGCTCGCACTCTTCGTGCTGCTGGGCGTGTGTGTGATGGTCTCGGCCAACAACTTCCTGGTCGTCTATCTCGGCCTCGAACTGATGAGCCTGTCGCTGTATGCGCTCACCGCGCTGCGGCGCGATCACGGCCAATCGACCGAAGCCGCGATGAAGTACTTCGTGCTCGGCGCGCTGGCTTCGGGCTTCCTGCTCTACGGCCTGTCGATGATGTACGGCGCCACGGGCAGCCTGGACATCCAGCGCGTGTTCGAAGTCATCGGCAAGGGCCAGGCCAACCAGCAGGTGCTGGTGTTCGGCCTGGTCTTCATCGTTGCCGGCCTGGGCTTCAAGTTCGGCGCCGCGCCCTTCCACATGTGGGTGCCCGATGTCTATCACGGTGCGCCCACGGCGGTCACGCTCTTGATCGCCGGAGCGCCCAAGCTCGCCGCCTTCGGCGTCGCGATGCGCCTGCTGGTCGAAGGCCTGCTCGGCCTGGCAGCCGATTGGCAGCAGATGCTGGTGGTGATGGCCTTGGCCTCGCTGTTCATCGGCAACCTGGCCGCCATCGCACAAACCAACCTGAAGCGCCTGCTGGCTTATTCGGCCATCGCGCAGATCGGTTTCGTGCTGCTCGGATTGACCTCGGGTGTCGTCAGTGGCAACACGCTTTCCGGGGGCAACGCCTACAGCTCGGCGCTGTTCTACATGGTTACCTATGTACTGACCACCCTGGGCTCGTTCGGTGTTGTGATGCTGCTATCGCGCCAGGGCTTCGAGTGCGAAGAAATCAGCGACCTCGCCGGTCTCAACCAACGCAGCCCGTGGATGGCCGCGGTGATGGCATTGTTCATGTTCTCGCTGGCCGGCATCCCGCCGATGGTCGGCTTTTACGCCAAATTGTCGGTGCTGCAGGCGCTGGTCACGACCAACCTCCCGGGCTATCTGTGGCTGGCGGTGATTGCGGTCATCCTGTCGCTGATCGGCGCCTTCTACTACCTGCGCGTTGTGAAGGTCATGTATTTCGACGAGCCCGCCGCCGACCTGCGGGGCATCCAGGGCGAGCGCGGGGTGCGGGCGCTGCTGGCCGTCAACGGCGCTGCGGTGCTGGTCTTGGGCTTGTTGCCCGGCGGCTTGATGGCGATCTGCAGCAGCGCGATTGTGCGGGCCCTGGCCACCTGATCTTGCGTGGCCGACGACTCGCACCTGCGTGAATCGCTGCTCCAGGGCGAGCAGGTCTGGCGCGGCGGTTTTCTCGATGTGCGGCGCGACCGCGTGGCCCTGCCCGATGGCCAGGAGGCGACCCGTGAATATATCGTTCACCCCGGCGCGGTGATGATCGTGCCGCTCTTGCCCGACGGCCGCGTGCTGATGGAGCGCCAGTTCCGTTTTCCCGTCGGCCGCGTGATGCTCGAATTTCCGGCCGGCAAGATCGACCCCGGCGAAGCACCCTTCACCTGCGCCGTCCGCGAACTCGCCGAGGAGACCGGCTATCGCGCAAGCGAATGGGCGCGCGCGGGCATCCTGCACAACGCTATTGCCTACTCCACCGAAGGCATCGAGATCTGGTTCGCGCGCCGGCTCGCGCCCGGCCCGGCGAAACTCGACGCCGGTGAATTTCTGGAGATCGTTGCCCACACCGTCGAAGCGCTCGACGCCCTGTGCGCCAGCGGCGAAGTCACCGACGCCAAGACCTTGATCGGCCTGCTTTGGTTGCAAAAGTGGCAGTCGGGCCAGTGGCCTTTGGTGTGGCAGCCGGGGCCCACCCTATGATCGGCTGGCCATGAAAGTCATTGACCTGCGCTGCCACAACGGCCACGGCTTCGAGGGCTGGTTCGCCAGCGACGACGAATTCCTCGACCAGAACGGCCGCCAGCTGATCGCCTGCCCGCTGTGCGCCGATACCGTGATCGTGCGCCTGCCCAGTGCGCCGCGCCTGAATCTGTCGGGTGCGCGCGAAGTCGTCGCACAAGCGCCGGCAGCGCAAGCCGATCCGCAAGCCCTGTGGATGAAAGCCATCCGTCACGTGTTGGCGAATACCGAAGATGTCGGCGAGCGCTTCGCCGACGAAGCGCGCCGCATCCACTACGGCGAGGCCGACGAGCGCGGCATCCGCGGCCAGGCCAGCGCCGACGATCGCGGAGCCCTGCGCGACGAAGGCATCGAGGTCATGCCGCTGCCGTTGCCGGCGGCCCTGAAAGAGCCGCTGCAATAGGCTGGCGCGAGACGGCCCTGGCCTGGCAAGGGCGTGCCCTGCGGCAGCTTACTTCGCGACAAAGCGCACGTTGACCGGGTTCTTGCCCTGCAGGCTCACAGCAGGAGGCCGGGCTGCGGATCGAGATCGTCGGCGACGCGGCCGGTGCCTTCGATGTGGCGCTGCTGCGGCGCGCGCTGTCGAACCTGCTGATCGTGGCCGCGATCGCGCGCATGCATGGCGGCCGCCCCTTCGCACGGTCCGAGGCGGGCGTCACGACGATCGGGCTGCAACTACGCTTGTAGCGGCGGGTGGACGCCGCCTCAGGCCGCGGGCGGCCGCAGCAGCCGGCCCGGGTTGAGCAGCCCCTGCGGGTCCAGCGCGTGTTTGATGGCCCACATCATCGCCAGCGCCGTCGGATCCTTGCGCCGCGCCAGCTCCTCGCTCTTCAAGACGCCGATGCCATGCTCGGCCGAAATCGAGCCGCCCATCGCCGTCACCGCATTGAAGACGAGCGCGTTGACCGCGCTCTCCTCGTCGCGCAGGAAGGCCGCGGCATCGATGCCCTCGGGGGCCTGCACGTTGTAGTGCAGGTTGCCGTCGCCGAGGTGGCCGAAATTGACCAGCCGGGCACCCGGCCAGCGCGCGGCGAGCGCGGCGCCGGTGCCGGCGCAGAAGGCCGGGATGTGCGAAACCGGCAGCGAAATGTCGTGCTTGATATTCAGACCTTCCGCGCTTTGCGCCAGCGGAATCGATTCACGCAAATGCCACAGCGCGCGCGATTGGGCCAGGCTTTCGGCGACGACCGCGTCGCCGATTTTTCCCGTCGCGAGTGTCTCGGCGAGCAGGCCCTCGAACTGCGCTCGCGCGTGGGCCTCGCCCTCGTGGTCCGACAACTCGACCAGCGCCGTCCACGGCCCGCGCGGCAGCGGCTGGCGCACCTGCGGCATGTGCCTGGCCACGAGGCCGAGTGAAAACTCGTTCATGACCTCGAAGCCGGTCAGGCCCGGCCCGAGGCGGCGCTGCGCCGCCGCCAGCAGCGCCACGCAAGCGTCGAGCGAGGCGCAGGCCGCCAGCGCGGTCAGCGTCGCCGCCGGTCGCGGATGCAAGGCCAGCGTCGCCGCGGTGATGATCGCCAGCGTGCCTTCGCTGCCGATCAGCAGATCGCGCAGGTCGTAACCCGTGTTGTCCTTGCGCAGGCCCGCCAGGCCGTGCCAGATGTCGCCGCTCGCCGTGACGGCTTCGAGCCCCAGGCACAGCGCGCGCGCATTGCCGTAGCGCAGCACCTGGGTGCCGCCGGCATTGGTGGCCAGGTTGCCGCCGATCGTGCAACTGCCCTCGGCTGCGAGGCTGAGTGGAAAGAGCAGGCCAGCGTCGGCCGCGGCCTGCTGTACCGCTTGCAGCACACAGCCGGCCTCGGCGGTCAGCGTGAGATTGGCGCGGTCGATCGCGCGAATGCGATTCAGGCGCGTCAGGCTGAGCAGCACCTGCCTGCCGCTGGCATCGGGCACACCCGCACCGACCAGGCCGGTATTGCCGCCCTGGGCCACGATCGGCGTGCCGTGCGCGGCGCAGGTGCGCACCACGGCGGCAAGCTCCCCGGTCGAGCCCGGACGCACCACGGCCAGCGCGCGGCCGCGCCAGCGCTTGCGCCAGTCGGTTTCATAGGCAGACAGGTCAGCACCCTCGGTGAGCACCTGGGCCGTGCCGACACAGGCGCAAAGGGCGTCGATCAGCGAAGCGCTCACGGTTGTACCGCTGCGCGTCGCAGCCGCCAGCGAACGTGCATCACGCAGGCGGCAAACAGCAGCAGGCACAACAGGATTTCCGCCAGCGCCAGGCCAACGACGATGCCGCTCTCGCTGGTCGCGCGCACCACGCCTTCGGTGAAATACACCCACACCAGCAGGCTGACCCAGCGATACGTGACCATCCGGAACTTCAGGATTCCGGCCAGCGTCAGTGCCAACGGCAATATCTTCAGCGCCAAGCTGCGGTTGCCGGTGGGTGCGAGCCACAGCTCCCAGGCCAGGCCGAGCGCGATCAGCGCCAGCAGGCAAGCGACCGCCAGCGCGCGCACGCGCTTTAGCCTGGGATCGGCAACAGCAGACATGGCTGGCATCATAGGGCGATGACCCTGTCCTTCACCCCCGCCGATTGGCGCGCCCGCTTCGGCGAGCTGTCCACCACGCTGCAAACCTGGCCCTGGTTCGACACCGCGCGCACCCTGCGCGAGCGTTTTCGCGACGACCACCTCGGCCTCACCGCCAGCAGCCTGACCTTCACGACCCTGATTGCCCTGGTGCCGCTGGTGACGGTGATGCTGGCGATCTTCAGCGCCTTCCCGATGTTTGCGAGCTTCCAGGGTGCGCTGGAAAAATATTTTCTGCAAAGCCTGGTGCCCGATGGCATTGCCAAGCCGGTGCTCGGTGCCTTGACGCAGTTTGCCGCCAAGGCCACGCGCCTGGGCAGTGTGGGCCTGGTGGTGCTGGTCTTTACTGCGCTGGCGCTGATGCTGACCATCGATCGCGCACTGAATGCCATCTGGCGCGTGCGCCGGCCGCGCTCGATCGCCCAGCGTGTGCTGGTCTATTGGGCCGCACTGACGCTGGGCCCGCTGCTGCTGGGTATCAGCCTGTCGCTGACGATGACCGTGCTCACGGCGTCCAAGGGCGTGATCGGTACGCTGCCCGGCGGCCTGGGCTTGTTGCTCAACGCCATCGAGTTCCTGCTGCTGGCGGCCGGCATGGCCGGCCTGTACCACTACGTACCGAATACGCAGGTGTGCTGGCGCCACGCGATCGCCGGGGGGGTGTTCGTGGCCATTGGCGTCGAGCTGGCCAAGAGCGGCCTGGCCTGGTACCTGGGCGCGATGCCGACCTATTCGACCGTCTATGGCGCTTTTGCCACGGTGCCGATCTTCCTGCTCTGGATCTACGTCGGCTGGGTCATCGTGCTGTGGGGCGCGGTGATCGCGGCTTATGCACCGAGCCTGTCGATGCGCATCATCCGGCTGCCGGCCACGCCGGGGCGCCGTTTCACATTGGCGCTGGCGGTGATCGGCGAACTGGCCCGCGCCAGGCAGCGGTCGCAGCGTGGCTTGACCCTGGCCGAGTTGGCCTCGGCGATTTCGACCGACCCGCTGCAAGTCGAGCCCAGCGTCGAGGCTCTGCAGGGGCTCGACTGGCTCGCGCGGCTGGACGAAGAGGCTGGACAGCGCCTGGTGCTGTTGGTCGATCCGTTGACCACGCCGGCGCGCCCGTTGATCGACCAGATGCTGCTGCAGCCAAGTCCCGCGGCGCGCCGGTTTCGCGAGCGGGCGGGTCTCGAGCGCTTGATGCTCGGAGAGTTGATCTGACGGGCTTCAGTCCAGACCGGCGCAGTGCATCGCGCGGTTCTTGCCGCTGCGCTTGGCGGCGTACATCGCGTGGTCGGCCAGTTGCAGCAGGCCCAACGGCTGCGTGGCGTCGTTGGGCGCCAGCGCGTAGCCGATGCTGGCGGAGACCGGCTGCGTGCCGGGGCAACGCACGGCGCACGCTTGCACGGCCTCCAGCAAGTGACTCGCCAGCACATGGGCGCCGGCCGCATCGCGCACGCCGGCCAGCACCAGAAATTCGTCACCGCCAAAGCGCCCGACGGCATCTTCGGCACGCACGGCGCCTTGCAAGGCCTGCGCCAAGGCCACCAGCATCGCGTCGCCGGCGGCGTGGCCCCGGGCGTCGTTGAGGGCCTTGAAGCCGTCGAGATCGACGAAGAACAGGGCCACCGGCTGCGTGGCGCAGGTCATGCAGGCGGCGTCCAGCCGCTCCATCATCGTGCGCCGGGTCAGTGCATCGGTCAGGCCGTCGCGCTCGACGCTGCGCTGCAGGCGTTGTTGCGCCTCGGTCAGATCATGCACGTCGATGGTCACGGTATAGGCGCCCTGCACCCGGCCGTCGTCGCCGAAATCGGGCACGTAACTCGTGCGCAGCCAGCGTGGGCCGAGGGGCAGCTTGTCAACCAGGCGCGTGTACTGCGCGGCCTCGCCGGCCAGCGCGCGCTCGAAAAACGGCTGGTGCTGTGCCCATTGCGCCGCACCGCGCGCCTGGTCGATGGGCTGGCCCAGCAGATCCGCAGCGGCCATGCCCACCGCCTGCGCATACGCACGGTTGACGAAGCGCAGCACGCCGTCGCGGTCGATATAGGTCAGCGGGTAGGGGATGTGTTCGGTGAAGCGGTCGAGCCGTTTTTGCGCTGCGTGCAAGGCTTCGCGCTCGATGACATCGTCGTGGATGTCGAAGGCGATGGTGTAGATCGCGTCGATCTCCCCTTCGGCATTGCGGTCGGGAAAGACCATGGCCCGGGTCCAGCGCGCACTGGCGCCCTGGTGAGTCAGGCGGCGTTCGTAGTGGACGGTGCGGCCTTCGAAAGCGGCGGCAAAGCGGCTGCTGGCGACGGCCCAGGCCTCGGGGCCGTACAGATCTTCGAGCGTGCGGCCGACCAACTCGTCGCTCGGTCGTCCGGCCCATCGGCAGTACGGCGCGTTGCAGAACAGCAGCCGTGCCTCGCGGTTCCAGCGTCCGATCGGCAGTGCGATCGCATCGACCAGGCGTTCGGCCGGGTTGGCGCTGAGGTTGGCGGTGGGCGTGTCGTCGAGTTTCACGCTGTGAATCGTCGCATGGGTCCGCGGCGACGTCATTCACCCGAAAGGGGGGAAATCGAGCCGCTGCGGCTTCAACCGCGCGCCCCGCGCCCGTGCTCATCCGGGGTGCAACACCACCAGCCAGGCCTGCGCCACCGTGCGGCCGGGGTTGTGGATGCTGTGCGCCACATCCACCGCATAGCGCGCCGTTTCACCGCGCCGCACGCGGGCGCTCTCGCCGCCGGCCTGCACGTCCAGCGCACCGGCGTGCATGCTCAGATGTTCGCGCGAGCCCGGCTCGTGCGGCTGCGAGGCCAGCGTGCCACCCGGCTGCACCGTCAGTGCATACCATTCGATCTGCCCGGCCAGCTCGATCGGGCCGAGGATGCGCAACTCGCATTGGCCGTCCAGGCTGGTCAGCAGGGGCGTGGCGTGCGCCGGCAGCGTGGCCAGCAGCGGCCCGGCGCGGCGTTCTTCACCGAGCAATTCGCCGACACCGACGCCCAGGGCGGTGGCCAGGCGCCAGACCACGGCCACCGTCGGGTTGGCCTGGTGGCGCTCGATCTGCGACAGCATCGACTTCGAGACCCCCGCCAGGCGCGACAACTCAGCGAGCGACAGGCCACGGCCCTGGCGCAGCGCGGCCAATGCGGCGCCGACCCGGGGCGGCTGCCGGGCGGCTGGCTTGACGATGGAGGTTCTCGGCACGATACTGGAAATTTGTTCGATATACCGTACAAACGCTGTTCTGATGTACGCGTTGATTGTGCCCCAGCGAGAGTCCGAACACCATGAGTACTGCCTTTCTCGACCACGTCACTGCCGAGCTGAAGGGCCTGCGTGAGGCCGGCCTGTTCAAGGCCGAGCGCACGCTGACCACGCCGCAGGGGGCACTGGTCAAGACCAGCGATGGGCGCGAAGTCATCAACCTGTGCGCCAACAACTACCTCGGCTTGTCGTCGCACCCGTCGGTGATCGCCGCCGCGCACGCGGCCCTGCGCACGCACGGCTACGGCCTGAGCAGCGTGCGCTTCATCTGCGGCACGCAGGATCTGCACAAGACGCTCGAAGGCCGCCTGGCCAGCTTTCTCGGCTGCGAAGACGCGATCCTCTACGCGGCGGCCTTCGACGCCAACGGCGGCCTGTTCGAGCCGCTGCTCGGCGAGGGCGATGCGGTCATCAGCGACGAGCTGAACCACGCCTCGATCATCGACGGCATCCGCCTGTGCAAGGCCAGACGCTGGCGCTACAGGCACAACGATATGGCCGACCTGGAACGCTGCCTGGCCGAGGCTGCAACGGGCGGCGCGCGCTTCAAGCTGGTCTTCAGCGACGGCGTCTTCTCGATGGACGGCACGATTGCCAAACTCGACGTGATGCGCGCGCTGTGCGACCGCTACGACGCACTGCTGGGCATCGACGAGTGCCACGCCAGCGGCTTCATGGGTGCGCGCGGTCGTGGCACGCACGAATACCGGGGCGTCTTCGGCCAAGTCGATATCATCACCGGCACGCTGGGCAAGGCTCTGGGCGGCGCTTCGGGCGGCTTCACGGCGGCGCGCAAGGAAGTCGTCGAGTTGCTGCGCCAGCGTTCGCGGCCCTACCTGTTCTCGAACACCCTGATGCCGGCGATTGCCGGGGCCTCGATCGCCGTGCTCGACCTGCTCGAAGCCAGCACCGCGCTGCGCGACAAGCTCGAAGCCAATACGCGCTGGTTCCGCCAGGCGATCGGCGCCGCCGGTTTTGACATCAAACCCGGCGAACACGCGATCGTGCCGATCCTGGTCCATGACGCGGTCAAGGCGCAGCAGCTCGCCGCACGACTGTTCGAACTCGGCATTTACGTCGTCGGCTTCTTCTTCCCGGTGGTGCCCAAGGGCCAGGCGCGCATCCGCGTGCAGATCAGCGCGGTGCACGAGCGCGCGCACCTCGAAGCGGCGGTGGCGGCGTTCACGCAGGCCGGACGCGAATTGGGTTTGATCCAGTGACTGCGCCGAAGATTCTGATCATCGGCGCCAATGGCCAGATCGGCACCGAGCTGGCGGGCGAACTGGTGCAACGCCACGGCGCAGGCGCTGTCGTCACCAGCGATCTCGCGCCGCAGGGCCGGGTGCCCGGCCTGGCGCACGAAGCGCTCGACTGCACCGATATCGGGGCGCTGACCGGCATCGTCGAACGCCACGCCATCACGCAGGTCTATCACCTGGCCGCGGCCCTCTCGGCGCACGGCGAGAAGCATCCGATGTGGGCCTGGGATCTGAATATGAAGGGCCTCTTGAACGTGCTCGAGATCGCGCGTTCGCACAAACTCGAACGCATCTTCTGGCCCAGCTCGATCGCCGTCTTCGGCCCGGGCACGCCGCAAGACCACGCGCCGCAGAAAACGGTGATGGACCCGAGCACGGTGTATGGCATCAGCAAGCTGGCCGGCGAAGGCTGGTGCGCCTGGTACCACCGGCACCACGGCGTCGATGTGCGCAGCCTGCGCTACCCCGGCCTGATCAGCTGGAAAACGCCGCCCGGCGGCGGCACCACCGACTATGCCGTCGAAATTTTCCACGCCGCACTGAAAGCCGGCCACTACACCTGCTTTCTCGAAGGGGGCCAGGCCTTGCCGATGATGTACATGCCCGACGCCATCCGCGCCACGCTGGAGTTGATGGACGCGCCGGCCGACCAGGTGCATGAACGCGGCGCCTACAACCTGGCCGGCATCAGTGTCACGCCGCTCGACCTCGCCGCAGCCATTGGCAAGCGCCTGCCGGCCTTCACAATGGACATCGAACCCGATTGCCGCCAGGCCATTGCCGCGTCATGGCCGCGCTCGATCGATGACCGTGCCGCGCAAAGCGATTGGGGCTGGCGGCCGCGTTATGACTTGCAGGCCATGGTGGATGACATGCTCGAAAACTTGAGGCCGCAATTTCGCCCATCGGGGCTTGCCTGATTCTGGCCATCACGCCGTTCAGGAGGAAGCCAGCGTGAACGGTTGTCGTGCGATACGTAAGCTTCAATAGGCCAGGGTGGCGACCAGCAGCGCCTTGATCGTGTGCAGCCGGTTCTCGGCCTGGTCGCGCACGACCGAGGCGGGCGACTCGACGACCTCGTCGGTGACTTCGAGCCCGTCGCTGCCGAACCTGCGAAGAATTGCTTCGCCACGGCGCCTGTCGCGGTCGTGCGGCAACGGCCGGCAGTGCAGGAACTTCACCGCCGGGTTGCCGCTCGAGGCCAGGCGCGCGGCATTCACCCGGTAGGGCTGCAACTGCGCGATGCGCTCAGCCCAGACCGCGTCGGGCTCGCCCTGCGCGGCCCAGACATCGGTGCAGATGAAGTCCACACCCTGCACCGCCTCGTGCGCCGAGGCCGTGAAGTGCAGGCAGGCGCCCGAGGCCTGGGCCCTTTGCTGCGACACCTCGATCAGCGCCTGCGGCGGCCACAGCGAGGGCGGCGCGCCGATGCGAAAGTCGATGCCCATCAGGGCCGCGCCCTGCAGCAGCGACTCGCCGATGTGGCAGCCTGCGTCACCCAGGTAGGCCAGGCGCATCTGTGCCAGCGACTTGTTCGGGCAGTGCTCCTGCATGGTCATGTAGTCGGCCAGGATCTGGGTCGGGTGCAAGGGCCGGGTCAGGCCGTTCCAGACCGGTACGCCGGCATGCTGCGTCAACTCGCGCACGATGGTGGGCTCGAAGCCGCAGTACTCGATCGCGTCGTAAAGGCGGCCGAGCATGCGCGCGGTGTCCTTCACGAGATCCCGTTCTCCGAACGGCGAATCGCCGAGGTCGATCACGGCCACATGCGCGCCCTGCTCGAGCGCCGCAACCTCGACGTCGCAGCGCGAGCGCATCACAGCCGGGTCGCACAGCAGGGCGATATTCTTGTCGCGCAATTGCGGCTGTTCGCGACCGGCGCACCGGTCGCGCTTCAGTTCGTGCGCCATGTCGAGCAGCAAGTGCATGTCGCGTGGACTCCATTCATCCAGCGCGAGCAGGCTTCTGTTTTTCAAGTTGTAGTTCATGTCGGCACGAGGGCCAAGGACCGATGGCCCGGCTTGTCCGCCCCCGCCAGGTACGGCCGAAACAAGGCTAGCGATCCGGGCCGGGCGGATGTTGATGGCCGTCAACGCCGCGTTCATGCCCTGTGTCCCAACGGGCGAAGGCGTGACAGATCAAGCCCTGCGCGCCGGCAAGGCGGCTGCGATGGCCCGCGCCAATGCCTCGCGGTCGTAGGGTTTTTTCAGCATCGGCCAGGGCAACGGCTGGCCGTCGCGGCCGCCTTCAAGGTGACGCGAATAGCCCGAGCTCAGCAGCACGGCGATACCGGGCTGCAGGGCCAGCGCGCGCTGCGCCAGTTCGTGGCCGTCGATGCCGGCACCCAGGCGGATGTCGGAAAACAGCAGCTCGAAGGGCTGGCCCTGCGCCAGCTCGGCCAGGGCCGCGCCGGCGTCGCTGCAGGCCACTGCCTCGCAGCCCAGCGAGCGCAGGAAGGATTGCGCCACGCGGCGCACATCGTCGTCGTCTTCGACCAACAGCACGCGCAGGCCGGCGCACAAGGGCGCCTGACGCGTGGCGCCAGCAGGGGCCGCAGCATCGGCGGCAGCGGGTTCGTCGATGGCCGGGAAGTACAGCGTGACGGTGGTACCGGCGCCCGGTGCGCTGTCGATCGCGATATGGCCGTGCGATTGTTTGACGAAGCCATAGACCGTGGACAGCCCCAGGCCGGTGCCGCGGCCGGCCTCCTTGGTGGTGAAGAAGGGCTCGAAGGCGCGGTCGAGCACCTCGGGCGTCATGCCCACGCCATCGTCATGCAGGCTGAGCCAGACCCAGGGCCGCGCCTGCGGCGCGGCTGGCTGCCCGTCCAGCGCACTGGGTACGCTCTGCGGCCCATCGATTTCGGTCTCGGGCGCCGCGCCGACACCGCAACGCAGCATCAGCGTGCCACCCCTGGGCATGGCATCGCGCGCATTCACGGCCACATTGAGCAAGGCCGATTCGAGCTGCAGCGCGTCGGCCAGGCAGTGCGCACAATGCGCCGGGGTTTGTGCCACCACGCAGATGTTTTCACCCAAGCTGCGGCGCAGCATGTCGGCCAGCGATTGCAACATGGCCACCGGATCCACCGGCTCGGGGGCCAGCGACTGGCGGCGCGAAAAAGCCAGCAGCTTGCCGGTCAGCTCGGCGCCGCGCTGGCCGGCCCGCGCGGCCGCGGCCACCAGCTGGCGGCTCAGCGGATGCGTCTCGCACTCGGGCTGGTCGGCGAGCAATTGCAGGTTGCCCAGGATCACGGTGAGCAGGTTGTTGAAATCGTGGGCCACGCCGCCGGTGAGCTGGCCCACCGTTTCCAGGCGCTGCGAGTGGCGCAGTTGCGACTCCGCCTGTGCGCGCTGCAGGCTGGTGGACAGCAGGCTGGCCAGCGATTCCAGGAAGGCCAGCTCGTCGTCGCCGAATTTGCGTTGCGGCCTGGACCAGGCGCCGAGCACGCCGATGATGCGGCCGCGATCGATCAGCGGTACCGCGATGCAACTCTTCGCACCCGATTCGAGCAGCCATGCCGGCGCCGCGAAGCGTTGCTCGCACGCAAGATCGGCCACGATCAGCGGCGCGCGCTGCGCGACCACGTAGCCGAGCAGGGTGTCGGGCCGGTTCGCATAGACGGTGCCCGACGCCAGCGCGGCAGGCACGCCGCTGGAGCTGGCCACGCGCAATTCGAGCCGGCCGGGCGTGAGCAGGAAGACCGCCACCGCATCCACCTCCAGGGCCTCCTGGACGGCGGCGGGCATGCGTTGCAGCAGCTCGTCGGGGTCCAGCGTATCGACCGCCACGCGGCCGAGCCGGACCGCGAATTCGTTGTAGCGTGCGCGCTGCAGCGCCCGCTTGACGCGCGGGTAGGCGCCGATGCCGCGCAAGGAGGCGACCACATAGTCGTGGCCGAACGAGTGCAGCGGGCTGAGCGCGATTTCGACCATCACCTCGCTGCCGTCGGCGCGCCTGGCGCTGAGGTCGAGGTCGGTGCCCATCGGGCGGCTCTTCGGCGCATCGGCATAAGCGTGGCGCAACGCGGCATGGCGCGGCGCCGCGTTGGCGGGCACCAGGTCTTCGACCGTCAGGTCTTGCAAGGCCTCGCGGCTGTAGCCGAGCAGGTCGGACGCGGCCCCGTTGGCGAGCACCACACGGCCCTGTGCGTTGACCACCAGCACGCCGTCGGGGTCGGCCTCGAAGACGGCGCGAAAGTCGTCGAACGCATCGGCCGGCGGACTCATGCAGCCCCCTTGGCGCTGCGCGCCGTCCCCCCAGGGGGGAGCGAGCGCCTTGGGAGCGGCCCGGCGGCGCTCATCGCCGGCCGGCCGTGGCCACCAACAGGTAGCCCGCGCTGCGCACTGCCTTCAGCAGCTGCGGCTGTTGCAGGTCGTCGCCGAGCTTTTTGCGCAGGCGGCCAACCAGCACATCGACCGCGCGGTCGAAGGGTGCGGCTTCGCGGCCGCGCGTGCGCTCGAGCAGGAAATCGCGCGACAGCACGCGGCCCGGGTGCTGCACAAAGACCGACAGCAAGTCGAATTCGCCGGCCGTCAGCGCGACTTCGACGCCGTCGCGGCCGAGCAGGCGGCGCGCGGCGAGCTCGAGCGTGAAGCCGGCGAAATGGCAGCTGTCGCACGGTGCAGCGCTATCGTTGGCTGCCTGTACCGGCTGGGTGGCAGAGCCGTCGGCGCCGGCGGTGCGCCGCAGCACGGCGCGCACGCGCGCCAGCAGTTCGCGCAAATCGAAAGGCTTGGTGATGTAGTCGTCGGCGCCGATTTCCAGGCCGACGACCTTGTCAACCGCGTCGCCGCGTCCGCTGACGATGACCAGACCGATATTGCCGAATTCGCGCACCTGGCGCGCGATGGCCAGGCCGTCTTCGCCGGGCAGGCCCAGGTCGAGCAGCACCAGGGCCGGCGCGTCGCGCTGCAACAGCTCGAGCAGCGCCGCGCCGTGGTGCAGTTCGGTGACGCGATGGCCGTGGCTGCGCAGGTAGGCGCCGAGCAGTGCCGTGATGTCGGGCTCGTCGTCGAGGATCGCGATATGGGCGAGGGTCACGGGGCGAAGTATGCCGTCCCGCGGCGCGCACTTGACTTTGCGCAAGCGCGACCCGGGTGCGCGGCTCGCAATCGGGGCCCTGTCGGCGCACGATGCAAGAACCATGAACACCCATCCGGCGCCAGCCTTCGACGCCTGGGCCTGGCTGCAGGCCTGGAACGAGACCTGGGCCGCGGGCCTCGTGCCGGCCACTGCGCAGCGCCTGCGCGAGCAGCGCCTCGCGGCATTGCTCGAACGGGCCTGCCGCGATTCACCGCTCTATCGACGACGCCAGCACGGCACGCGATTGGCCGACTTCGCGCCGGTCGAGAAGGCCGAGCTGATGCTGCACTTCGACGACTGGGCCACCGACCGGCGCATCACGCGCGCCGCGGCCGCGGCCTTCATTGCCGATACCGACTGCATCGCCGATGCCTGGCTCGGCAAGTACCTGCTCTGGACCAGCTCGGGCACCAGCGGCGTGCCGGGCTGGTTTGTGCAGGATGCGCAGAGCCTGGCGGCCTACGACGCCATCGACGCGCTGCGCCTGCGCGGCAGCGCTTCGATACAGGCCAGCCTGGGCCACTGGGGCTTGGGCCAGCGCTTCGCTTTCGTCGGCGCCAGTGGCGGCCATTTCGCCGGGCTCGTCAGCATGCAGCGGCTGCGCCGCATCGTGCCGCCCCCTTTGCAGCCCGAGATCGGCATCCTGTCGGTGCAGCAGCCACTGCGCCGCATCGCCGACGAGCTGCAGGCGCTGCGACCCACGGTGCTCATCACCTACCCGAGCTGCGCCGCGGCGCTGGCGCAATGGCAGCAGGCCGGCACGCTCGGCTTGCGCTTGAGCGAGCTGTGGCTCGGCGGCGAGCAGTTGTCGGCCGCGCAGCGCCGCCAAATCCAGGCCGCCTTCGGCTGTTCGCTGCGCAACAACTACGGCGCCTCGGAGTTCTATTCGATCGCCCGGGAATGTGCGCAGGGTTGCCTGCATGTCAACGACGACTGGGTGATCCTCGAGCCGGTCGATGCGCAGGGGCGGCCGGTGCCCGACGGCACGCTGTCGCACGCCACGCTGCTGACCAATCTGGCCAACCGTACCCAGCCGCTGATCCGCTACCGGCTCGACGACCGCATTCGCCGCCTGCCCACAGCTTGCCGCTGCGGCAGTGCGTTCACGGCCATCGAGGTGCAGGGCCGCAGCGCCGATACGTTGACACTGCGCGGCGCACGCCATCGCGCGGTGACGATCCTGCCGCTGGCCCTGGAAACGACGATCGAGGAAGCCGCGCAGGTGACGCAGTTCCAGGTCATCGGCCGGGGTAACGGTGAACTCGAACTGCGCCTGGAGCCGGCGGTGCCGGATGCGCGTGCCGCATTCGGCCGCTGCCGCGAGGCCATCGACGCCTTTCTGGCCGAACACGGCGTGGCGCACACGCGCGTGCGCTTCAGCCGCGCCGCGCCGCTGCACGGGCGCTTCAGCGGCAAGCTGCGCCGCGTGATCAGCGCCTGAGGCGCCACAACGCCGACGTGCTTGCCAATAGGCGCAGCAGGCCGCGCGGACGCCGCCAGAGCAGCAGCCCCAGCGGCGCCGCGAGCAGCCACGGCCGCTGACGCAGCCACAGGCCGACGACGATGCCGCGCTCGACCCAGCCCCAGGCCTGCGCCAGCGGTGCTACGGCCGCGCCGAGTTGCCGGCGCTGCAGGGCCGCGCGCTGCACCAGGCGCTGGCGGCGCGCAGCCAGCAGCAGGCGGCGGGCGGGGTCGATCATGCGGGGCCCGCCGGGTGGCCGATCAGGGCATCGCGGTCGCGCTGCAATTCGGCCAGGGTGGCCGCCAGCAGCGGCGGCTTGCCGCGCGCCTTGCGCCGCCAGGCCGCGGCCAGGCCGGCGCCCAGGGCCAGGCACAGCGCCGTGGCCCCACCCAGCACGAGCACACGCGGGCCGTCCCAGAACAGCAGCACCAGCAGCAGGGTGGTCAACACGATGCCCAGGCCCAGGAAGAACAGCGCGGCGGTGGCCAACAGCAGCAACTCGGCCACGCGCAGGCGCTCTTCTTCGAGCTCGGTGCCGGCCAGTTGCAGGCGCGTCTGGCCGATCTCGACCAGCGCGCCCAGTACCCCCCGCGCCGAGCCGAGCAAACCCCGCGGCATGGCCATGCTCACGATTGCGGCGCCACGATCAGCGCCGCGTGATCAGCATGCCGATCAACAGGCCGGCGCCGGCGGCGATGCCCATCGCGGCATACGGATGCTCATGCACCGCATGGTCGGTGGCGCGGGCGGCACGCTTGGCATTGTCGATGGCGCTCAACTCCAGGCGCCGCAATTCGTCCTTGGCGTGGTGCAACTGGGTCTCGAATTTCTCGCGCGCGGCGAGAAACTGCTCGCTGCCCGTGCGCTCGGCCTTGGCCAGCAGGTGGTCGGCTTCGTCAACCATGTGCTTCAGGCTTTGCGCCAGCCGTTCACGGCTGTTGGTATCGCTGGTGGTGGTGGCATCCATGGTGTGCTCCTTGCGAAAGTCGTTGTTGAACGGCCCATCGTAGGCAGTGCAGGCGCCGCCGCCTTGCGCACCGTCAACACACCGCCCGCTACGCGTATTTCTCCGGCCTTGCGCAGCATCAAAACCTGAGCCACCGTGCAGCTTAGAGTCGTCGTTTCCGCCACCTTTTCGCAGGAGAGCGCCATGAGTCGCAACACCCCCCGCCGCCGCCGACCTGCCGCCGCGGCGGCCCTGCCGGCCGCAGCCAAGGGCGCGAGCGGCGTGATCGAGCCGATCGAAGACCGCTGGCATCGCACACTGGACCTCACGCGCGCGATGCTCGGCGCCTCGCTCGGCACATCGCAGGCGTGGATGCGCGGTTGGGGCGACTGGCAGCAGGCCCAGGCGATCGTATTGCGCCACGCCGGCGAGCGCATCGACCAGATCGCCAGCCAGGCCGAGCGGGCGTCCGACTGGCCGGCGCTTTGGGCCGTGCAGGCGAGCCTGGCGGGCACGCAGTGGACACGGACGATGCAGGACTGTACGGAGTTGATCGACCAGGCGATGCAGATCGAAGCGCGCCTGGTCGAGCGCAGCCGTACCGACGCCGCCCGCTTGTCGCAGCACTGGCGCGGCAATTTCGATGGCGGCGAGGATCGCGACGTCGCCGACACGGTCGAGGCCAGCGCTCCGCTGGCCATGCTCGGTCAGGCCCAGACCCTGATGACCGAGATGTCGCGGCTGTGGACGCAGGCGGTTTACAACACTTCGCTGCCCGACTGAGCAAAAAATAGGAAGCCCGCCACCCCTTCTCGAAGTGGCGGGCCCGGTGAAGACCCCTGATCTGCCTTGCACAGCGAGAACAGTCTGAGGATGTCTTCATCCCTCCCGGTGTCGCGGACACCAGGACTTTCTCCACGACGTGGAGAACCTCATCAGCGCGTTGCGACTTTGGTTCGACCCACTCGCCGCTCAGCAATTTCACTATAGGCGATGCAGCCTGCATTGCGTTGATCCTGCGCAAGGGTTTGGCGGGTGCCGGCGTGGCGACGATTGCGGTTTGTCAACGACGCTGTCGGCGTTGCGATGTCTGCTTGCATTCATGAAGAACTGGCTGGTGGTGGCGAACGCGGCGCGCGCACGTGTGCTCGAAGAGAGTGATTCACGCGGCGGCAAGCGGCCCTCGTATGTCCATGTGGCGGACTTGGTGCATCCGCAAAGCCGGCAGAAGGGCTCAGCCTTGGCCAATGACCGGCCCGGGCATGTCGAAGGAATCGGCCATGGCCTGGGCAGCGCGTCTTATGTGCTACGCACCGATCCGCGCGAGCGCGAGCACGATCGCTTTGCACGCCAAGTTGCGCAATTGCTCAACGAGGGTATTGCTGCGCAGCGCTGCGCCGGCCTGGTGCTGGTGGCCAGCAGCCCCTTCCTCGGCCACTTGAAGGCCCACCTCGGCGAACAGGCGAAGAAGGCCGTCGTGCGCACGCTCGATGCCGACTACACGGCGCTGGACGAGCGCGAGCTGGCTGAGCGGCTCGCCGACAACCCGGGAAACATATGAAGCGCGAAATCGCGCTGTGGCGCGGGTTGGCGGGTGGCGAATCGACGCGATGAGGATCGGGCCATGAAGCGACCCGTGCAGATCACGTTCCGCGACCTGGTGCCGCTGCCTTCGCTGGAGCCCGAGATCCGGCGCCGCGCCGACAAGCTCGACCAATGGACGCCCGACGTGATGAGCTGCCATGTCGTGGTCGAGGCGGCGGGCAACCGCCATCGCCAGGGCCATGAGTACACCGTGAAGCTCAGTGTGCGCGTGCCCGACGCCGAGATCACGGCCACCACGCACCATCACGACCAGGATATCCACCGCGCGGTGCATGGCGCCTTCGATGCCGTCGGTCGCCAGCTCGAAGACTACGCGCGCCAGCGCCGCGGGCAAGTCAAGCAGCATGAGCCGCCGGCCAAGCCAGCGCCAGCGGAATCCGACGCCGACACCGAGGCCTAGCGATGGCCGCCAAAGTCTTCCTCTTCGGCGAGGCCGCGCGGCACAAGATCATCGCAGGCGTCAACACCCCGGCCGACGCGGTCGAGCTCGCCGACCCCTTGGAGCCTATGGGCGCGCAGATGGTGCGCGAGGCGGCCCTGCGCACCAGCGACAGGGCCGGCGACGGCACCACCACCGCGATGGTGCTGGCCCAGGCGATGGACAAGGTCGGCCGCGAAGGCGCGATCGGCATCGAAGAGGGCCTCGTGCCCGGCGCTGCCGGCGGCGTCGCGCTGCTGCGCTGCCGGCCGTGCATTCGCCAAACCAGCCCGCGGGCTTCGCGCCCGACGATTATTGAAACCCTCGGAGATCGCCATGCTGAACCATTCCCTGACCGTCGGCGAGCTTTGCACACGGACCACCGTGATTGCGCATCGCCAGATGGGTGTCAATGAAGCCGCGCGGCTGATGCGCGAGCAGCACGTCGGCTGCCTGGTCGTGGTCGATGAAACCCTGGCCGGCCGACTGACGGTGGGCGTCCTGACCGATCGCGACATCGTCACCGCGGTGGTGGCGCGCGACCTGAACCCGGGTGTGGTGACCGTGGGCGATGTGATGAGCGCCGACGTGGTGAGCGCGGGCGAAACCGACTCGGTGCTCGATGCGCTGGCGTCGATGCGCCAAAAGGGGGTGCGCCGTCTTCCCGTGACCGACGCCAGGGGTGGGCTGCTCGGCCTGATCACGCTGGACGATGCGCTGGGCGTGATCTCGGAGCAATTGCACGGCCTGGTCGAGGCGATCGAAAGCGAACAACAACAGGAGCGCCGGCGGCGCGCCTGAGCGCGACTACGGTGCCGGACGACCCGGACCCTGCGTGCCCTGGGCGCGCGCCGACAGGTAGGCGTAGAGATCGACGATGTGGGCGTTGACGCGCGGCTCGCCTTCCCAGGCCGGCATCGCCAGTGCGCCGGCTTGGCGCTGCATGACCGATTCGACCAGAGCCTCGCGTGCCGCGCTCTCGCTGCCAGCTTGCGCTGCGGGGATATTCCAATCGTAGCGCCTGAGCACGAGGTTGATGAAGCGCCGCGAACCCATCTCGCCCACCCGGGGCCGCAAATCCGGGCCGCTGGCCGTGCCGGTGGCCGCGGATCCGTGGCAGCGCGCGCATTTGTCCTGGAAGACGCGCCAGCCGGTATAGACCGAGCCGGGCGGCTTGACCTGCGCTGCGAGTTCCTGCGCGGGCTGCAAGTTCTGCACCTCCACGGCGCAGCCGGCGAGCCACAGGGCCGAGGCCATGGCGGCGCCATACAGCAAGCCGCGGTGTATTGCCATCTTCAGCCCCTTTGTCTTCAGCCTGTTCTGACATTCATTCTGGCCATCAGCCTTCGCTGCTGCCTTGCCCTGGATCAGACCATGCACGGAATATGCACGACCGCATCGCGTGGAGCGACGCTTGAGGGGTCGATGCGGTTTCGCTTTCGAGTGACCAGGAACGACACCGCAACCAGCGGGGCCGTGCTTCACCAGTTGCGCAGGCGGCCGGTATCGAGGTGCACGAACTGCTCGCGCGGGTAGTAGCCGACGCCACCGACGCGCAGCGCCAGCGCCGCGTCGCGCAGGTCGGCCAGCGACACGCCGGGCAGGCGCACATCGATCGCACGGCCCTCCATGTGCAGGCTGTGCCGGGCCACGCCACCGCCGCGGCTTTCGCGCAAGCGCGCGTTGGTGGCCGGGCAGCGGTAGCCGGAGATGATCTCGAACGAGCCGGCGCTGCCGAGCAGTCGTTGCACGCCGTGCAACAAGTCGAATACGCGGGGCTCGATGCTGCCGATATCGCCGCTGTAGTGGTCGCGCAGGAAGCGGTTCAGGCGGCCCAGCGCCGCAGGGTCGAAGTGCTCGCCGACGGCATAGACCAGATCGATCTTCTCGCCCGTGTGGGTATGCACCAGGGCCAGGCCGCGCACGCCCGCAGTCGAGGCGCGGGCGCGCGACGAGAGCATCGGCAGCGCGCCCGTCGCGGCCAGTTGAGCGCCGTGGCGCAGGAAGCGGCGGCGCTGGTTCGCGTGAGGGTCGGTCATCGGGGTACCTTTGGGCTTCGCCCTCCGGTACTCGCCCTTGGGGCGGCCCGGCGGGCTCATGGTCGGTCCTTGAAGGCGGCGCGGCTTTGCGAGTGCCGCTTCAACGCCGCATCGAGCCGGCGGTCATGCCCGTAAATATCGTCGAAGAAATATGTCCGACCGCCTTTGACGAGCGTGGTTCCGTAGGCGATCAGCACCGGCAGCGGCTCGGCCAGCCGCAGTATCGCCGATTCACCCTTGCCCATGGCGTGACGAATGCGCTCCTCGGTCCACTGCGGCATGCCCTGCAGCACAAACTTCGCCAGCGCTACCGGGCGTTCGATGCGGATGCAGCCGTGGCTGAAATCGCGGCGGTCGCGCCCGAAGAGTTGCGTTGCCGGCGTGTGGTGCAGATAGATATTGGCGCGATTCGGGAAGACGAACTTGATGTCGCCGAGCGCATTGTTCGGCCCCGGCCGCTGGCGGATGCGCCACTGGCCGGCGAGCACGGCGTCGAGATTCGCCGCCGACAGCGTGCTGCTGACGCGGCCGTCGGGCGCCACGAACTCGAAACCCTGCTGGCCGAAATAGTCGGGGTCGCGCCGCAGCCGCGGCACGGTCTCGCTGCGAGCGATCGACGGCGGCACGTTCCAGTAGGGGCTGAACTCGATGAAGCGCATGGCCTCAATGAACATCGGTGTGCGCGTATCCATCGCCTTGCCGACGATGACCTTCATCGCCTCCAGCACGCGGATGCGGCCGTCGCGCACTTCGTAGGCGCGCAGCACGAACTCCGGAATGTTGATCACGATCATGCGCGGCGCCTGCATCAGCGGGGTCCAGCGCAGGCGCTCCAGCGCCAGTTCGATCTGGCGCACGCGCGCCGCCGGGGTCACCTGTAGCTGGGCCCAGGTGGCCTGGCCGATCAGTCCGTCGGGGCTCAGGCCGTGGCGCTGCTGAAAGGCTGCGACGGCGTCGGCCAGCGGCCCTTCGTAGCGCGGCGGTATGGGTAGATCCGGCGCGAGGTCGCCCAAGGCCACCAGGCGTTGGGCCAACCGCGCCAGGCCAGCGTAACTTTGGCCGGCCTCGAGTTGGCCCGGGGTTGCGCGCCGCGCACCCGGCAAGGCCGGCAGCGGTTCTTGCCAGGCCGGGTGCTCGGCCAGTTCACGGTAGCGAGCCAGCGCCTCGCGCAGGCGCTCATACAGCGGCAGGCGCGGCTGGGCTTCGCGCTCGGCCTCGAGCAGGCGCCGGTCGGCCAGCGCCGCGTGCAGCGTGGCCGCGGCGTCGAAATCATCGCGGCGTGGCGGGCTGAAGCCCTGCTGGAGCTGCCGCGGGTCGATGCGGCCGCCGTGCAAGTCCGACAGGTAGCGCTGCATCGCCGCGGTCAGCGCCGGCTCCAGTCGGGCCAGCGTGTCCGGCTCCGGCGGTAGGCCGCGCGCGGCCTGCGTAACGGCCTGCAGCAGCGCATCGGCGTCGTAGTCCCGCGGCTCCAGGCCGTGGCTCGCGGCAGCCGCGAGCAGCTCGACGGCCTGGCGGGCCTGGGGGCCGGGTCGCCCGGCGTCGAACCAGCGTGGCGCGTCGGCCGCTTTCACACTTGCGCTGTACAGGCCGAGCACGATCAGCGCAGTACCTACGAACCAGGTCAGTGCGCTTCTTGTCTGCATCGGGGGATTGTCGGCGAGAGTGTCCAGCGCGCAGGCATCGAACCCGTGAATGGCGCCGACACCGGGTTGCGCGAACGCCCGATAGCGGGGCGGTGCGTGCCATGGGGTTGGTCGTCGGGATAAAGTCGGCCCCCTTGTCCAGCTTCGAACGCCCACGCCAGACTCCGACCATGGCCCCACAGTCGCGCCAACGCAGCCTGCGTGTGTTGCACCTCGAGGATTCGGAGGTCGATCACGAACTGGCCATCGCTCGCCTGCAAGTCGGGGGTCGCGCCGTGCAAACCCTGCGCGTCGAGACCGAGGCCGGGTTTCGTGCTGCGCTGGAGGAAGACTGGGATGCGATCCTGTCGGATTACAACCTGCCCGGCTTTTCCGGCCTGGCGGCGCTGGAGATTCTGAAGGCCAGCGGGCGCCTGCTGCCCTTCATCATCGTCTCGGGCGAGATCGGTGAGGAGACGGCCGTTCAGGCCATGCGCAACGGCGCCAACGACTACCTGCTCAAGAGCAATCTGGCGCGCCTGGCGCCGGCGCTGGACCTGGCCATCGAGGCCAACGAGACGCGCCGCGCCCGCGTGGCTGCCGACCGCGAACTGGCCGCCTCGCGCCGGCAGCTGTCGGCGCTGGCGCAGCATCTGCAAACCAGCGTCGAGCGCGAGCGTGCGGCGATCGCGCGCGAAATCCACGACGACGTCGGGGGTGCGCTCACGGCCCTGAACTTCGACCTGGCCTGGATCGCCCGCCACGCCCAGGCGCCGGCGATGCAGCAGAAGGTGCAGTCGGCGATCGAGATGGCCGCGCACGCCATCGAGGCCAGCCAGCGCGTGATGCACCACCTGCGCCCGGCGATCCTCGAGCAGGGCCTGGTGGCGGCGCTGCAATGGCTGGCGCAACGCTTCGAGAAGCGCACCGGCATCGAATGCGGCTTTCGCACCACCGACGAGAACCTCGACTTGCCTCGCGGCATACCGCTGGTGGCCTACCGCGCGGTGCAGGAAGCGCTGACCAATGTGAGCAAACATGCGCAGGCGGGAAAGGTGTCGATCGACGTGTCGCTGGCCGGCGGCGTGTTGTCGATCGAGGTCAGCGACAACGGCTGCGGCTTGACGGCCGAGGATCTGGCCAAGGCCAAGAGCTTCGGCATCCGCGGCCTGCGCGAGCGCGCCGACATGGTTGGCGGTTGGGTCGATTTCTCCACCAGCGGCGGCGGTACGACCCTGATCCTCTCGGTGCCGGTTGGCGCGCGCAGTGAGCCCGGCGCCGACAGCGGCTTCGGCGATCCTGGCCTGGATCGCGAACGCCACGATCCTTCCGCTTGGGGTATCCAATGGTCGAAGTGATCTTGTGTGACGACCACGCGCTGGTTCGGCGCGGTATTCGCGACACGCTGGCCGATGCGGTCGATATCCGCATCGTCGGCGAGGCCGGCGATTACGGCGAGTTGCGCAGCCTGATGCGCCACACGCGCTGCGACGTGCTGGTGCTCGACATCAGCATGCCCGGGCGCAGCGGACTGGATGTGCTGCATGCGTTCAAGGACGAGGCCAACCCGGTCAAGGTGCTGGTGGTCAGCATGTATCCGGAAGACCAGTATGCGATCCGGGCGCTGCGCGGCGGCGCCTACGGCTATGTCAACAAGGCCGGCGACCCGCAGTCGATCGTGCAGGCTGTGCGCACGGTGGCGCAGGGGCGCAAATACGTGACGCCCGAGATCGCGCAGATGCTGGTCGAGAGCCTGACCTCGCCTGTCACCGAGCAGGCGCACGACACACTGTCGGATCGCGAGTTGCAGACGCTGACGCTGATCGCGTCGGGCAAGCGCTTGTCGGATATCGCTGCGGCGCTGAGCTTGTCGCCGAAGACGGTGTCGGTCTATCGGGCGCGCGTATTGCAGAAGCTGGGTCTGGCCAACAACGCCGAGTTGACGGTGTATGCGATTCGCAATGGCCTGGTCGGGGAGTGAATTCGCTGGCCGTGCCTGAGCCGGCGCCGGCCGCTCGGTTAGCATCCGCGCGCAATGAATTCCCCCTACGAGTGGCAGATCGGCTGGCGCTATACGCGGGCCGGGCGCAGCGGCCGGCGCAACGGTTTCATCTCCTTCATCTCCGGCGTCTCGATGCTCGGCATCGCGCTCGGCGTGGCGGCGCTGATCATCGTGCTGTCGGTGATGAACGGCTTCCAGAAGGAGGTGCGCGAGCGCATGCTGAGCGTGATCGCGCACGTCGAGCTGTTCGACGCGCAGGGTGCGGCACTCGCCGACTGGCGCGCCGCCGCCGACCAGGCCCGCGCCGCGGTGCCGGGCCAGGTGCTCGGCGCCGCGCCGTTCGTATCGGCCCAGGTCTTGTTGGCCCGCGGCGACGCTATGCGCGGAGCCCTGCTGCGCGGCATCTCGCCGGCCGACGAAGCCGGCGTCACGCCGCTGGCGGCGCAACTGCAGGGCAGCACCTTCGCGAAGTTGAGGCCAGGTGAATGGAATGTTGTGCTCGGCATCGAACTCGCGCGTTCGCTCGGTGTGCACGAGGGCGACAAGATCACCGTCGTCACGCCCGGCGGCCAGGTCACGCCGGCCGGCACCCAGCCGCGCTTGAAGCAGTTCACCGTGGCCGGCACCTTCGAGGTCGGCCATTACGAATACGACAGTGCGCTGGCGCTGATCCACCTGGACGATGCGGCGCGGCTGCTGCGCGTCGAAGGCGCGACGGGCGTGCAGTTGAAGCTGACCGATGCACAAGCCGCACGCGCGGTCGCCGGGCGCCTGGCGCAGGCCCTGCCGGCCGACATCAGCGTGCGCGACTGGACGCGCACCAACCGCAACTGGTTCGACGCGGTGCAACTCGAGAAACGCCTGATGTTCATCATCCTGACCCTGATCGTCGCGGTGGCGGCGTTCAACCTGGTCAGCACGCTGGTGATGACCGTCACCGACAAGCACGCCGATATCGCGATCCTGCGCACGCTGGGCGCGAGCCCGGGCGCGGTGATGCGCATCTTCATGATCCAGGGCGCCACCTCGGGCATCGTCGGCACGGCCGCCGGCGTGGCCCTCGGCCTGCTCGTGGCCTTCAACATCGACACCCTGGTGCCGGCGCTGGAGCGGCTGCTCTCCACGAGCTTCCTGCCGGCCAGTATTTACGTCATCAGCCACATGCCGAGCGATCCGCAATGGGGCGATATCGTGCCGATCGCGCTGATCTCGCTGGCGCTGGCCTTCGTGGCCACGATCTACCCGAGCTGGCGCGCCAGCCGCGTCAACCCGGCCGAGGCGCTGCGCTATGAATGACGCTGTCCTCGCATGCGTGGGCCTGCGCAAGCGCTTCGTCGAGGGCGATCTGGATGTCGAGGTCTTGCGCGGTGTGGATTTCAGCGTGGGGCGCGGTGAAACCGTGGCCATCGTCGGTGCTTCGGGCTCGGGCAAGAGCACGCTGCTGCACCTGTTTGGCGGCCTCGATGCACCGAGTGCCGGCAGCGTGCAACTCGCCGGGCGCGACTTCACGACGATGGCTGCCGCCGAACAGGGGCGCTGGCGCAACCGGCAGCTCGGCTTCGTCTATCAGTTCCACCACCTGCTGCCCGAATTCAGCGCGCTCGACAACGTGGCGATGCCGCTGCGCATCCGCCGAGAGAGCCTGGCGCAGGCGCGCGCCAGCGCGGCGGCGGCGCTGGCGCAAGTCGGCCTGGCCGCGCGGGTTCAACACCGGCCGAGCGAGCTCTCGGGCGGCGAACGCCAGCGCGTGGCCATCGCCCGCGCGCTGGTCTCGCGCCCGGCCTGCGTACTTGCCGACGAGCCCACCGGCAACCTCGACCGCGAAACCGCCGACACCGTCTTCGAGGCCATGCTGGCGCTGGCCCGCGAGCGCGGCACGGCCTTCGTGCTGGTGACGCACGACGAGGCCCTGGCGGCGCGCTGTGCGCGCGTGCTGCGTCTGAAGCAGGGCGTGCTGGCTTGACAGCCGCTGCCGGCAGCGACGCCAGCGACCGCCTGTACAGCGGCACACTACGGCAGGCGCCTGGCCGACGCGACGCAATGGCCCGTGAAGCCCTGGTTGGGGCCTTCGAAATAGGTGTAGGTCGAAGTCTGTGAGAAAGCGCTGCCGTTCTTGCCCAGCGTTCAGTTGAAGTCTTCGCGGTAGCGGTTGCCGACGGGGCCCGCGATGAAGGAGTTGCGCAGGGCATGCAACGACTCCCACCTTGCCTTGACGCTGGTCACGCGGGCTCGGCCGTGGGTGCAGACAAGTAAATCAAACGATTGATCTACGTGATAGACTGCCACCGATGAAGGCACTGCCGGCCGCCCCCCAACGCCCGTTGCGCCAGGACGGTGAGCAGTCGCGCGAGCGGCTGCTGCGGGCCGGTCTGGCGCTGTTCGCGCAGCACGGCTTTGCCAAGGCATCCACCCGCGAGATCGCCGAAAGTGCGCAGACCAACATCGCGGCGATCAGCTATTACTTCGGCGACAAGGCCGGACTTTATCGCGCGGTATTCTTCGAGTCCCAGGGCTCGCCTGAAGAAGAAATTGCACGTTATGCCGGCACCCACCTGACGCTGGCACAGGCTTTGCGTGGCCTGTACGCCAGCTTTCTGGAGCCGCTGAAACAAGGCGACCTGGCGCGCCAATGCATGAAGCTGCATGCGCGCGAGATGATCCAACCCACCGGCCTGTGGCAGGAAGAAATCAGGACCGGCATCCGCCCCATGCACGACGCGCTGGTGGCGGTGCTGTGCCGTCACCTCGGCGTCATGCGGGCCGACGACGATGTGCGGCGTCTGGCGGTGTGCATTGCAGGCCTGGGCGTTCATATGCACGTGGGGCGCGACGTGACCGACGTGATCGCGCCCACATTGAACGCGCGGCCTGAATCGCTGGACCTGTGGATGGCGCGTCTGGTCATGTATGCCCAGGCCATGGTGGCCGCTGAATCGCGGCGGCGCAAACGCGCTGCCCAAGCCGTTGGAGCCCGCAAGCAATGAAGTCCGTCGAATCATCATCATCGAGTTCGCGTTGGCGGCCCGGCGCCGCCGTCACCGCCGCGGCGTTCGTGCTGGCGGCCTGCGCCAGCTTGCCCAAGCCCGAAGCCGCACCGGCCGCAGCGTCCGCCACCGCCCCGGTGGCCTGGCAGGCGCCCTTGCCGCACGACGGCCAGTTGACCGAACTGGCGCGCTGGTGGCAGCAGTTCAACGACCCGGTGTTGAGCCTGCTGATCGAATCGGCGCAGGGCGTCAACCCGACAGTGGCCGCGGCCAGGTCGCGTATCGAGCAGTCGCGCGCGGCAGGTGTTGCGGCGCAGGCCACGCTGGGCCCGTCGTTGAACGCCAATGCCAGCGCCAGCCGTGGCCGGCCCGACTTGAGCGCGCCGCTAGGCACCAGCCTGTCGGCCGGGCTGCAGGCCGGCTGGGAGTTCGATCTGTTCGGCGCCAACCGCGCCGGGCGCGACGCCGCGCAGGCACGCCTGGACGGCGCTTCTGCGTCGTGGCACGACGCTCGGGTGTCGGTGGCCGCCGAGGTGGCCAGCCAGTACACCGCGTTGCGTGCCTGCGAGGCGCAACTGGCGCAGACGCAGCTCGACGCCACTTCGCGCGCCGAGACCTCGCGCCTGACCGGCCTGGCCGCCAGGTCGGGCTTCCAGGCGCCGGCCAACGCCGCCCTGGCCCGGGCCAGCGCGGCCCAGGGCAACAGCCTGCTGACGCAGCAGCGGGCGCAGTGCGAGCTGACGGTCAAGGCGCTCGTGGCCTTGACCGGCCTGGATGAACCCGGCTTGCGCGCCAAGCTGGCCGATGGCGCTGCCAAGCTGCCGCAGCCGGCGCAGATTGCCATTGCCCGCGTGCCGGCCGACGCCTTGGCGCAGCGGCCCGACCTGTACAGCGCCGCGCGCGACGTGCTGGCGGCCAGCGCCGACGTGGCGCAGTCCAGCGCCCAGCGCTACCCGCGCATCAGCTTGAACGGCAGCATCGGCGCGGCGCGCTTTTCCACCGGTGCGGGCACGCTGGACGGCACGGTGTGGAGCCTGGGCCCGGTGTCGGTGTCGCTGCCCTTGTTCGATGGCGGCGCGCGGCGTGCCAACGTCGACGCCGCCAGGGCGCGCCATGACGAAGCCAACGCCGCTTACGCCGCCAAGCTGCGCGGCGCGGTGCGCGAGGTCGAAGAAGCCCTGATTACCCTGAAAAGCACGGCCGACCGCAACACCGACGCGCAAGTGGCGACCGAAGGTTTCGCCGCTGCCTACCTGGCCGCGCAAGCGCGCTACAAAGGCGGCCTGGCCAGCCTGTTCGAGCTGGAAGACGCGCGCCGGACCGCCGTGCAGGCGCAAAGCGCATTGATCGAACTTCAGCGCGAGCGGGTGGCTGCCTGGATTTCGCTGTACCGCGCGCTCGGCGGAGGCTGGTCGGTGGCAGAAATGCAGGCCGATGCCAGCGCCAAGGCGACCGCCACGATGACTGCCCCGAAGAACTGAGACCCACCTTTCATTGCCCAACACCATGAAACAAGACCTCAAACCCCTGGTGATTGCCCTTGCCGTCGGCGTGCCGCTGGCCGCTGCCGTCGTGGCCTTCAGCGTCAGCGCGGCCGACGAGAAGATGCCTGCCGCCGTCGCTGCACCCAAGGCCGCACTGACCGTCACGGTGACCCAGCCGCAGAGCGCCAGCCTGCCGGTGCGCATCGCGGCCAACGGCAACGTCGCGGCCTGGCAGGAAGCCAGCGTCGGCACCGAAGCCAACGGCCTGCGTCTGGCCCAGGTGCTGGTCAACGTGGGCGACGTGGTCAAGCGCGGCCAGGTGCTGGCCACCTTTGCGCCTGAAACCGTTCAGGCTGACATCGCGCAGATGCGCGCCGGCTTGGCCGAGGCCGAGGCCACGCTGGCCGAAGCCCGGGCCAACGCCCAGCGCGCGCGCGACCTGCAGGCCAGCGGCGCGCTCAGCGCGCAGCAGATCAACCAGTACTCCACCGCCGAGCGCACGGCGCAGGCGCGTGTCGAGGCCCAGCAGGCGATGGCGAAGGTGCAGCAGCTGCGACTGGCCCAGACGCGCGTGCTGGCCCCCGACAACGGCGTGATCTCGGCCCGCAGCGCCACCGTCGGCGCGGTGCTGCCGGCCGGGCAGGAGCTGTTTCGCATGATCCGCCAGGGCCGGCTGGAGTGGCGCGCCGAGGTGCCGTCGGCCGAGCTGGCGGCGGTCAAGGTCGGCATGAGCGCGGTGGTCACGCCGCCCAACGCCGCGCCGCTGAAGGGCACGGTGCGCATGGTCGCGCCGACGGTGGACGCGCAGACCCGCAACGGCCTGGTCTACGTCGATCTGCCGACACCCGGTGCGGCCAAGGCCGGCATGTTCGCGCGCGGTGAATTCGAGGTCGGCTCGGGCCAGGGGCTGACCCTGCCGCAAAGCGCGGTGCTGCTGCGCGACGGCTTCAGCTACGTGCTGCGCGTGGGGCCTGACTCGAAGGTCAGTGAAACCAAGGTCAAGGTCGGCCGGCGTGTGGGAGACCGTATCGAGATCGTTGACGGGCTGGCGGCCGACGCGCGTGTGGTGGCGGCGGGCGGCGGCTTCTTGGGTGACGGGGACACCGTGCGGGTGGTCGATGCCGCCGTCAAGGCCGCCGCGGCCAGCGGCACCGGCGCCGTGACCGCCAAGTAAGGGGAGCAGAACACCATGAACGTCTCCGCCTGGTCGATACGCAAGCCCGTTCCGTCGATCCTGCTGTTCATCATGCTCACCCTGGTGGGCGTGATGGCCTTCCGCGCCATGAAGGTCCAGCAGTTCCCCGACATCGATCTGCCCACCATCACCGTCAGCGCCTCGCTGCCCGGCGCCGCGCCGGCGCAGATGGAGACCGAGGTCGCGCGCAAGATCGAGAATTCGCTGGCCACCGTGCAGGGCCTGAAGCACCTGTACACCAAGGTGCAGGACGGCGTTGCCACCGTCACCGCCGAGTTCCGCCTCGAGAAGCCCACGCAGGAAGCGATGGACGACGTGCGCGACGCCGTCTCGCGCGTGCGCTCCGACCTGCCGGCCGACCTGCGCGACCCGGTGATCACCAAGATGGACTTCGCCGGCATGCCGGTGCTGACCTACACCGTCTCGTCCACCCGCATGGACGACGAGGCGCTATCGTGGTTCGTCGACAACCAGATCACCAAGGCGATGCTCGCGGTGCGCGGCGTGGGCGCCGTGGGCCGCGTGGGCGGTGCGCAGCGCGAGGTGCGCGTCGAGCTCGACCCGTCGCGGCTGCTGGCACTGAACGCCACCGCGGCCGACATCTCGCGCCAATTGCGCCAGGTGCAACAAGACGCTTCGGGTGGCCGCACCGACCTGGGCGGCGCCGAGCAGTCGGTGCGCACCATCGCCACGGTGCAGTCGGCACAGGCGCTCGGTGCACTGGAAATCTCGCTCAGCGACGGCCGGCGCATCCGGCTCGACCAGGTCGCCACCGTCAGCGACACCGTGGCCGAGCAGCGCTCGACCGCGCTGCTCAACGGCAAGCAGGTGGTCGGCTTCGAGATCACGCGCTCGCGCGGTGCCAGCGAGGTGGACGTGGCCAAAGGCGTGCACGCGGCTCTGGCCAAGCTCGAGGCCGAGCACCCCGATGTGACGATCACCGAGGCCTTCAACTTCGTCGACCCGGTGATCGAAAACTACGAGGGATCGCTGACGCTGATGGTCGAAGGCGCGATCCTGGCGGTCATCGTGGTCTGGTTCTTCCTGCGTGAGTGGCGGGCCACGTTCGTGTCGGCGGTGGCGCTGCCGCTGTCCATCATCCCGACCTTTGCGGTGATGCACCTGATGGGCTTCACCGTCAACGTGGTCACCTTGCTGTCGCTGTCGCTGGTGGTCGGCATCCTGGTGGACGATGCCATTGTCGAGATCGAAAATATCATGCGCCACCTCGGCCAGGGCAAGCCGCCTTTGCAGGCGGCCACTGAAGCGGCCGACGAGATCGGGCTGGCGGTGATTGCCACCACCTTCACGCTGATTGCGGTGTTCCTGCCCACGGCCTTCATGGCCGGCGTGCCGGGCAAGTTTTTTGTGCAGTTCGGCTGGACGGCGGCGATTGCGGTGTTCTTCTCGCTGGTGGTGGCGCGCATGCTCACGCCGATGATGGCGGCCTACGTCCTGAAACCGCCGAAGAAGCCGCATGCCGAACCCGGCTGGATGAAGTGGTACCTGCGCTGGGCCGCCTGGTGCCTGAAGCACCGGCTGTGGACGCTGCTGGCCACCGGGGTGTTTGCGGTCGGCTCCTGCACGCCGCTGTTCACCGGCCAGATCGCCGGCGGTTTCATCCCGCCGGACGATCTGTCGCAGACGCAGGTGTACATCTCGCTGCCCCCGGGCAGCACCTTCAAGCAGACGCTCGCGGTGGCCGAACAGGCGCGCGAAATCGTGCAGAAGAACCCGCATGTGAAGATGGTCTACACCGCAGTGGGCGGCGGACGGGCTGGCGGCGACCCGTTCATGGTGGCTGGCGCCGCCGAGGCCCGCAAGGCCACGCTGACCATCAACCTCACGCCCCGTTCCGAGCGCCGCGGCACCAGCAAGCAGGCGATCGAAACGGCGCTGCGGCGCGAGCTCGAAATGGTGCCGGGCGCGCGCCTGAACGTGGGCTTCGGCGGTTCGTCGGAGAAGTTCATCCTGGTGCTGGCCGGCGAAAACGGTGAGGCGCTGGGCACTCATGCCGCGCTGGTCGAGAAGGAGCTGCGCACCATCCCCGACATCGGCGCCGTCACTTCCACCTCGGCGCTGCAGCGGCCTGAGCTGGTGATCCGTCCGGACAACGCGCGCGCCGCCGACCTGGGCGTCACCTCGGCTTCCATCGCCGACACGCTGCGCATCGCCACCGCGGGCGACTACGACCAGAGCCTGGCCAAGCTCAATTTTTCGCAGCGCCAGATCCCGGTGGTCGTGCGCCTGCCCGACGCCGCGCGCCAGGATCTGCAACTGCTCGAGCGCCTGGCGATCCCCGGCGCGCGCGGCCCGGTGCCGCTGGGCAACGTGGCCACGCTGGCGATCGACAGCGGCCCGGCGCAGATCGACCGCTACGATCGGCTGCGCAACGTGAACTTCGAGATCGAGCTGAACGGCCAGCCGCTCGGCAAGGTGCAGGCCGAGGCCGATGCGCTGCCCAGCCTGGCCAAGCTGCCGGCCGGCATCAGCAAGGCCGCGCTGGGTGACGCCGAGGCGATGGGCGAGCTGTTCGCGAGTTTCGGCCTGGCCATGCTGACCGGCGTGCTGTGCATCTACATCGTGCTGGTGCTGCTGTTTCACGCCTGGGTCCAGCCGGTGACGATTCTGGCGGCGCTGGCGCTGTCGATCCCCGGCGCGATCCTGGCGCTGTTCATCACGCGTACCGACCTGACGATGCCGTCGATGATCGGCATGATCATGCTGATGGGCATCGCCACCAAGAACTCGATCCTGCTGGTCGAATACGCCATCATGGCGCGGCGCGAGCACGGCATGAACCGCTGGGACGCGCTGCTGGACGCCTGCCACAAGCGCGCCCGGCCGATCGTGATGACCACCATCGCGATGGGCGCCGGCATGCTGCCGATTGCGGTGGGCTTCGGCACCGACCCGAGCTTTCGGGCGCCGATGGCCATCGTCGTGATCGGCGGGCTGATCACCAGCACCTTCCTGAGCCTGCTGGTCATTCCGGTGGTGTTCACCTATGTGGACGATGGGGTGCAGCGGCTGATGCACTTGTTCAGGCGCGGCAGTGCCCATGCGGCCGCGACGGCCGGTGCCGGCGGGCGCCTGCCCGGGCCGGCCGACGGCCACTTGCATCGTGACCGCTTGAAATAGCGGCCGATCCGCCAGTCTTGAATTTGCGCGCCAAGGGCGTAGCATCGGCGCCCTCATCGTCCCGCGAATGCCTTCGTCGCCCGCCGCGATGCGCTGCCAGTAAGGCGGCACCTCCCGCGCCCCCGGACCCCTGAATCCGACTCCCGGCGCTGAGCTCGACGGGTGCTGTGGGGGCCGCGTCGGTTCGAGGCTTGGTTGCAGTTCAGGCACGGCCCCCGTTCCACCATGAGGAGGGTGACGATGTTCACCTATATCAGTCTGCTGAACTTCACCGACAAGGGCATCCAGACCATCAAGGACAGCCCCAAGCGCGCCGCGGCGGCCAAGGAGATCGGCAAGAAACTGGGCGTCAATATGCGCGAGGTTTACTGGACGATGGGCCAGCACGACCTCGTCTGCGTGCTCGAAGCCGACAGCGAAGCCGCGTTGACGGCCTTCAACCTGGCCGTCGCGCAGCAGGGCAATGTGCGCTCGCAGTCGCTGCGCGCCTTCTCGGCCAGCGAGATGGAAACGGTGCTCGCCAAGCTGCCGTGAACTGGGTCTTGGCGGTGTAGTCCTGGAACAGGCTCCGACCCGCAGGGGTGCAGGATGGCCTTCACGGCCTTGCTCCAACGGGCCGGCGGCCTGTTCCTCAACGAGGCGGCCGCTCAGCCCCTTGCCGTGCCCGGCAGCAGGATGCGCCGGTCCACATCGGTGAGCCGGGTGTGGCCGCAAAAGGCCATCGTCAGGTCGAGCTCCTGGTGGATGATCTCGAGCGCTGCGCTTACGCCGGCCTCTCCCATGGCGCCCAGGCCGTAGGCGAAGGCGCGGCCGATCAGGGTGCCGCGGGCGCCGAGGGCCCAGGCCTTGAGCACGTCCTGGCCGCTGCGGATACCGCCGTCCATCCAGACTTCGATGCGCGAGCCGACCGCGTCGGCGATCGCCGGCAGCGCGGCGATCGAACTCGGCGCGCCATCGAGCTGGCGCCCGCCGTGGTTGCTGACCACCAGCGCGTCGGCGCCGCTGTCGGCGGCGAGTTTCGCGTCCTCGAGATCCATGATGCCCTTGAGGATCAGCTTGCCACCCCAGCGCTGCCGGATCCACGCGACGTCGTTCCAGTCCAGTCGCGGATCGAACTGCTCGCGCGTCCAGGCGCCGAGCGAGGACATATCGCTGACGCCCTTGGCGTGGCCGACCAGGTTGCGGAAGGTGTGGCGCGGCGTGCCGGCCATGCCCAGGCACCAGCGCGGCTTGGTCATCAAATTGAAGATATTGGCCAGCGTCGGCTTGGGCGGCGCGGTCAGGCCGTTCTTCAAATCCTTGTGGCGCTGGCCGATGACCTGCAGGTCCAGCGTGAGCACCAGGGCCGGGCAACCGGCCGCCTTGGCGCGGGCCATCAGGCGCTCCATGAAGTCGCGGTCGCGCATCCAGTAGAGCTGGAACCAGAACGGCGCCGTGGTGTTTTCGCGGATGTCTTCGATCGAGCAAATGCTCATCGTTGACAGCGTGAAGGGCACGCCGAATTTCTCGGCCGCCCGGGCGGCGAGGATTTCGCCGTCGGCATGCTGCATGCCCGTGAGGCCCACCGGGGCCAGGGCCACCGGCATCTTCACATCCACGCCGACCATTTTGGTGGCGGTGCTGCGGTTGGCCATATTCACCGCCACGCGCTGGCGCAGCAGGATCTTCTGAAAATCGGCCTGGTTGGCGCGGTAGGTGCCTTCGGTCCACGAGCCTGAATCGGCATAGTCGTAGAACATCCGCGGCACGCGCTTTTGAGCCAGCATGCGCAGGTCTTCGATGTTGGTGATGACTGGCATGGCGGGTCTCCTCAGCCCGCATCGTAGCCGCCTCGAAGGGCGGCTGCAGCCCGGCTCGAGCAAGTGCGCGCGCAAGCAGTACGGCGGCCGTGGCGGCCGCCGTGTCAGCGTCCGGCGTGGCGCAGGCAAGCCATGCGCACGCCCAACAAGCGCAGTCGGCGGGAGAAATCCACGCGCTTCAAACATTGGCCGGCCGCCGCGCGGATGGCTTGGGCTTCGGCCGTCGGCTCGGGCAGCGTCAGATCCCGGGTGACGGTCTTGAAGTCGTCGAAGCGCAGCTTGATGCCCACCGTTTTGCCGGCGTAGCCCTTTCTTTGCAGGTCGCGTGCGAGCTGTTGCACCAAGCCGTCGAGCACGGTGCCGAGTTCGGCACGGTCATGCACGGCGTGCAGGTCGCGCTCGAAGGTGGTTTCGCGACTCATCGAGACCGGCTCGCTGCGGGTGGCGAGCGGCCGGTCGTCGCGGCCCTGGGCGGCGTCATTCAACCAGCGGCCATAGCTGGCGCCGAAATGCCCGACCAGCCAGGTGCGCTCGCGCGCCGCCAGTTCGCCGATCGTGCGCACACCGAGGGCTTCGAGCTTGGCGCCGGCCTTGGGCCCGATGCCGTTGATGCACCGTACCGGCAGCGGCCAGATGCGCGCGGGCAGGTCGGCGTGGGTGAGCACGGTCAGGCCGTCAGGCTTGTCGAGCTCGCTGGCCATTTTCGACAGCAGCTTGTTGGGCGTGACGCCGACCGAGCAGGTCAGGCCGGTCGCGCGGCGCACGTTGTTGCGGACCTCCTGCGCGATCGCCCGCACGCCGCCGCAGGAGTCGTGGCCGACGCTGTCCTGTGCGCCGGGCAGCTCGCTGAGGTCGATGTAGATCTCGTCGATGCCGCGGTCTTCGATCAGCGGTGCCACTTCGGCCACGGCGGCCTTGAAGCGGCCTGAATACAGGCGGTATTGCTCGAAATCGACCGGCAGCAGCACGGCGTCGGGCGCGCGCAGCGCGGCCTTCATCAGGCCCATGCCCGAGTGCACGCCGAGGTCGCGCGCGGCATAGGTG
The DNA here is from genome assembly GCA_902825995.1 of uncultured Burkholderiales bacterium. Lineage (GTDB taxonomy): Bacteria > Pseudomonadota > Gammaproteobacteria > Burkholderiales > Burkholderiaceae_C > CADEEN01. The sequence goes on from CADEDE010000009.1 coordinate 39,738, forward strand.
GCGGTGGTGGCGACGCCGCGGCCGCTATAGCCGGCCAGGGTGGCGAAGCGTCGTGTGCCGTCGGGTAACCACACCGGCTGATGACGCCGGCCGCCGCCGACCACCATCGGCAAGCCGGCCAGCTCGGGGTAGCGCAACAGTTCGACCGACGCATAGAAGGCGTCCATGTCGAGGTGGGCGATCCAGCGGCGCGGGGGCATGGGCTGATTCTGCGGGCGGCGGCGGTGACATCCGGTTGCCATTGAGTGGCCGCGGTGAGTTGATTTGCTTGCAAATGGCAGATATGCACATTTATACTGAAGCCACGGCCTGCCTGAGGCTGTGTCAACTGCGCTCCTCTGGTGAGCGCCCAAGGAGAGATCTGATGAATTCCTCGACCCGAACCCCTGTGCTCGGCCGCTGGCGCCAGGCTTGCGCCGCGCTGCTGGCCGGCGCATCCATGGCTGCGCTGCTGGTTGCCTGTGGCGGCGGCGGTGACGCGCCGGCGGCCACCGCTCAGAGTTTTGCCGGCGGGCCGATCAGCGGCCTGGGCTCGATCATCGTCAATGGCGTGCGCTTCGACGACAGCGCGGCGCGCGTCGAGAACGACGAGGACGACAGTTTGCACAACGCGCGCGAATTGAAGCTCGGCATGATGGTCGAGATCCAGGGCGGTTCGATCGACGACAACACCGCCCGCGCCTCGGCTTCGCTGATCCGCTTCGGCAGCGAACTCGTCGGCCCGGTGGCCTCGATCGACGCCGCGGCGCAGACGCTGCGCGTGCTCGACCAGACCATCGAGGTCAAATCGACCACGGTGTTCGAAGAAGGCCTGGCCGGTTTCGGCGCCATCACCGTCGGTCAGGTGCTCGAGATCCACGCCCAGTTCAACGCCAGCACCGGCCGCTACGTGGCCACCCGCATCGAGCGCGAAGACGGGGCGACGGCATTCCGCCTGCGCGGACGCATTGCGGCGCTCGACACCACGGCCAAGACGTTCAAGATCGGCGACGCGGTCATCAACTACGCTGGCATTGCGCCAGCCGACCTGCCCGCTGCCTTTGGCAATGACCAGCGTGTTCGCGTGCGCCTGCAGATCGCGAAGGTGAACAACCAGTGGGTCGCGATCAGCGTGCGCACCGGCGTGCGCAAGGTCGATGACATCGGCGACGCGCGCCTGCGCGGGCTGGTCACGGCCTTCACCTCGCCGCAGCACTTCGAGGTGCAGGGCATTGTGGTCGATGCCACCAATGCCCGTTTCGAGCCCAACGCCGCGGCGGTCAAGCTCGGTGCGCTGGTTGAAGTGCGCGGCCAGGCGTCTGCCGGCACGATCGTCGCCACGCGGGTCAAGGTGCGTGACGAGCGCGACGACGACCTGCAGCGCGTTGAGCTGCATGGCCTGGTGAGTGCGCTGGACGCCACCGCGCAGACCTTCATGCTGCGCGATATCAAGGTCAACTACAGCCGCGTCCTCGAGTGGAAGAACGGCCGCCCGGCCGACCTGGCCAACGACAAACAAGTCGAGGTCAAGGGCCTGTGGTCGGAGGACCGCCGGGTGCTGTTCGCCGTGGTGATCGAATTCGAGTGATCGGCTGATTGCCGACAGTGCCGGGCCGGCCGCCTAGCGAGCGGCCGGCCCGTTCGCACATCGGCCCCACGGCTACCATCCTGCGATGAGCGACCCCGCCGCCACGCCCGCCGAAGACGAGGCCCTGCAACAGGCGCTCGAGCGCCTGCTGTGGCCGCTGGCGCAACTGGCGGTGGCGCGCGGCGTGCCCTACGCCGCGATCGACGAAACCCTGCGCACAGCCTTCGTCTCGACGGCGCATGCGGCGCACCCCGACCTGCCCGAACACCGCCGCGCCAGCCGCATCAGCGCGGCCACGGGGCTGCACCGGCGCGAAGTCAACCGCCTGCTCGGGCGAGCCGCGCAGCCCGCGCCCGACGCACCGGCGCGTTCGCCGGCGGCGATGGTCTTCGCGCACTGGCGCGCCGACAAGCACTACCGCACCAAGGCGGGCGCACCGCGCATCTTGCCGCGGGTGGGCCCGGCGCCGAGCTTCGAGTCGCTGGCGCAGGAAGTCACGCGCGACGTGCATCCGCGCGCCTTGCTCGAAGAGCTGTTGCGCCTGAAGCTGGCCACGCTGGACGCCGGGCGCGATACGGTCCGCCTGACCGGCGAGTTGTTCATGCCGCGCGGCGATGCGCCGCGCATGCTCGGCTACCTGGGCGCCAATGTCGGCGACCACTTCCAGGCCGCAGTCGATAACGTGCTCGGCCGCCAGCCCACCCACTTCGAGCAGGCCATTGCCGCCGACGGCCTGAGCGCCGCATCGTTGGCCCAGCTGCGCCCGCTGCTGCTCGAACACTGGCGGCGCCTGACCGAAGCGCTGGTACCCCTGCTCGAAACCCTGATCGACGCCGATGCGGCCCAGGCCGGCAGGGACAACACGCATCGCCTGCGCCTGGGCTTGTACGGTTTCGATAGCGAAGGCCCGCGTGCGCCCAAAACACCGCCCGCCGCGGCCCACGTCCCGCGCAGAAAGAGAAAGACCGCCCCATGAATACCCCGAACCTGCCCCACGTCACGCTGTTGCGCTCCTGGCTGGCCGCGCTGTTGCTGGCCCTGACCGCCTGCGGCGGCGTCGAGACCGGTGGCACCGGCACCGGGGCCTATGTCCAGGGGCCGATCAGCGGCTTCGGCTCGATCATCGTGGCGGGGGTGCGCTTCGACGATCTCGGCGCGGCTATCGAAGACCCCGACGACGTCGTGCGCCGCCGTGAAGACCTGCGCCTGGGTATGCTGGTCGAAGTCGAGAGTGGCCCGATCGGCGACGATGGCAGCGGCGGTCGCGCGGCCACGGCCATGCGCGTGCGACTGGCCAGCGAACTGCTCGGGCCGGTGACCCTGGTCGATCCGACCAACGCACGCCTTACCGTGCTCGGTCAGCCGGTGCGCTTGACGCCCGCCACCGTGGTCGATGGCGTGGCAGGTGGCACAGCGTCTTTGCAAGTCGGTGATGTAGTCGAAATCTTCGGCTTCTTCGCGCAGGCCGATGGCTATGTCGCCACCCGCGTCGAGCGGCGCGGCACGGCGCCGGCGAGCTACCGCGTGCGCGGCCCGGTGCGCGACATCGACAGGATCGCAAGCACCTTGCGCATCGGCTTGCAGGGCTTCGACCTGGCCACGGTCGGCGTGCCCGCAGGTCTGGTTCCCGACCAGTTCGTGCGCCTGAGGCTGCTGCCATCGCAACAGGGTGATGGGCGCTGGCCGGTGACGCGCATCACGGTCGAGACGCGCAGCGCCGGCGACCGCGACGAGGCCGAGGTCGAGGGCCTGATCGGCGCCTTCACCGGCGCCGACCAGTTCAGCGTCAACGGTGTGCGCGTCGATGCCGTTGGCGCCACCATCGGCGACAGAGCCGGCCTGCACGAGGGCGTTCGCGTCAAGGTCCGCGGGCGCAGCCAGGCCGGCGTGCTGGTCGCCGCCACGGTCGATATCCGCAGCGATGACGACGCCTTCAGCGAGGGTGTCGATCTGCGCGACGTGGTCGGCAACGTCGATGCGGCGGCACAGACCTTCACGCTGCGCGGCATCACGGTGTTTTATGGCACGCAGCCGCCGCCGAAATTCGACAACGACACGACGGCGACTGATCTGCTTCGCGTGCCAGCGCCGCGCGTGCGCGTGCGCGGCACGCTCAGCGCCGACCGCACGCGCGTTATCGCCACGCGCATCGAGTTCGTCAGCAATTGAGGCCCTGCGACGATGCGGCGCGCGCCAGGGGCGGTCCCGGCGCTGCGCGCTGCGCCGATGAGTGGCCCTGCGCCGGCACGCCAAAGGCTCAGGACTTGACGCGCGCCACCCGCAGCACCGACCGCGCGCGCTTCAAGGTCCGCAGCACATCGGCCAGGTGCTGGCGGTCGCGCACCGACAGCAGCAGGCGCAACTCGGCGGATTCGGCGGCCCGCTCGTCGCCCATATCGAGGTGCGTGATGTCGGCCTCGGCGCCGCTGACGGCGGCGGCCACCTGCGCCAGCACACCCTTGCCGTTTTGCACCAGCACATGGATGGCGGTCTCGAAGGGCCGCAGCGGCTGCTCGGCCCATTCGACCGGCAGCCAGCGCTCGCGGTCGCGCTCGAACAGGCGCTTGCCGACGGCGCACTCGGCGGTATGCACCGTCAGGCCCTCGCCGCGGCCGAGGTAGCCGACGATCGCGTCGCCCGGAATCGGCCGACAGCAGCTGGCGAGCTGGATCGACGCGCCCTCGCTGCCGTCGATCGTGACCAGGCCGTGCGTAGCCGCCGCTTCGTCGGCCGCATCGGTACCGAAGTGGAGCCGGCTCAGCGTCACCGCGTCGGGCCGCACCGCACCGCGCTCGGCCATCACGCGCGCCAGCCGCTTGGCGACGATGGACGCGATCTTGCGGCCCAGGCCGATGTCGATCATCAGGTCGCTGCGCGTGCGGTTGCCGCTCCAGCGCGTGAGTTGCTGCCAGAGCGCGGTGGCCGGCTCGTCGTTTGGGTCGCTGGAGGGCATCAGCAGGCCCTCGCCGCGCAGGCCCTGCGCCAAGAGCCGCTCGCCCAGCGCACGCGATTCCTCGTGCTCCATATTCTTCAAGTGGTGGCGGATCTTCGACCGCGCGCGGCCGGTGCGCGCGAAGTTCAGCCACGAAGGGTTGGGCTTGGCGCCGGGCGCGGTGGTGATCTCGACTACATCGCCGCTCTTGAGTTCGGTGCGCAGGGCCACGGCCTCGCCGTTCACCACCGCGGCCACGCAATGGTCGCCCACGTCGGAGTGGATCGCATAGGCGAAATCGACCGGCGTGGCGCCGCGCGGCAGGGCCAGGATGCGCGACATCGGCGTGAAGACATAGACCGCCTCGGGGAACAGGTCGATCTTCACGTGTTCGAGGAATTCGGCCGCGTCGCGCGTATCGTCCTGGATGTCGATCAGCGATTGCAGCCAGTTCGCGCCCAGGTGCTGGGCATCGTCGCCGCCGTTCTTGCTGCTGCCACCGCTGCGCTTGGACTTGTACATCCAGTGCGCCGCGATGCCGCTTTCGGCCACCGCGTTCATCGGCTCGGTGCGGATCTGGAACTCGACTGCGGTGCCCAGCGGGCTGACCAGGGTGGTGTGCAGCGACTGGTAGCCGTTGGCCTTGGGGATCGCGATGTAGTCCTTGAAGCGCCCGGGCACCGGTTTGTACAGCTGGTGCAGGATGCCCAGCGCCAGGTAGCAGTCGGACAGTTGCGCGACGACGATGCGAAAGCCGAACAGGTCGCTGACGTTGGCGAAGCTGCCGTGCTTTTCGCGCATTTTGCGAAAGATCGAATAGACCGTCTTCTCGCGGCCCGAAACCTGGACTTTCAATTTGGCTGCGGCAAAGGATTTTTCAACCTCTTTTTGCACCCGCTCGACGATGTCGCGGCGCGTGCCGCGCGAGCGCGCCACCGCCTTGGCCAGGGCCCCGTGCCGCCAGGGGTAGATCTGGGCGAACGACAACTCCTGCAGCTCGCGGTAGATCTGGTTCAGGCCCAGGCGGTGCGCGATCGGGGCGTAGATATCCAGCGTTTCGCGGGCGATGCGGCTGCGCCTGTCGGCGGCGATCGCATGCACCGTGCGCATGTTGTGCAGGCGGTCGGCGAGCTTGACCAGGATCACCCGCACATCGCGCGCCATCGCCAGCAGCATCTTGCGGAAAGACTCGGCCTGCGATTCCTCGCGCGTCGAGAAACGCAACTTGTCGAGCTTGGTCAGTCCATCGACAAGTTCGGCTGTCGGCGCACCGAAGCGCTCGATCAACTCGGGCTTGGTTACGCCGCAGTCTTCCATGGCGTCGTGCATCAGCGCGGCCATGATCGCCTGTACATCGAGCTTCCAGTCGGCGCACAGGCCGGCCACGGCGATCGGGTGCGTGATGTAGGGCTCCCCGCTGGCGCGGAACTGGCCCAGGTGCGCTTCGTCGGCGAATTTGAAGGCCTCGCGCACCTGGCGCACTTCGGCCTTGCCGAGGTAGCCGAGCTTGTCGGTCAGGGCCGCGAAGGTGGTGGCCTCGGTGCGCTCCGTGGGTCTGGCCGCGGCAACGCGCGCAGACATCTGCTGCAGCGCGGCCGGCAGCAAGTCAACGGCGAAGGATCGGATGCCCACGCTTGCAATGTATCGTGCCCGGCAAAGACCGTCATATTGACACGGCCTGCGCAGCAAAAGAAAAGGGCGCCTGGCCGTTGCCGGCAGGCGCCCTTCGGGGGTGCGGGGGTGCGGATTAGATCGGCACTTTGCGCAGCATCTCGATGCCGACCACGCCGGCGGCGATTTCGCGCAGTGCGATCACTCCCGGCTTGTTGTGCCGGGCATCGACCTTGGGCGCATGGCCCTGGCTCAGCATGCGCGCGCGGTAGGTGGCGGCCAGCACCAGCTGAAAGCGGTTGGGGAGCTTTTCCAGGCAGTCTTCAACGGTGATGCGGGCCATGGGAGTCTTTTCGGTGAGCGGTAATCGGTCGGCGGGGACAGTTCAGATCAGGTTCAGCGCGGCAAACACCTGCGACTTGTTGCGCTGTTGTGCGGCATATTTGAGGCGCTGCGAATGCACGACGGTCTTCAAATCGAACAGCGCCGTCTCGAACAAAGCATTAATTATAACGAAGTCGAAATCGCGGGCGTGCGGCACTTCGCCGCGTGCATTGGCCATGCGCTCTTCGATCGCTTCGGGGTGGTCTTCGCCGCGCCGCGTCAGGCGCAGGCGCAACTCGTCCCAGCTCGGCGGCAGGATGAAGATCAGTACCGCGTTCTCGAACAAGCGCTTGATCTGCAGCGCGCCCTGCCAGTCGATCTCGAGGACCACGTCTTCGCCATGCTCGAGCCGCGCCTGGACCGCCTTGCGCGAGGTGCCGTAAAGGTGGCCATGTACCTGCGCCCACTCGAAGAATTCGCCGCGCGCGACCATGGCGCGGAATTCGGTCTCATCGACGAACCAGTATTCGCGTCCATGCTGTTCCTGGCCGCGCGGCGCGCGCGTGGTGTGCGACACCGACAGCGCCAGGTGCGAATCGAGTTCGAGCAGCGCATTGACCAGGCTCGATTTGCCGGCCCCGCTGGGGGCGGCGACGACGAACAGGTTGCCGGGGGTTTCCATCGCGTTGCCGGATCACTCGATGTTCTGCACCTGCTCGCGCATTTGCTCGATGGCGACCTTCATTTCGACCGCAATGCCGGTCAACTCCAGCGCCGCCGACTTCGAGCCCAGCGTATTGGCCTCGCGCTGCAATTCCTGTATCAGGAAGTCCAGGCGCTTGCCGACCTCGCCGCCCTTGTTCAACAGGCGTTCGATCTCGTCGAGGTGCGCGGCCAGCCGGGCGAGTTCCTCGGCCACATCGATGCGGATCGCGAACGCGGCGGCTTCGTTCAGCGCACGTTCCTGCAAGGCCTCGGCGCTGACCGTCTGCGTGGCGCCGCTGGCTTGCAGGGCTTCCTGCCAGCGTTCGAGAAAACGTTGCTGCTGGCGTTGCACCACGGTCGGCAGGAGCGGCTTGGCCTGCCCGGCCAGCGCGCGCAGGTGGCCGATGCGTTCGTGCAGCACGGCCGCCAGGCGTTCGCCTTCGCGGCCACGTGCCTTGCGCAACCCGGCTACCGCATCGCGGGCGGCCTGCAGGGCGGGCTCGTCGAGCCGCTCGGTCGTGGCGCCGCCGCGGCACCATTGCAGCGCTTCATGCACCGACAGTGGTGCGGCCTTGGGCAGCCAGCTTTGCACGGTGCCTTCGATGCGCAACAGGCGGCTCAATTGTTCGCTGCCCGGCGCGGGCAGGCCGGTGTCGCTGTCGCGCTGTCCGGTGATGCGCAATTCGATCTTGCCGCGTTTGACGGCCGCGGCAATCATCTCGCGCAGTGCCGGTTCCAAGGCCCGAAATTCATCGGGCAGGCGCAGCGACAAATCGAGAAATCGGCCATTCACCGAGCGCAGTTCGGCACTCACCAAAACCCCCGCGCCGGACGCGCCCGCGACGCCACCATCACCCTGCCGAGCCGCGCCAGCACTGGCGCTGGCGTATCCGGTCATGCTGTAAACTGACATTGACCCTCAGCAAATAGAAGCAACCACCGATTATGTCAAAGCCCAAACCCGCCCCGCTGCCCGCGGGTACCGTGGTCGGTGGCTATCAGATCGTCAAGAAGCTCGCGGCGGGCGGCTTCGGCGTGGTTTATCTGGCGGAAGACGAACAGCGCCACCTGATTGCGCTGAAAGAATATTTGCCGGCCTCGCTGGCCGAGCGCTCGCCGGGTGAACTGACGCCGCGGGTCAAGCCCGACAAGCTGCCGCTGTACCGCCTGGGCCTGAAAAGCTTCTTCGAGGAAGGCCGGTCGCTGGCGCAGATTTCGCACCCGAGCGTGGTCTCGGTGCTGAATTTCTTCCGCGAAAACGAAACCGTCTATATGGTGATGAATTACTTGCAGGGCGACACCTTGCAGGATTTCATCGTCACCGCGCGCGACCTGAAGCGCGACAAGGTCTTCCGCGAGTCCACCATCCGCAGCCTGTTCGACGAGATCCTGCGCGGCTTGCGCATCGTGCACCAGCACAAGATGCTGCACCTGGATATCAAGCCAGCCAATATCTTCGTCACCAACGAGAACAAGGCCGTGCTGCTCGACTTCGGTGCCGCGCGCGAAGTGCTGAGCAAGGAAGGCAATTTCATCCGCCCGATGTACACGCCGGGTTTTGCTGCGCCCGAGATGTACCGCCGCGATGGCTCGCTCGGGCCGTGGACCGACATCTACGCCATCGGCGCCTGCATCTACGCCTGCATGCAGGGCTATCCGCCCAACGATGCGCCGCAGCGCATCGAGAAAGACCGGCTGGCGCTGAGCCTTTCGCGCCTGCGCAACGTCTATTCCGACAATCTGATCGAAGTCACCGAATGGTGCATGTCGCTGGATCCGCTGTCACGGCCGCAGAGCGTCTTCGCGCTGCAAAAGGAACTGGCCCGCGAAACCGAGCGTCGCTACACCAAGCTGAGCTTCAGCGAGCGGCTCAAGCTGCAACTGGAGAACTTGAAAACAGGTGCGAAGGCGTGAGGTTCTCGGTCTATCAGATCAGCCGCAAGGGGGGTCGCGAAAAGAACGAAGACCGCATGGGCTATTGCTACACGCGTGATTCGGGCCTGTTCGCTCTGGCCGACGGCATGGGTGGACACCCGGAGGGCGAAGTCGCCTCGCAGCTCGCGCTGCAAACCCTGGCCGCGCTGTTCCAGCGCGACGCCAAGCCGACGCTGGCCGACCCGCTGCGCTTTCTGCACGACGCCATCATTGCTGCCCACCACCAGCTGCTGCGCTATGCCACCGAGAAGGCGCTGATCGACACCCCGCGCACGACCGTTGTGGCCTGCGTGATGCAGGGCAACGCGGCCTACTGGGCTCATTGCGGCGATTCGCGCCTGTACCTGGTGCGTGGCGACAAACTCGTCGCCCGAACGCGCGACCACTCCTACACCGAGCTGCAGGAAACGCTTTCGCATGTCGTGCCGATGGGTGAGAAGTTCAATCGCAATGTGCTCTTCACCTGCCTGGGCAGCCCGGGCAAGCCGGTGGTCGATACCGCCGGCCCGCTGCTGCTGCATTCCGGCGACCGCATGTTGCTGTGCTCCGACGGCCTGTGGGGCAGCGTGACCGACAGCGTGATTGCCGAGCAATTGGCCAGCCGCACGATCTCCGACTCGGCGCCCGAGCTGGTCGAGCAGGCCCTGCGCAACGGCGGCCCGAAGAGCGACAACGTGACCGTGATTTCGGTCGAGTGGGAGTCGGCCGAAGACAGCGACAGCGTCACCGGCATTTCCACCCAGAGCCTGGGCGAGGAGGTCTTTGCCTCGACCATCCAGGCCAGCGTCGTCGGCGACCTGGCCAGCGACGAGCTCGACGAGGCCGAGATCGAGCGTTCGATCAAAGAGATCAACGACGCCATCCGTCGCTCCAACGAGAAAAAGTCCTGATGAACGAATTCATTCGCAGCGGCGGCCGTGCCGCCGCTGCCCTGCGCCCCTTGCGCATCGAGCGCGGCTATACCCGGCACGCCGAGGGTTCGGTGCTGATCGCCTTCGGCGCAACACAGGTGCTGTGCACCGCGTCGGTCGAAGAGCGCGTTCCGCCGCACAAGCGCGGCAGCGGCCAAGGCTGGGTCACCGCCGAATACGGCATGCTGCCGCGCGCCACCCACACCCGCAGCGACCGCGAAGCCGCGCGCGGCAAACAGAGCGGGCGCACGCAGGAAATCCAGCGCCTGATCGGCCGTTCGCTGCGCGCGGTGTTCGATCTGCCGGCGCTGGGCGAGCGCACGATCACGCTCGATTGCGACGTCTTGCAGGCCGACGGCGGCACGCGCACGGCGGCCATCACCGGTGCATTCGTCGCCGCGCACGATGCGGTGACGTGGTTGCTGGCGCAGGGGCGCATTGCCGCGAGCCCAATCCGCGACCATGTCGCGGCGATCTCGGTGGGCCTGTTGAACCACGTGCCGCTACTCGACCTCGAATACAGCGAAGACTCGAGCTGCGACACCGACATGAATGTGGTGATGACCGGTGCCGGCACCTACGTTGAAGTCCAGGGCACGGCCGAGGGCGCGGCCTTCACGCGCGCGCAGATGGATGCGCTGCTGATGCTGGCCGAGCGCGGCATCGCCGACCTGGTCGAGGCGCAGAAGGCTGCACTGGCGTCATGACGGCCCCCATGATCGACGACTGCGTCGATCGACCCCCCAGGGGGGCGCCGACTGGCTTGGGGCGGCCCGGCGCCAGTCCATGAAGCTTGTGCTGGCGTCCAACAACGCCAAGAAGCTCGCCGAATTGCAGACCCTGTTCGCCGGCCTGGCGATCGAACTCGTGAGCCAGGCCTCGCTCGGCATCACCGAGGCCGAGGAGCCGCACCACAGCTTTGTCGAGAACGCCCTTGCCAAGGCGCGCCATGCGGCGCAGGCCAGCGGGCTGCCGGCCATTGCCGACGACTCCGGGCTGTGTGTCGCTGCGCTGGGTGGAGCGCCTGGCGTGCAGTCAGCGGGCTATGCCGGCCTCGTCGCTGCGCCTGGTGGCCGAGAAGCGCAGCGCCGGGCACAGGACGCAGCCAACAACGCCCTGCTGCTCGAATCCATGCGTGGCATCGCCGACCGCCGTGCGCGTTTTGTGAGCACGCTCATTGCCCTGCGCCATGCCGACGATCCGGAACCCCTGGTCGCATCGGGTCGCTGGGAAGCCACGCTGCTCAGCGTGCCGCGCGGCGGCGGCGGCTTCGGCTACGACTCCCTGGTGTGGATCGAGTCGCTCGGCGCCAGCGTCGCCGAACTCGGCGCCGAGCAGAAAAACCGGGTCAGTCACCGCGCGCTGGCCGCCGCGCAAATGCGCGAGTTGATGCGCAAGGCCTGGTCGCTGGGTTGACGTGAGCGAACGCCCGATTCGTATTCACCGCCAGACGCCATCGGCTGGCATTGCTCTGGCCGCATTGCCGCCGCTGGCGCTGTACGTGCACCTGCCTTGGTGCTTGAAAAAATGCCCCTACTGCGACTTCAATTCACATCAAGCAAAGCAGGGCGCGCTGCCTGAAGCGCGCTACCTCGACGCGCTGATCGCCGATCTCGACGCGGCGCTGCCGCAGGTCTGGGGCCGAAGGGTCATCAGCGTCTTCATCGGCGGCGGCACGCCGAGCCTGTTCTCGCCGGCGAGCATCGACCGCCTGCTGGCCGACATCCGCGCCCGCCTGCCGCTCGAAGCGGGCTGCGAAATCACGCTCGAAGCCAACCCCGGCAGCTTCGAGCGCGAGCGTTTTCGGGCTTACCGTGCGGCGGGCGTCACGCGGCTGTCGGTCGGCGTGCAGAGCTTCGACGACGCGCTGCTGGCGCGCATCGGCCGTGTGCATGACGGCGCACAGGCGCGGGCGGCGCTGGCCGAAGCGCGCGAGGCTTTCGACACCTTCAACCTCGACCTGATGTATGCGTTGCCGGGCCAGAGCCCGGCGCAGCTGCAGGCCGACCTCGATACTGCGCTGGCCTTCGCGCCGCCGCACCTGTCGATCTACCACCTGACGGTCGAGCCCAATACCGCATTCGCCAACGCGCCGCCGCTGCTGCCCGACGACGACGCGGCCAGCCAGATGCTCGATGCGATCGTGGCGCGCACGGCAAGCGAGGGCCTGGCGCGCTACGAGGTTTCGGCTTTCGCGCGGCCCGGCCACCGCTGCGTGCACAACCTCAACTACTGGCAGTTCGGCGACTACCTCGGCATCGGTGCCGGCGCCCACGGCAAGTTGAGTTTTCCCGATCGCATCGTGCGCCAGGTGCGCTGGCGCGAACCGGCGATGTACATCGACAAGGCGCTCGCCGGGCATGCGCTGTCCAACGAACAAGTTGTCGCGCCCGATCAGTTGCCGCTCGAATACATGATGAACGCGCTGCGCCTGGCCGAGGGTTTCGAGCCGGCACGCTTTGCCGAGCGCACCGGCCAATCGATCGCCGTGATCGACGCGGCCTTGCAGCGCGCTCAAGTGCAGGGCCTCATCGAACGCAACGGTTCGCGGCTGCGGCCGACGCCGCGTGGCTTCGATTTCCTGAGCGACCTGCAGGCGCTGTTTGTTTGACGCCGTTGCGCCGGCCGGTGGCCGCCGCCAGCCGCAAAAATGGCCGTGCTTTGCGCGGCATTTCAGCGCCATCGCCGCCCGGGGCGGCTGCTAGACTGGTCTATACCGTGAGCGAGTCCACGCCCCCTGTTGAACCGGCAGCGCCGCAGGCGGCGGCGTTTGCCGTGCTCAAACTCGATGCCGCGCTGTCGCTGTTGCGACAGTCGGGGCATGAGCCGCCGCCAGGCGTTGCCGGCAGCGCGGCCTGGTTGCAGGGCCTGATCGATGCGCTGTGCGAGCTGTCCAGCCGCGATGCCCTGACCGGACTGGCCAACCGGCGCCACTTCGAAATGGTGCTGGCGCGTGAAATCGACCGCGTGGCCCGCGCCGGCGAGCCGGCCCTGCTGCTGGTGCTCGACATCGACCATTTCAAGCGCGTCAACGACAGCCACGGCCACGCCGCCGGCGACCTGGTGTTGAAGGCCGTGTCCGAGGCCTTGCTCGAATGCGTGCGGCCGATGGATACCGTGGCCCGCATCGGCGGCGAGGAATTCGCCATCGTGCTGCCGAATTGCCCGCCGGCCTTTGGCCCCACCGTGGCCGAGCGCATGCGCACGCGCGTCGAGCGCCGGCCGGTCACGATCGGTTTGTCGGAGCAGATCTCCGTCACGGTCAGCCTGGGTGGTGCCTTTGCGCCGCAGTGGGTGCGCTCCTCCGTGCGCCTGTGGCTCGAACGCGCCGACCTGCAGCTCTACAACGCCAAGGCCACCGGGCGCAACCGCGCGGTCTTCGAGCCGGCCGCGGTATCGCTGGTCAAGGCCGAGGAAAAAGGCTTGTTGTTCGGCCACTCGCAGTTCGACGCCAACGCGACAGACGATCCGAAAGACGCCGACGCATGACCGAGCCCATCAAACCAAGCACCCGGCGTGCGCGCATCACCGCCGTGACCAGCGGCAAGGGCGGCGTGGGCAAGACCTTCGTCGCGGCCAACCTGGCCGCGGCGCTGGCCCAACGCGGCGAGCGCGTGCTGGTGCTCGACGCCGACCTCGGCCTGGCCAATCTCGATGTGGTGCTCAACCTGCACCCGAAGATCACGCTGCACGATGTCTTCACCGGCAAGCACAAGCTGGAGGATGCGATCGTGCCGGTGGCCGGCGGCTTCTCGGTGCTGCTGGCCGGCTCGGGCATGGTCGAATATTCGCGCCTGACGCCCGAGGTGCGCGACCAGTTGCTCGAAACCATCGAGCGCGTGACGCCGATGTTCGACCGCGTCGTGCTCGATACCGGCGCCGGCATCTCCGACGTGGTGCTCTATACGCTCTCGCTGGCGCATGAGATCCTGGTCGTGACCACGCCCGAACCCACCGCGATGACCGACGCCTACGCCACCATCAAGGTGCTGGCCGCGACGCAGAGCCGGCGCGCGCTGCTGCTGGCGGTGAACCAGACCCTGAAGGCCGGTGAAGGCCGCGTGATCCGCAATCAACTGCAATTGGTGATCGACCGCTTCGTCAACCCGGAGGTCGGCACGCCGGTCAAACTCGAATTCGTCGGCGAGCTGCCCTCCGACCCTGCGGTGCGCGAGGCGGTGCAAAAGCGCCAGTTGCTGCTCGAGATCTACCCCGGCTCGCCGGCCGCGCTGGCGGTGACGGCGCTGGCCGCGCGCATCACGCTCTGATTCGCGCTAGCCGCGCAGCAGCACCAACAGCGCACCCAGCCCGCCATCGGCGGCGCTGGCCTGCGTAAAAGCGATCACCTGGTCCTTCTGCACCAGCCAGCGCTTGACCTTGTCTTTCAGCACTGGCTCGCGGCCCGGCGAGCCATTGCCCTTGCCGTGCACCACGCGCACGCAGCGCAGGCCATCGCGCGCGGCCTGGCGGATGAACGCCGCCAGCGCATCGCGCGCCGCATCGCGGCGCAGGCCGTGCAGATCGAGCTGGCGCTGGATCGACCATTGCCCGCGGCGCAGGCGAACCGGCACCTCCGCTCCGATGCCCTCGCGGCGGTAGCTCAGCGCCGCATCGGTATCGAGCAGGCTGCTCACGTCGAAATCATCCGAGAGCGAAGACGCCAGCGCCTGGGCTTCGTCTTGCTGGCGCTGGCGCGGCTCGGGCGCCGCGGCAGGTGGCGCCAGATCGGCACGCTCGCCCTGCGACTGCGGCGTCACCGCGCCGACGCTGAGGCGAAAGCGGTCGCGCTCGATGCGCTCGCGTGCCGCGGCCTGGGCCTGCGCCTCGCGACGCGTGGCGGCTTCCTGCGCCTCGCGCGCCAGGCGTTGCCTGAGCGCATTCAGCCGCGCGAGGTCGGCGGGCCTCACAACAGACCACGCTCGGCGAACGAGAGCACCGAGACACTGCCGACGATCAGGTGATCGACCACGCGCACATCGACGAGTTGCAACGCCGCGCGCAAACCGTGGGTCAACAACTCATCGGCGCGCGAAGGCTCGGCCGCGCCGCTGGGGTGGTTGCGGGCCAGCACCACGGCGGCGGCATTCAGCGCCATCGCCCGCTTGACGACTTCGCGCGGGTGCACGCTGGTGTGGGTGAGCGTGCCCGTGAACAGCACTTCATAGGCCAGCAAGCGCAGGTGCGTATCGAGAAACAGGACCGCGAAGACTTCATGCTCGAGCGCACGCAATTGCAAGGCCGCATAGTCCTTCACGCGCTGCGGCGCATCGAAGACGGGCCGTTCGGCGAGTTGTTGCGCTAAGACGCGGCGGGCGATTTCGAGCACCGCCGCGACCTCGGCGCGCTTGGCCGGACCCAGGCCCTTGACCGCCTTCAAGGCCTCCGCATCGGCCTGCAACAGGCCCGCCAAACCACCGAAGCGATCGAGCAGCGATTGGGCCATCTGCAGCACCCCCAGGCCCGGCAGCCCGGTGCGCAAGAGCAGGGCCAGCAACTCGGCATCGGCCAGCGCGCCCGGGCCGCGGGCGAGCAGCTTCTCGCGCGGGCGGGCATCGGCGGGCAGGTGGCGCATGGACGCGGCAGGGGTATTCAAGAGCGGCCCCGTAAAATCGCGGCCAGTCTAGCGCCCACTTTCAATTTCGTGACCGCCATCCAATCGGGTTCCTTCCTGACCCTGCACTACCGCCTCGCCGGGCCGGACGGCGCCGCCGTGGTCGATACCTTCAGCGGCCAGCCCGCGACCCTGACGCTGGGCAACGGCGAACTGACGCCGGCGATGGAAGCGCGCTTGATCGGCCTGCCCGAGGGCGCGCGCGAAAGTTTCGAGCTGCGCGCGGGCGAAGCCTTCGGCGAGCGCAACCCGGAGATGCTGCAACGCGTGAGGCTCGCCCTGCTGCATGAATTGGGCGATGCCGATGCGCAGTACAGGATCGGCGATGTGGTCCGCTTCCCGACGCCGAACGGGCAGGGCGCCTATGCCGGTGTGGTGCGCGAGATCGGCGGCGACTGGTTGCTGTTCGATTTCAACCACCCGCTGGCCGGCCAGCCGGTGCGCCTGGATGTGCATGTGATCGGGGTGTTATGAACCACCCCCGTAGCGGCTTCGCCGCTCCCCCTCGAGGGGGCGACGCCAGCGGACCGGCAAAGCCGGATCCGCGGCGTCTGCGCGGTCAGCGCGGGCCGTGCGCGGCTTTCGCGCGATCCGCGGACGGAGCGCCGGGGCATGGATGAAATCGTTCTGGCCGAGCCGCGCGGGTTTTGCGCCGGGGTTGACCGCGCGATCGAGATCGTCGAGCGCGCGCTGGTCAAATTCGGCGCGCCGATCTATGTGCGCCACGAAATCGTCCACAACACCTACGTCGTCAACGATTTGAAGGCCAAGGGCGCGGTCTTCATCGAGGAACTGGCCGAAGTGCCGCGCGGCGCCACGCTGGTCTTCAGCGCCCACGGCGTCAGCCAGGCGGTGCGCCGCGAAGCCGCCGCGCGCGGCTTCTCGATCTTCGACGCCACCTGCCCGCTGGTGAGCAAGGTGCATGTCGAAGTCGCCAAGCTGCACAAGGAAGGCTACGAATTCTTGATGATCGGCCACAAGGGCCACCCCGAGGTCGAGGGCACGATGGGCCAGCTCTTCGACGGCATCTACCTGGTCGAGAGCGTCGCCGATGTGGCCCACGTGCCGGTGCAAAACCCCGAGCGCCTGGCGGTGGTGACGCAAACCACGCTCAGTGTCGATGACACCGCCGATATCCTGGCCGCCGTGAAGCGGCGCTTCCCCAACGTGCGCCAGCCCAAACACCAGGATATCTGCTACGCCACGCAGAACCGCCAGGATGCCGTCAAGATGCTCTCGCCCGGCGTCGATGTGGTCATCGTCGTTGGCAGCCCGACCAGCAGCAACAGCAACCGCCTGCGCGAACTCGCCGAGCGCCTGGGCCGGCCGGCCTATATGGTCGATGATGCCAATGCCCTACAGGCCGCGTGGTTCGTCAACGCCACGCGCGTCGGCCTCACCGCCGGCGCCTCGGCCCCCGACATCCTGGTGCAGCAGGTCATCGCGCGCCTGCGCGAGTTGGGCGCGGTGTCTTTGCGCAAGCTCGACGGCGTGGTCGAGACGGTGCACTTCCCGCTGCCCAAGGGCCTGGGCGACAAATCCATGGCCGCGCGAAATGACAGCCCCTAGCTCGCTGCGCTCGCGACCCCCGAGGGGCGCGCAGGCCGCTTGGGAGCGGCCCGGCGCTGGCCTGCGTTTCTAACCGACAAGTCCACCATGCTCGATATCAACCTGCTGCGCCGCGATCTCGACGGCGTGATCGCCAAGCTGGAGGCGCGCAAGAAGCCGCAGGAGTTTCTCGACCGCGAAAAATTCAGCGCACTCGAAGCCGAACGCAAGCGCATCCAGACCCGCACCGAGGAATTGCAAGCGCAGCGCAACGGCCTGTCCAAACAGATCGGCCAGTTGAAGGCCAAGGGCCGGGATGTGGCTGCCGTGATGGCGCAAGTGGGTGGCCTCGGCGAAGAACTCGCCGCATCGACCGTTCGCAATGAAGTGCTGCAATCCGAGATCAATGCGCTGCTGATGGGCCTGCCCAACCTGCCGCATGAAAGCGTGCCGGTCGGCGCCGACGAAAAGGCGAACGTCGAAGTGCGACGCTGGGGCAGCCCGCGTGCGTTTGGCTTCGCCGTCAAAGACCATGTCGATCTCGGCGCAGCGCTGGGCCTGGACTTCGACACCGGGGCCAAACTTTCGGGCTCGCGCTTTTCCTTCCTGCGCGGCAGCGCAGCGCGCCTGCACCGCGCGCTGGCCCAGTTCATGCTCGACGTGCAGACGCAGGAGCATGGCTACACCGAGTGCTACACGCCCTACATCGTCAACCGTGAAATCCTCGAAGGCACGGGCCAATTGCCGAAGTTCAAGGACGACATGTTCCGGGTGTTGCGGGGCGGTGACGAAACGGGCGAGGCGCAGTATTTGATATCGACGTCCGAGATTTCGCTCACCAACAGCGTGCGCGAGCAGATCCTCGACGCGGCCACACTGCCGATCAAGCTCACCGCCCACAGCCCGTGCTTTCGCTCCGAGGCCGGCAGCGCCGGGCGCGATACCCGCGGCATGATCCGCCAGCACCAGTTCGACAAGGTCGAGATGGTGCAGATCACCCAGCCCGAGAAGAGCTACGCAGCGCTCGAGCAGATGGTCGGCCACGCCGAGGCGATTCTCGAGAAGCTCGAGCTGCCGTATCGCGTGGTGCTGCTGTGCAGCGGCGACATGGGCTTCGGTGCGACCAAGACCTACGATCTCGAAGTCTGGCTGCCGGCGCAGAGTAGCTTCCGCGAAATCAGCTCCTGCTCCAACTGCGAGGCCTTCCAGGCGCGGCGCATGCAGGCGCGGTTTCGCAACGCCCAAGGCAAGACCGAATGGGTCCACACGCTGAACGGTTCGGGCCTGGCCGTCGGCCGCGCGATGGTGGCGGTGATCGAAAACCACCAGCAGGCCGATGGCAGCATTGCCATTCCCGCTGCGCTGCGTCCTTACCTCGGCGGCCTCGAGGTGCTGCGCTAGAATCGCGCCCTTCGCTGCAAAGCGAGACCCCGCATCGGGAGAGGTGGCAGAGTGGTCGATCGCGCCGGACTCGAAATCCGGTTTACTGTTATGCAGTAACGAGGGTTCGAATCCCTCCCTCTCCGCCAGTGATAGGTTCGCCAAGGTCCGCCAAAGACCACGCAAAGCCCCGCAGACCCCGTGTTTACGGGGTTTTTTCGTTCCCCGGTGCTGCGTTGACGGCCATCGCAAGCCAGCGCAGACTGAAGCCACTTCCGGGGCAAGCTTTCGGCGACAGGATAAATACAGATGACCATCACCCAAGGCATCCACCACGTGGCCTACCGCTGCCTCGACGCCAAGGAAACCGTCAACTGGTACCGCCAGCATCTGCAGATTGTCGGCGCCGATTCAAATCTGAGCCACCGTGCCGACTCAATATTGAGCCAGGG